>JAKFFO010000114.1:0-13447 GCA_036675035.1 Oxalobacteraceae bacterium
GTTTCCCGTTTTAGCCGGTACTTTGTTGGGAACCCGAAGGGCAGCGGCTGTGCGGTCGCCTTCTTTTGCTTACTTTTCTTGGCGAGACAAGAAAAGTGAGTAGCCGCCGGGCTACCCCCGGCAACCATCAACGACGGATAAGCGTATCTTGAAGAAGATGCATCTCGAATTAAAACTTTTGTTTGATAGATTTCTAATAGTTATCCACATCAAGCCAAATTAAACTGCAGCGCCGCCAGACTCGCATACAACCTACCCTTCGCCACCAGCTCCGCATGCGTCCCCATTTCCACAATCCGCCCATGCTCCATCACGATAATCCGGTCAGCCCGCTGCACCGTCGCCAGCCGATGCGCAATCACGAGCGTGGTACGCCCGACCATCGCCGCTTCCAATGCGCTTTGCACCAGACGTTCCGACTCTGCATCCAGTGCACTGGTCGCTTCATCCAGCAACAGCAGCGGCGGATTCT
This sequence comes from Oxalobacteraceae bacterium, assembly GCA_036675035.1. GTDB lineage: Bacteria > Pseudomonadota > Gammaproteobacteria > Burkholderiales > Burkholderiaceae_D > MESE01. Next base: position 473 of record JAKFFO010000114.1, read on the forward strand.
TCAGCAATGCGCGCGCAATCGCGATGCGCTGACGCTGCCCGCCGGAGAGCCGCACGCCGCGCTCGCCAAGAAAGGACCGATAGCCTTCCGGCAATCGCTCGATGAATTCATGTGCCGCCGCCATCTTCGCCGCCGCAATCACTTCTGCATCGCTCGCTCCGGCGCGGCCGTAGCGAATGTTTTCCATCGCATTTTCTGAAAAAACGATCGTGTCCTGCGGCACCACGCCGATCGCAGTGCGCAATGCATGCAGTTCGAGCTGCCGGATGTCGATGCCGTCCAGTCCGATCCAGCCTTGCTGCGGATCGTAGAAACGAAGCAGGAGTTGAAACAAGGTCGTCTTGCCTGCACCCGAGGGCCCGACGATTGCGACGGTTTCGCCCGGTGCGATTTCGATCGACAGGTTCGACAGTGCATCCGACTGCGGCCGGGAAGGGTAGTGGAAGCCGACATTGTTCAACGATAGTGCTGCGCCTGCTTCGGTCCGCGGCGGCAGGGTTTTCGGCGACGATGGCGACTGGATCGGCGAACTCTCTTTCAGCAATTCCAGCAGGCGTTCGGTTGCGCCTGCGGCGCGTTGCGCTTCGCCGAGAACTTCGGACAGGGCGCCGATCGCACCGGCAACGATGACGGCATACAGAATGAATTGGCCGAGTTCGCCGCCGGTCATTGCGCCCTGGATCACCGCATGCGCACCGAGCCACAGCACGAAAACGATTGCGCCGAACACCAGCAGGATCGCTACCAGGGTCAGCAATGCGCGTGCGCGAATCCGTTGCATCGCGGTCTTGAACGCATTTTCAACCGAAGATCCGAACCGCCTGGCTTCGATGGTTTCATGCGTGAATGCCTGCACGGTCGGCATCGCATTCAGGATCTCGCCGGCCAGCGCGGATGCATCGGCAATCCGGTCTTGCGAATCGCGCGACAGCCTGCGCACGCGTCGGCCGAACAACACGATCGGAAACACCACCACCAGCAACATCACCAGGATGATCGATGACAGCTTGATACTGGTGACGAACAGCATCACCATGCCGCCGATGAACAGCAGCATATTCCGCAAAGCCATCGAAATGCTGGTGCCGACGACGGCCTGGATCAACGTCGTGTCGGTGGTTAGCCGTGACAGCACTTCGCCGGTTTGCGCGGTTTCGAAAAACTGCGGACTCTGTGTAACGACGTGCGAATACACGGCGCTTCGAATGTCCGCAGTCACCCGTTCGCCGAGCCAGGACACCATGTAAAAGCGCGCCGCGGTGGCGAGCGCCAATATGCACGCAACCGCGAACAGTGCGATGAAGTACATGTTGATATGGGCGGTGCTGGTAGAACCGGCAGCACCGAACCCGAGATCGATCATCTGCTTGAATGCATACGGCACCGCGAGCGTTGCGCCAGCGGCCACCAGCAACGCAATACCCGCCAGGGCGAATTGACGCCGGTACGGTTTCAGGAACGGAAGCAGGCCGGCCAGTGTCGCCAAACCGGCTTTTTGCGGCGTTCTGGAGATTGTTGCGGTCATAGTTTGAGTGGTTTCACATAGCCGGTCATTTCGAGATAGCCCCGGCCGGCGGCTTGCCCGTCGCGGGTAATGCGCACAGCGCCTTCCCAATACACCGCGCCGGTCGATTGCCGCGAATCGAGCTCCTGGTCATCCTGCAATGGAATGATTTGCCAATCGATTTTTCCGGTATGAAGTGTCATTTCTACCGGATAAGTGGCCTGAGTTCGTGGAGAGGTCCAACTGCGCACCGCGGAAAATCGAACGTCGTGCGGGCCGAACTGCGTTACACGTCCGGTAGCATCGCGCAGTGCCGCATGCGCCCACAGCTTATCACCGTTCCTGCTGCGGATCCGGAACGCCATCAATGCGGAGCCATCGTCGAGGTTGGCGCCGATCCAGTCCCATCCGGCTGCATCGGCATCCAGCACGCTGGTCGACCATTCATGATCGAGCCAGGCACTTCCGGTAACCGCCACCGGCTTGCCGTCGCGCTTGATCGTACCTGCAACCTGCAAATGCGGCTCGCTGTAATAGTAGCTGGCCTGTTCCGGCCGCGGCCCTTTGCGTGAGAAACCGCTTTCACCTTGCAACATCGGTGGCTGCGATGGTGTCAGCGACAAGGTCAATGTAAAGTCGCGGGCCGGTATGGTGACCTGATAGCTTCCGTCGGGATTTCGTAGCATGCGCCAGTGGTCCAGCTTGATATCGGTATTGCCCTGTTTCGAATAAGCCAGTCCGAAGCCTGCGCGCGCGCTCTTCTGATCATGCAGCAGTTTGCCGACAGCCGGATCGGACAGCGCGGCATGTGCAATGATCAGCTGCTTCGGCGCAAACCGGCTCGGATTCGCCGCGTCGTGTTCGGTCGCGGAGCGAAAGAACGTCACCTGGAAGCCAAGCGGCTTGCCGTCCGGCGTCTCCAGCCAGCCGGTCGCATACCACCACTCGGTGCGGAAGTCGGGATGCGCGCCGAAGTCATGCGGAAAGGTGATCGGTTTGTCGGGGGTTACTTGTGCGAACTTCGGAGGTGCCGCAAATGCGGATACAGAGAACAGATTCAATGACAGAAGCGTTGCCGCCGCGAGTGCGCCAATACGATCAAACGGTGCTCGCATACACGCTGTTTGATTCTTTCCCCGCGAATATAGCACTGGCAGGGTTTGGCTTTCCCCCGCTTGGGACGCTGTCGATGAAGGGACTGATGAAACGGGTAAGAAACGAAATATGTTTGAGCGCAGCGAGTTCATTTCGTTTCCCGTTTCATCAGTCCCTTCATCGGGCACCCGAAGGGCAGCGTCTTGCGGTCGCCTTTCTTTGCTTACTTTCTTTGGCGAAGCAAAGAAAGTAAGTAGCCGCCGGGCTACCCCCGGCAAGCCACTACGAAGCGATAACGTATCAAGCCAAAGGAAAATGTTTCTTCTAAAACGCAGAAAAATACCAGTACCCATCACCAATCCTCCCTGACCGCCCGAACCGCATCTCCCGACACCGCAAACCTCCCGGCCACCAACGCCGTCAGCGCCGCCGACACAAGCAACGCCAACGCAACAGAACCCAGCAACCCCCACGGCATATGCAACTCCATCGTCCAGTGAAACGACTGCGGATTGACGATGAACACCAGAATAAGGCTGATGCACCATCCGAGCACGAATCCGACCGCGATGCCGATTGCCGTCAACAATCCGCCTTCCAACCCCAGCATCGCCAGAATTTGTCCACGCGTCACTCCGATATGGCGCAGCATGCCGAATTCCTTCGCCCGCGCCAGCGTCTGCGCGGAAAAGGTGGCGGCAATACCGAACAATCCGATAATGATCGCAATCGCCTCCAGCAGGTAGGTCACTGCAAAACTGCGATCGAATATCTTCAGGCTCAGGTCACGAATTTCGTCGGGTTGAGAAAATGCCAGCGCATCGCCGAAAGGCAAATCCTTCAAGGCGGCCGTTGCCGATTCAGCGGTGACGCCTGGCCGCAACTTCAAGGCGGCGTCATTGATATCCTCGTCGCCGGAAAGTCGCCGGTAGTCGACCAGACGCATCTGTATCGCACCGAACTGCCGTGCATAATCGCGCCAGATTCCCGCGACAATAAATTCATGGCGATTGCCGCCGATCGGTATCGTCACGCGTTTCCCGACCGTGTAGCCATACAGGTCGACCATCGCTTCCGAAACCCAGATCGGCAATGCGTCGGCTGGCAATTCGCCTCCATCCAGCGTGCGGCCCGTGACTGGCAGCGATCCGGCCGGATCGGATGCGTCGATCGGCCGTGCGATCAACGCGACGGCCGGCCGGGCCGGATCGAGCGTCAGTTGCATCGACCGGCGGAAATCCACGGCTGCGATGCCGGGGGCCGCAGCAATCATCCGTTGCTGGGCCGGACCGAGCGCGCCGGTATTGCCGCTTTCAGCCGATTCGATGTACAGATCAGCGGGCAGCACCTGTGTAAGCCACGCATCGACCGACTCCCGGAAACTGGCCACCATGATTGCCATCGCGACCATCAGGCTGAAGCTGGACAGCACACCGCCCAACGCGACCGATGCCTGATTCGGCGCGTTTGCGAGCCGGGCAAGCGTCATCGTCGAAAGAGTGCCGGACGCATATCGGGCCGCAGCGGAAAACAGCAGTGCCGCAACACGCGGCATCAGCGCAATCGCGCCGATCAGCAATAACGCGACAGCCAGATAGCCGAAGATCGGCAGATCCAGGATCGGCGGCAATCGGGTGAGCAACGCACCGATTGCGAGGCAGGCAAGGGCGGGCCACGGCCTCGACAACCGCGTGAGCGCTGCGTCTTCGCTCCCCGACTTGAGCGCAGGTGCGGGTTTGGCGCGTGCCGCTTCCGATGCCGGGCTGGCGCTGCCCAACAGTGCAATGACCGATCCGATCACGAAGAATGCGATGGCGGCAACCGGGCTGAACTGCACCGATGGTTTGACGCCAGGGAAATAGCCGCCGCCGAGATCTCCGCCGAAAAGCTGCAGCGCCGCGGCAGCGATTGCGTAACCGAGAGCCAGCCCTGCAAGCGAACCGGCCATCCCGAGAATTGCCCCTTCGAGCAGTATCTGTCCCAGAAGACGCCTGCGCGTCAATCCGGCTATGCGCAGCAGCGCAAACTGCTGCCGGCGCCGGATGACCGACAGCGCCTGGGTCGAAAACACCAGGAACGCGCCGGTGAACAGCGCGACCAGCGCGAGTACATTCAGGTTGACGCGGTACGCGCGCGACATATTGGCGGTGCGCGCTTCCTGGTCTTCGGTTTGCGTCACCAGCAGCTTGCCGGCCATCTCGGCTTCGAGGTCGGCGCGGAACGAGTCCCGACTGACGCCGTCGTTCAGCGTCAGTTCGATCCGCGACAATTCACCGATTCGATCGAATCGCCACTGTGCGGCGCCGATATCCATTACCGCAATGCGCTGGCCCGGGCGCGCGCGCACTATGCCGCCGGCCACCCGCAACGCTACGGTCTGCGTGCTCGAACGCAGCTGCAACGAATCGCCTTGCCGCACGTCCAGCCACTCCATCGCTGCCGGCGACAGGAAGATCGCGTCATCCGCCAGCGTATCGAAGGGCCTGTCTTCGGCAGGCACGCCGAGCAGGTCCGGCGCGATTGCCGCGGCGCGAAAGGCATCGATCCCGAGTATCTTCAACGCACCTTCCGCGCCGGGAACCGCGGCGTCGATTTCCAGTACCGGACTGGCCAGCGCAACGCCGGCACGCTCGGCAAGTACCGGATAAAACGCTTCGTCGAATGTGGGTTGCGTTGCGCGCACCTGCAGATCGGACAAGCCGGACAGGGTTTTTACCGCCGCAGAAAATTCATTGAACGCAGCGCTGTTGATCAGGTGGATTGCAAAACCCAGTGCGACCCCGACTGCGATGGCGCCGACCGCCAGCATTGCGCGCACCGGATGGGCGCGCCATTCGCCGGCAAGGAGCCAGCGGTGAATCAGCCAGCGGGCCGGGATATGCTTCATCCGGCCTGGCTTGCCTGAATCGAATGCAGCTCGTTCCGGGTCAGCTCCAGCACCCGATCGGCGGTCGCCGCCGCTGCATGCGAATGGGTAACGATGATGCCGGATGCGCCGTTGTCCTTGATTTCATTACGCAGCAGCATTAGAACCTCATGCGCGGTGTCCGGATCGAGATTGCCGGTCGGCTCATCGGCCAGTATCAGGCTCGGGCGATGCACCAGTGCACGCGCGATGGCAACCCGCTGCAATTCGCCGCCGGACAACTGGCGCGGGAAGTCACCGCCGCGGCCCTGCAAACCGACCGCTGCCTCGATTTGAGCGGCGCGGTCCAGCGGGAGGCCGTTCAGCAATAAAGGCAACGCGATGTTCTGGTTGACTGTCATGTGCGGCAATATGTGAAATGCCTGGAAGACGAAACCGAGCTTTTCGCGCCGAAGACGGGTCGCCGCATCGTCGTCGAGCGACGAAATCCGCGCACCGTCGATCAGTATCTCTCCGCTGTCGGCTGCATCCAGCCCGGCAATCAAGTTCAGCAGGGTCGATTTTCCGACGCCCGAGTCGCCCATGATTGCCACATATTCTCCCGGCGCGAGCATGAAGTCGAGACGGTTCAGGACTACACGTGTGCTTCCGTAGGATTTGTGTATCGCACGGCATTCAAGTGCGGGAGCGGGGTGCCGCAGCGCGATGGCTGTTTCCATGTGGTTTCTGGGTTTTAATGTGACTTGATTTCTGTCGGCACATGCGCGAATGGAAAATCCTGTTAATAGCTGCTTTGAAATTTATCCGGGCAGTTGAACCAACGCATTGATGCTTGTCTCATGTTCGGAAATTATCCGCATGAAAAAAGATTCGGCGGAATGCGCTAAACTTCGCTAGTTTAGTGGATGTCCCGGTGTGCCGCAGGGGCGGCATGATCGGAAGACCCGCATGCAATATCGAAACAATGTGCGTACCAATGCGCATATCAGTGCGCGGACTACGTTTGATTATCGAGAGGAAATATGGATCGTCGTTCATTTATGAAAGCCACTGCGGCATTGTCCGCAACATCGATTGCGCCGTTCGGCAACGCGACCGGAGAAAAGTGGCGTACTTTCGAAGTCACGACCCGCGTCGAATTGAATGCTACCGGTCCGGCCAACATCTGGCTTCCTGTTCCAACCGTCAATACCGATTATCAAAGGGTGCTGGGAAATTCCTTCAAGGCGGATGGCGCGAACGCACGCATCGTCCAGGACGCGAAATACGGCGCCGGCATTCTGATGGCGGAGTTCACCGGCAATGTGAGGCCGGCTGTGGAGATGACATCGCGCTTTTCGACGCGTGACCGGTCGGTCAACTTCAACACAGTGGCAACCGCTGCGAAGCCCGACCAGGCCGAACTGAAAAAATACCTGGAGCCGACGGACTTGTTGCCGACCGACGGCATCGTCGGCAAGACCGCCCTGGAGATTACCAAACACGTGACGACAGACCTCGAAAAATCGCGTGCGATATACGATTGGATTGTCGATAACACGCACCGTGATCCGAAGGTGCGCGGATGCGGCGTCGGCGACATCAAGTCCATGCTGGAAACCGGAAATCTCGGCGGCAAATGCGGCGATCTGAATGCATTGTTCGTCGGACTGGCCCGTGCGGCCGGCGTACCGGCACGCGACGTCTACGGTATCCGCGTTGCGGATTCGCGTCTTGGTTACAAATCCCTCGGAAAATCGGGCGACATCACCAAAGCGCAGCATTGCCGTGCCGAGTTTTACCTTGCCGGCATCGGGTGGGTGCCGGTCGATCCCGCAGATGTACGCAAAGTCGTGCTGGAAGAAGGTGGTGGATTACCGCTCAACGATGTAAAAGTCGAAGCCGCACGCAAGCGGCTGTTCGGCTCATGGGAAATGAACTGGCTGGCGCTCAACTATGCACATGACGTGCAGTTGCCACAGTCGGCCAAGGGCAAGATCGGCTATTTCATGTATCCGAACGCGGAAGTGAGCGAACAGGGCAGGATTGCGCGAATGGATAGTCTTGACCCGGAAAATTTTATTTACAGGATCACGGCGCGCGAGGTGACTGCGTAAGCCCGTTGCCGCATGAGCTGATTTATGCTTTTATTGATTCTTCGTTGCAGATCGGGCAGACCGGAAATGGATTCGATGCACAAGCTGCGGAAAGTTTTGGGCATGGCTATCCTCGGCATGCTCTTTTCCAGTCCGGTGTTGGGCGAGTCGAACTGGAAAAAGTTTTCGACGCCGGGCGGGCAGACCCCGTTGCCGCTGGTTCTGACCGATCTGGACGGTCAACCGATCGATTTGGCGAGTTTCAAGGGCAAAGTGGTACTGGTAAATTTTTGGGCCACCTGGTGCGAACCATGCCGCGACGAGATGCCATCGCTGAATCGCCTGCATCGGCAACTGAACGACAAGAATTTCCGGATACTGGCAGTAAACATCGGCGAAGGAAAACCGCGCATCAAACAGTTCCTGGAGCGCATACCAGTCGACTTTACCGTGTTACGCGATGCGGATTTCGAGGTAATGAAAGCATGGCGGGTGCGGATACTGCCGGCGACTTTCCTGGTCGACAAGAGCGGGATGCTGCGCTTTCAATTGGTCGGCGACGCAAATTGGGATGACCCGAAAATGCGGGCGCCGATCCTGGAACTGTTGAAATAGGAATACGGAATTGGCTCAGTTCATCCAGCGTGCGCGGCAAGAGCAAAATACGATTCGCGACGAGCTGATTGCCGGCCTTACCGCGCCGCTTCCGTTTACCTCTCCCAAATATCTTTACGATGCATTAGGTTCCCGGTTGTTCGAAGCGATCTGCGAACTCCCGGAATATTATCCGACGCGCACCGAAGCGGCGATTTTCGAAAGGCATGCATCGGCAATTGCGCAATCGATCGGCCGTGGCGTGACGCTGATCGATCTTGGTGCAGGCAATTGTGCAAAGGCGGCGCGCTTTTTTATGGTGCTGCAGCCGCAACAATATGTACCTGTCGACATATCCGTTGATTTCATGCATGAAGCAGTTGCCCGCCTGCAGCAACAGTTTCCGCAAATCGAAATGACTGCCATCGGAATGGATTTTTCATCCAGGCTGGATTTGCCGGACGCAGTTCGAACGGATAGCCGCCTGTTCTTTTATCCCGGCTCCTCGATCGGTAATTTCACGCCGCCGGAAGCGTTCTCGTTCCTGCAAAGAGTGCGTGGCGCATGTGTTGTAGACGGCAGCAACGATGGCGGATTGTTGATCGGCGTGGACCTGGTTAAGGACAAGGCGATTCTCGACGCCGCCTATGACGATCCGCTCGGCGTAACCGCCTGTTTCAATCTCAATCTGCTGCAACATCTGAATCATCTCCTGGGCTCGGATTTCGACGTGCGCAACTGGCAGCATCGCGGATTTTTTGACGCCGCATCAAGTCGAATAGAAATGCATCTCGAAGCCAGGACCGGGCACACGGTTCGGTGGCCGGGCGGCCAGCGCCGCTTTGAGCGCGGTGAACGTATCCACACGGAAAACAGTTATAAGTACACGCAGAAGCAATTTCTCGATTTGCTGAAAGAAGCCGGTTTTGGAAACATCCAGACATGGACCGATCCGCAAGAATGGTTCATGGTATGCCATGCCAGAGCGGCCTGAGTCTCGTAGTTACATTCCCGCAATTGCCGGTATCGTCATTTAGCGAAATATCTTCGAGTCGGCGCACTGGCGCCCGATGTATCGGCGGTACCCGTTGGCATCGGTACACATATCCGAGATGAATCGATAGCCGGTTGTTTGCGATCGCCCAAATCGAAAGCGGCCGCGACCGTTATCTTTTCATTTGGACCTTTACGGAAAGAACGCGAAATGAATACCGATACCGCATTGAGTACCCGCCCTTGCGTCGAGGTATTGCTGGCGGAATACAATGCCGTTCGCAGGCGAACGGTGAGCCTTTCCGAATTCCTGTCCGAAGAAGATTGCTGCGTGCAATCGATGCCAGATGCCAGTCCGGTCAAATGGCATATGGCGCATACGACCTGGTTTTTCGAGACCTTTATCCTGGAGCGATTCGAAGCAAATTTCAAACCGCATCATCCGGCGTTCCGGATGCTGTTCAATTCGTATTACAACGGTATCGGGGAAAAACATGCGCGTGCCGCGCGCGGCATGCTGACGCGGCCGTCATTCGATGAAGTGCTGGCATATCGTCACGCAATTGACGCGCGCATGGATCGGACGTTGGTCAAGATGGCTGGCAGTGTATCGTTTGCAGAACTGGCATCGCTGATCGAACTCGGACTTCAACATGAGCAACAGCACCAGGAGCTGATCCTGACCGATGTAAAACATCTGTTGTCGATGAATCCTCTGAAGCCGGCATTCTCAAACGCGGCGCTTGATGGCGGATCACCTGCCACGCCAATGACATGGCATGCGTTCAATGCCGGCGTGGTCGAGGTCGGTCATCCCGGTCGCGGCTTTTACTTCGACAATGAAATACCGCGCCACCGCCAGTTCGTCGAAAAATTTGCATTGGCGTCAAGATTGGTAACCAATGCAGAATTCCTCGCATTTGTCGACGCCGGCGGTTATCGGGACCCGGCCTGCTGGCTCTCCGAAGGCTGGGACTGGGTCGTCGCCAATCAAATTGCACATCCACTTTACTGGCAGCGCGCCGGTATTGCCGCCGATTCGGGATGGCAGGAATTTACATTGCACGGCTTGCAGGCGCTCGATCCATACCGGCCAGCGATCCATCTATCTTTTTACGAAGCGGATGCCTATGCACGCTGGGCCGGTGCACGGCTGCCGACCGAAGCGGAATGGGAGCATGCAGCCGCCGGTGTTCCTGCTTTGGCGAAGGGAAGCCTGCATCCGCAGCCACTGCACGCAAACCATGCTTTCGGGCCGGCGCAATTATTCGGCGCCTGTTGGCAATGGACCAGCAGCAGTTACGCGCCTTATCCGGGATATGCGACAGCAGAAGGCGCCATCGGGGAATACAACGGCAAGTTCATGGTCAACCAGTACGTGTTGCGCGGCTCATCATGTATCACGCCGGCCGGCCACAGCCGGGCTACCTACCGCAATTTTTTTCCAGCGCATGCGCGCTGGCAGTTCAGCGGCATTCGACTGGCGCGCTCTAGCTGAATCAGCAAGAGCAACGCCGACATAGCTGCGCGGCTGGCGCCATCAGGCCGCAACCGCTATCTTGGCCGGGCCTTCAACCATTTCACCGATCACGGCCGCATCTTCGAATCCTTCGCGCCTGAACAGCGCCAGCACCTCGTCCACCGCTCCAGGCGCACATGACACCAGCAAGCCGCCGGAAGTCTGCGGGTCCGTCAGAAGCATCTGCTGTATCGGCGTAACCGCATTTTCCAATTCGACATCGTGGCCGTAGCCGGCCCAGTTGCGAGCGGATGCGCCTGTGATGCAGCCGTTTCCGGCAAGCTGGTGCACGCCGGGCAGCAATGGAATGTCCGCCATGCGCAGTCGGGCAGTCAATCCGGCGCCACGCGCGAGTTCAAGCAAGTGGCCGAGCAAGCCGAAGCCGGTCACGTCGGTCAATGCGTGCACGTCTGCAAGCTGGGACAGGGCCTTGCCCGGCTTGTTGAGCTTGGTGGTGTTCTCGATCATTGCCGTATAACCGGCAGCATCGAGCAAATCCTTCTTCAATGCCGCCGACAGGATGCCGACCCCCAGCGGCTTGCCGAGGATCAGCTTGTCGCCGGCCCTGGCATCGGCGTTGCGTTTTACTTTCGATGGATGCACCAGGCCGAGCACGACCAGCCCGTAAATCGGCTCTACCGAATCGATGGTGTGGCCGCCCGCAATCGGAATGCCCGCTTCTGCGCAAATCGATTCGCCGCCCTTGATGATTTCCCCGATCACTTCGACCGGCAGCTTGTTGATCGGCATGCCGACCAGCGCCAATGCCATGATCGGCGTACCGCCCATCGCGTATACATCGGAGATCGCATTGGTCGCTGCGATGCGGCCGAAGTCGTATGGGTCGTCCACGATCGGCATGAAAAAGTCGGTGGTGGCGATCAACGCCTGCTCGTCGTTGAGCTTGTAGACGGCGGCATCGTCCGCCGTTTCGATACCGACCATCAACTCCTTCGGCACTGGGAAGCCGCTCGATTTTTTCAGGATCTCGGCCAGTACGCCGGGTGCGATCTTGCAGCCGCAGCCGCCGCCATGCGAAAAGGAAGTCAGTTTTACTTGCAGATCAGCCGGAGCATTCATGAAAAATTCCTAAATTGGGTTGAGGGCATTATCCACCAACTGGAGCACCGCTGCTTTTTCCCGTTCAGGAAGAAAAAGCGGCGCGCGCGCCGTACACTGCTCGTGCAATTTCGCAAGGAAGGAGGAATCCAATCTTGCGCGCTCGATCAGGCGTGCAAGTGCGGTGCTGTCGCCGACCGGAAAATATCCCGCATAGTCTTCGCCCAGCATCCCGCGATTGCCCGCAATATCGCTCGCCAGCACCGGCACGCCGCTGGTGACGGCTTCGATGATCACGTTGGCGCCGCCTTCCATTTTCGATGCAATCACCATCAGTTTGCTGTTCTTCAGCAGTTGCCGTGTCGACGCATGCGGCAGGTTGCCGAGCCATCGGTAGCGGGATTGAGAAGATTGCGTCAGTTCGGCCTGTTCGCCCAGCGTCGAGTCGGTCGCGCCGCCGACATGGATCATCCGTATATCGCTGGACGATACCAGCGCCGCTGCGCGCATGAATGTGAGCGGGTCTTTTTCGTCGCGCAGATGGCCGATCATGACGACGTCGAAGTATCTTGCCGACGGAGGCCGGACCGCCGGCTTCAGCGGTCGCGATGATTGATGGACCACGCTGGCCTTGGCCTGCAGGTCCGGGTTTAACGCATTCAAACCTGCCCCTTGCAGCACCACCAGATGACTGGCAAGCCGCAGCGAACGTTGTGCGCTCGGGTCGGTTTTCACGTCCCGGTATAAATCGGTGCCGGTCAGCACGACAATCAGCGCGTTGGAAGGGCGATGTTTCGCAAAAGCGGCAATCGATTCGGCCGATCGGCGCGCATGCAGTGCGATCAGCACATCGACCGGCGCGCCATCCCACTGAAGGGCAATCGTTACCCGATATTTCCGTTGAAGAAAGCGCTTCCATCGGCTTGCAGTTTGCCAATTGCCGTTGTTGGCATTTGCCAGCGCCGGACTGATAATAGCGATATGTGGTTTGACCAAGGAAATTTCCGTGCCCCTGATTCTAAAACTGGTTCGATGATCGCGATGAATTCTTCTTTTCGCGTGGCTACGCCGGGTGATCTCGCAGTTGCCCTGCAGGATGCGCGTGATTATACGCTCGGCTTGTTCGATTGCTTTGCGGCGGCGGGGCTGGATGCGCCGGAGCAGGTGCCGATCCTCGATATCGTTAATCCGCCCTTGTGGGAGCTTGGCCATATCGCCTGGTTCGCAGAGTGGTACATATTGCGCGAAGCACAGTCGAGCGCGCCCGATG
>JAKFFO010000138.1:0-13393 GCA_036675035.1 Oxalobacteraceae bacterium
ATGGACTATGTGCAGGGCCGCATTCTGTGGAATTCGGCTCTGCCGGGATTCGAGCCGGCCGAACGCGCCGCATTGTTCGATGAAATGAATCGCGTGATCGCGGCGCTGCATCAGGTCGACTATGAAGCGGTAGGCCTCGGCAGTTACGGCAAGCCGGGCAATTACCTGGAACGCCAGGTGGCGCGCTGGACCAAGCAGTATCGCGCGTCGGAAACCGAGCGCATCGAGGCGGTCGAAAACCTGATCGAGTGGCTGCCGAAAAATATCCCTGCAGCAGATGAAACCCGCATCGTCCACGGCGACTTCCGCATCGACAATGTGATTTTTCATCCGACCGAGCCGCGCATTCTGGCGGTACTCGATTGGGAACTGTCGACCCTGGGCCATCCACTGGCCGACTTCGCTTATCACTGCATGACATGGCGCATGCCGGCTGGTCCATCGCGCGGCCTGGCCGGCGCGCCGGTTAAAGAGCTCGGCATTCCCACCGAAGAAGAATACGTTGCAGCCTACTGTCGCCGTACCGGACGCAGCGAGATTTCAAAAGCCGACTGGGAATACTATATGGTGTTCAACATGTTCCGCCTGGTCGGTATTTTGCAGGGCATTACCAAGCGCGCATTGCTTGGCAACGCCGCCAGCGCCGATGCAGTGGAGACCGGCAAGCGGACGCGTCCGCTCGCGGAACAGGCATGGCAACTGGTAGAGCGCATCGAAGCACACTCTCATTGATCCCCACGTAATTCGCATTCGCCTGTTACGTAAAACCTAACCAAGGACAGCAAATGGATTTCACTTATTCCGACAAGGTCAAGGACCTGCAAAAACGCGTTACCGCATTCATGGATGAACATGTCTATCCGTCCGAGCCGATCTTCGAGGCGGAAATGGATGCGGCGCGCAAGAGCGGCAACCCATGGGTGCCGACCAGGATCGTCGAAGAGTTGAAGGAAAAGGCGCGTGCAGCCGGCCTGTGGAATCTGTTTCTGCCGGAATCGAAACTCGGCGCCGGACTGACCAATCTGGAATATGCACCGTTGTGCGAAATCATGGGGCGTTCGCATATCGGCCCGGAAGCAATGAATTGTTCCGCGCCGGACACCGGCAACATGGAAACCATCGTGCGTTACGGTAGCGACGAGCACAAGGAAAAATGGCTTAAGCCTTTGCTTGAAGGAAAAATTCGCTCGGCGTTCGCAATGACCGAACCGGATGTCGCTTCTTCGGATGCCACCAATATCGAGGCACGCATCGAGCGCGATGGTGATGATTATGTGATCAACGGCCAGAAATGGTGGACCTCCGGCGCCAACGACCCGCGCTGCAAGATCCTGATTTTCATGGGCAAGAGCGATCCGCAAAACAGCAATCGCCATCGCCAGCAATCGATGATTCTGGTTCCGATGGATACACCGGGTGTGACAGTGTTGCGCCATCTGCCGGTATTCGGATATGACGATGCGCCGCACGGGCATGCCGAAGTACGGTTTGAAAATGTCCGAGTCCCCGCCAGCAACATTCTGCTGGGTGAAGGACGCGGCTTTGAAATTGCGCAGGGCCGCCTCGGGCCCGGCCGTATCCACCATTGCATGCGTCTGATCGGCAAGGCCGAACGCGCGCTTGAAAAAATGTGCAAGCGCTCGCTCAATCGCGTCGCCTTCGGCCGGCCGGTCGCGGATCAGGGGGTCACACGGGAGCGGATTGCGAATTCACGTATCTTGATCGATCAGGCACGTTTCCTGGTACTCAATGCCGCACACATGATGGATACTGTCGGCAACAAGGCGGCGGCGAAGGAAATCGCGATGATCAAGGTGGCGGCACCGAACATGGCATGCCAGGTCATCGACTGGGCAATCCAGGCGCACGGCGGCGGCGGCGTCACCACCGACTTCGGTCTGGCACAGGCCTACGCAAGTTCACGCACCTTGCGTATCGCAGACGGCCCGGACGAAGTGCATCGCAATGCAATTGCAAAACTGGAGCTGTCGCGCTACATGGAATTGAAGAAGTAAGGTATGGCAGATATCCCGGAAGCGGCGGTTCTCTGCTTCCGGGTTTCAGCAATTCATAGATGCATTGAGTTTACGGTAAAGCAGTTCGCCTGCCAGGAGGAAGCCCAACCGGCACGACTGTTCATTGTCCGGGTTCCCTGGCGGCGGGGCCGCCGCAGCGGACATTTCTGCCCTCCAGGGCCACAGGTTTCGCTCAACGTTGCATAATGCAATCTGCGGCGTTTTCCTGCCTCGCCAGAATGCTGGAAAAACCTGCGCTCTTACTTGTCCAATTGCCGTTTCTAGGATTATCGATGTCCGATCGTCACCTGGCCTTTTGGCCGATCAACCAGCCGCGGCACCTGACAGTGCCGGAAACCAATCTGTACTTCAATGTCGAAGTATCAGCGGCGCGCTATCCGGATAAACCCTACATTATTTTCTTCGATACGCCGATTACTTTCGCCGAGTTCAAGGACGAAACTGAACGGATCGCCGGGTATCTGGAACAGGAATGCAAGGTCAGTAAAGGTGACCGGGTTCTGCTGTACATGCAGAACAGTCCACAATTCATACTGGCCTATTACGGCATCTTGCGTGCCAATGCAGTGGTGGTTCCGGTCAACCCGATGAACCTCACCAACGAGCTGCGCCATTATGTGCACGATACCGGCGCGACCACGGCGTTCGTTCCGCAGGATCTGCTCGCACACATGCAGCCATTGCTCGGCGACGGGCTTGAACATGTCGTCGTTGCAGCCTATTCGGATTATCTCAAGCGGCCCACCGACTTGAACGTGCCGGAGTTCATTGCCGCCCCACGGCAGGAAATTGCCGGGCCGGGCATTGCGTTGTGGAGCGATGTGCTGGCGCAAAACCTGCGGCCGGGCGCGCTGACGACGGGGCCGGACGATCTGTGCGCGATGCCGTATACCTCGGGCACGACCGGCAATCCGAAAGGCTGCATGCATACTCATCGCAGCGTCATGTACAACACCGTTTCCGGCGTGCGCTGGGTCGGTTCGCAACAGGACACCGTGTTGCTGTCAGTACTTCCGTTCTTTCATGTGACCGGCATGCAGGGGAGCATGAATTCTCCGCTGTTCGTGGGCAGTACGATGGTCCTGCTGCCGCGCTGGGACCGCGTCACCGCAGCTGAATGCATCCAGCGCTACAAGGTCAATGGCGTGCAATTGATTTCGACCATGGTCGTGGATTTTCTGTCGAACCCCAGGGTCGGCGAGTACGACCTGTCCAGCCTGAGCCGCATCAGCGGCGGCGGTGCGGCAATGCCGGAAGCGGTTGCGCAAAAACTCAACGATCTGGTCGGCGTGCCTTATGTCGAAGGCTATGGCATGTCCGAAACCATGGCTGCAACACATATCAATCCGCCGACACGCCCCAAAAAACAATGCCTGGGAATACCGTTGTACGACGTCGATGCCCGCGTGGTCGATCCGCAGACTTTCCGGGAATTGCCGCCGGGTGAAGTCGGCGAAGTCATCGTCTGCGGGCCGCAGATCATGCAGGGTTACTGGAACAATCCGGACGCGTCCCGGGAAGCATTCGTCGAAATTGACGGCAAGCGCTTTCTGAGAACCGGCGATCTGGCAACGGTCGACGAAGACGGTTATTTTTTCATGGTCGACCGCCTGAAGCGCATGATCAACGCGTCCGGCTACAAGGTTTGGCCGGCTGAAGTAGAGGCGCTGATGTATCAGCATCCGGCCATCAGGGAAGCCTGCATCATCGCGTCGCGCGATGCCAAGCGTGGCGAGACGGTAAAGGCGATGGTGGTGCTGAAGGATGATTTCGTCGGCAAGATCACCGAACAGGAAATCATCGATTGGGCGCGCGACAACATGGCAGCGTACAAGAGTCCGCGCATCGTCCAGTTCCTGTCCGCGCTTCCGAAGTCCGGCACCGGAAAAGTGCAATGGCGTGAATTGCAGGATCGCGAACTTTCGGCATAATTCGGCATAGACAACATTCGGAGGCATTCATGAGATTTCAGAACAAGGTAGCAATCATTACGGGTTCCGCAAGCGGAATCGGGCGTGCGGTCGCACAGCGTTTATTCAGCGAAGGCGCCAGCGTCGCGCTGATCGACAGGAACCAGGAAGGATTGAACGAAGTGGCCGCTTCGCTGCCGGATCAATCCAGGGTCTGGCAGCGGGCCATGGATATTTCCAGCGAAACGGAAGTGGTGAAATGCGTCGCGGATGTTTTCGCCAAGTTCGGCCGCGTGGATGTGCTGTGCAATAACGCCGGTATCGCAGGCGGTGACTATTCGCCGATCTCGGAAACCGATACCGCCGTCTGGCAACAAATCATGGCGGTCAACGTAATGGGCGCGGTTAACTTCACCAAGTACGCATCACGAATCATGCGCGAACAAAAAAGCGGCGCAATCGTCAATACCGCGTCGGTGGCCGGGGTTCGCTCGGGCGCGGGCGGCAACGCATACAGCGCGTCCAAGGCGGCGGTGATCAATCTTACCCAGACCTGTGCCTGCGACCTCGGCGAATTCAACGTGCGCGTTAACGCGGTATGCCCGGGCCTGATCGAAACCGGCATGACGGCGCGCGTGTTCGACCGCGCAAGAGAAGTGCAGAAGGAGCACAAGCTCGGATCGCGCTGCGAACTGCGCCGCTACGGGCATCCGCATGAAATCGCCGCGGCGATCGCTTTCCTGGCCAGCGACGACGCGAGTTATATTACCGGGCAGGCGCTCCCGGTCGACGGCGGCAATACGGCGTCGCTGAACCTGCCTGGAATGAAAGTTTAGTTAGCCTTTTTGTCGACACCGGAAATCATTTTTGGATTTGAGCATGAATATTGAACTATTGATTGACCAGCCATTCGTCGTCCTGTCGGACCTGATCCGGACCTATGCACAGGATCAGCCGAAACATGCCGCACTGATCCAGGATGAGCGGGTGTTGAATTACGCGGAATTGAATGCGCTGGTCGACCGGATCGCCGCATCGTTGCAGCGCGACGGGTTGAAGGCGGGTGATTCGCTGGCAATCTGCGCATCCACTTCGATTGAATATGCAGCGGTTTTTCTGGGCGGACTGCGCGCAGGTGCCGCAGTCGCTCCTCTGGCACCTTCATCGACGCCGCAAAGCCTGGTGACGATGGCGGCTGATGCAGGCGCGACACTGTTTTTTGTCGACGCAGGTGTTGCGGCAGAACTCGAACCGGTAAAAGGGCAGCTTTCCGCCAAACTGATTACGTTGGATGGCACCGCCGCCGGCCGGCCTTTTGAGGCCTGGCTTGCTCCAGTGGGAAGCACACCGGTGCCGGTCGCGGTCACGCCCGAGGCACCGTTCAATATCATTTATTCGTCCGGAACCACCGGCGCACCCAAAGGGATTGTCCAGTCCCACGGCATGCGCTGGGCGCATGTGCAGCGCGGAACACTGAGCGGCTATGGCCCGCATGCCATTTCGCTGATCTCCACGCCGCTGTATTCGAATACGACGCTGGTCTGTTTCTTTCCGACCATCGGGCTCGGCGGAACCGTGATATTGATGGCCAAGTTCGATGCGACCCGCTATCTCGAACTGGCACAAAGGCATCGCGTCACGCATACGATGCTGGTTCCGGTCCAGTACCAGCGCATCATGGCGCACCCGAATTTCGATCAATACGATCTCTCTTCGTTCGACAAGAAATTTTGTACCAGCGCGCCATTTTCCGCCGCTTTAAAGGCAGATATCCTGAAGCGCTGGCCCGGCGGGCTGGTCGAGTACTACGGCATGACCGAGGGCGGCGGAACCTGCATCCTCGCGGCGCATGAGCATCCGGACAAGCTGCACACGGTAGGAGCTCCGGCCCCGGGGCACGACATACGGCTGATCGACGACAACGGCAACGAAGTGCCGCAAGGCGAGATCGGCGAAGTGGTCGGGAGCTCTCCGGCGATGATGAACGCATATCACAACCAGCCGGCGAAGACGGCCGAAGTCGAATGGTTCGACCGGACCGGCAAGCGATTCATCCGTACCGGCGATGTGGGCCGCTTCGACAAGGACGGTTTCCTGACGCTGCTCGACCGCAAGAAAGACATGATCATATCGGGCGGATTCAATATCTATCCGAGCGATCTCGAAGTGGTATTGCGCCAGCATCCCGATGTCGCGGATGTGGCGGTGGTCGGTGTGCCGTCCGAGCGCTGGGGAGAGACGCCGGTTGCCTTTGCGGTGGCCCGTTCGGGATCGGCACTCGGTTCCGAGCAGTTGCTGGGGTGGGCCAACGAACACCTGGGGAAAACCCAGCGGCTGGCAGCGGTGCAGATGGTGGATAGCTTGCCACGCAGCGCGATCGGCAAAGTGCTCAAGCGCGAACTGCGTGAGGAATTCCGTTCGGACCGTCCGCTGTAACGGGAAAACGTTCGGCCTGTGCGATCGGCGCAGGCCGAACCTTGCCTGGATCAGACGGTGGCGATCGGTGTAACCGGCGATCCGACAGCGCCCGGCAGCCGCAACGGCGGTGCAGTCAGCATGAAACGATTGCGCTTATGCGCATGCAGCCATTCGGCCAGATCCTTCAGGTACCACAGCTCGCCCAGCGGAATCCCCAGCTTGAACAGGCAATGATGATGCAGCGGCAGCAAGGATTTCTTCCCGCTTTTTTCAACTGCAGGGTAGGCTTCGACCGCATAGTTGTCGGCGCATAGTGCGCTGATGCCTGAATCGGTGATCCACTGCAGCAGCCGTTCATCGCGCCCGTTCAGTACCGCGCAGGTATGGTGCAATACCTCCGGATCGGGATTGCCGCCCATGCCGACCACAAGTTCCGCGAAACCGGTGCGCAATACCAGGAAGTCGCCTTGTTCGACAATGATGCCGTCCGCATCCATCGCCGAACGCAATTCATCGTAGCCAATCAGCTTGCGCTCCAGCCCGAAGTGCCGCTGCAGGTCGACCAGCACTCCGCGCCCCTGCATGCCATGCACCGCCATGTTTTGTATGCCCAGTGCGTTCGCGAACGACAGGTTCGGGCCGTCGCATCCACACTCATGCTCGCCGCCGCCGACGTCATATTCAACCGGTCCCTGCACATCGCTGTTGGCCCGGAAGCCGTTGTAGTACACCAGTTCCTCAGTACCGTTTCCCTCGACATCGAAACGAGCGCCGACATGTGCCAGCGAATCCCATTGCGTTGAATACTGCAGCGTGATGAGCACCTGGTCGTCCGAGATGATGTCGACGCTGTCCGGATCGACCCGGTTCATCGGGAAATTCAGCATCGGCTTGCCGTCGCGATAGGTAGGCTGCAGCCGGGGCGGATTCCGGCGCGGATTCAGAAGATTGCCGCCCGGCAGATCCAGCGGAAGCGACAGGCAAAAGCTTTGTCCTTCCCGGACTTCGGCTGCCCCTTTGAGCACCTGCTCGCGGGTGATCAGGTTGACCCGGCCCAACTGGTCATCGGGTCCGAAATCTCCCCAATTGGAGCCCGGCGGACGATTTTTCCAATGCATGTCATGTCTCCTTTTGCAATTAGTTTTGCGGAACTCGGGCGAGCTTGGGTGGCTAATTTTGCGATGCTATTTTTTTCGCCAAGGTCCGATTTTTTCAAGCGCAGCTGCACGCCTCTGCAGCCACCAGCCGAACTGGTGCGGCCAAGATGCGAATCGTTCCGGATCATGCACCTGAAGCGCGGATTGCGCATGCCACGGCCAGCTCGGATCGTTCAGTGCCTCGCGCGCGATTGCGATAAGGTCCGCCTGACCGGCCGCCAGGACTTCCTCGGCCTGGGTCGGATCGACGATCAGGCCAACAGCCATGGTCGGAATCTGTGCCGCGCGCCGGATCTGTTCGGCGTAACTGACCTGATAGCCATAGTCGCGTACGCCAATCGCCGATACCGCACCGGACGCAACGCCGCCGGACGAGCAGTCGATGATGTCGATGCCGATCTTTTTCAGCTCGCGGGCAAACGCGATCGAGTCGTCAATTTCCCAGCCACCTTCCACCTGATCGACCGCCGACACGCGCAGGAAAACAGGGCGATCCGCCGGCCATGCGTCGCGCAGGATCGTAGCGATTTCCAGCGGCAGGCGCATGCGGCCATTGCGGTCGCCGCCGTATTCGTCGGTTCGCTTGTTGATGATCGGTGAAAGGAAGGAGTGCATCAGGTAACCATGCGCGCAATGCAGCTCGATTACCTCGAAACCGGCTTTCAACGCGCGCTGCGCCGCGGACCGGAAGTCCTGCTTCAGCGTCTCCATGTCGGCAATCGACATTTCTTTGGGAATCAGCCAGTTTTTGCCGACCGGTTCGGCGCTGGATGCGATGACTTCCCACGGAACATCACCGCGGGCGATATCGTTTTCATCCAGAGGGCCGTTACCGTTCCACGGCCGCTGCATGCTTGCCTTGCGGCCCGCATGGGCGAGCTGAATGCCGGGCACCGCGCCGTGGGACTTCACGAAACCGGCGATCCGCGCCAGCGCCGGGATATGATCATCCGACCAAATGCCGAGATCGCCGTGCGTGATTCGCCCCTGCGGCTGGACGGCGGTCGCTTCCACGATGACCAGGCCGGCGCCGCCCAGTGCAAACCGGCCGTAATGGACCAGATGGAAGTCGTTTGCGATACCTTCCCGTGCCGAATACATGCACATCGGTGCGATGACGACGCGATTGCGAAATGTCGTATCGCGCAGCTTAAAGGAAGTGAACAGGACGGACATTCGTCAATCTCCATGAAAGCGCAACGGGAAATCCAATTCACTGTGGGCGTGCCACTGTGGGCGTGCGATTGCTCCATCCCTGCGCTAAAACATTCTACGTCGAATCTACAGCCGCTGTTTTGACACAGCTTATCGTTTCCGATACCGGTATCGGTTATGGAAATCCCGCGCCAGGCACTTCGACTTGTACAGACAGGATCCGGCCATTACGTTCGGCGAGCGATTTTTCCGGTTTCGATACTCTGCCAGTCACCATGTACAAGGTGCGCCGGTCCGCGCCGCCCAATGCGCATGCGATCGCCTGATTCTCTGCCGGGATACGATTCGTGATTTCGCCATGCTCCTTTACCCGGATGAACTCCGAGGTCGGCGGCGACGCGACCCAGATCGCTCCTTCGGCATCCAGGCAGATTCCATCGGGCGATGCGTCGCCCAGAGTTGCCCAGACCCGGCGGCCGGTCAGCGTTCCATCGTCCGCGATATCGAAGGCAGTCAGCCGCTTGCCGAACGTCTCCGCAACAATCAGGGTTTTTTCGTCGGGGGTAATTACACAGCCGTTCGGGAACAGCAGGTCATCCGCTACCACTTGCACGTGTCCGTCCGGCGTCACCATCAGCAGAACCGTCGGCTGTACCGGCGCGCGGCCAACCAGGTCGAAGCCGAAGTTGCCGATGTAGGCGCGATCCTTCCGATCGACCACCATGTCATTGCAGTGAAAGGGCGCAAGCGTGGACAGATCCGCAACCAGGGACAAGCCATCCGGATCCTGGCGCAACAGGCATCGATCCGTCATCGACACCACCAGCAGACGGCCATCGGACAGCCAGCCCAACCCTGACGGCTGCCCCGGAACTTCGACTACCGTGGTCTGCCGTCCATCCGCGCCGATGCAGCTTACCTTGTGTGTGTAGAAATCGGAAAACCACAACATCCCGTCATGCCAGCGCGGTGCTTCCGCGAAAGCCAGTCCATCTGCTACTACGATAGCTTCGTCTTTTTTATTCATCGCGTTTTGCCCCTTGCGTTGAGTGAGCGCCGTCAGCGTAGGAGAGCTGTCTGGCCGGACAATGAATTGCCCGCAGTTTGTAATTCCGTTAAAAGACACGCCGGAGAGAAGACAACAGCGCAGGTTACAAGTCCTGACGATTCATGATCGTAATCGATTCTTGGCGCGTAGTTTTCTCGAATCTCCACCGGAACAAGTAGCGACATCAAAAGCCGGTAAATAATGTGCCAGGCAGCCGGACCAAGCTGCGATGCCGGTGCGGAAAGATGTCATGCGCGGACTCCGGCGATGATTTCCTGAATCCGCGCATGACATTTCTCAAATTGAAATGAAGTAAGAATGCCAAACGGCCACGGGCGTGCACAGCGATGTTTCGATGCTGTTCACGCCCGCTTTCGCTTCATGAAGATATTACTTGGCTGTGCTCAGGGCACGCAGGCTGAGGCCCTTGACCTTGCCATTTTCGATCGTGGCGATGTAGGTGTTGGCCAGCGAGCCGCCCTTGTCGTCGACGCCGTCGATGTCGTTTGGATTGTATTCGGCAGGCAAGGTCTTGAACGCCTTGTCCATCTGCGCACGAATCGCGGCGGCATCCTTGACGGTACCAGCCAGCTTCATCGCGGCTGCCGTCGCATGCACGGCAGAATAGTTCAGCGAGATTTCGGAGCTCGGATCACGACCTGGATTCAGCTTGCGGAATCTTTCCACAAAAGCCTTGGCATCCGGACGCTCGTCCGCAATCAGAGGCATCACGCCGATTGATCCTTCAAGAGGCCCGTATCCGCCGATGACCTTGGACATTTCGTCCATTTTGGCCTGGTCGATGATGATGAAGCCGCCCTTGAAACCCAGTTCGCGCGCCTGCTTGACGACCAGCGCGGTCGGCTCGGATGCGCCGCCAATGAACATAACATCCGGTTTCGCTTGCAGTACACGGCTGACGCCGCTGTAGAAATCGGTAGCCTTGTTATAGGACATCGGATTCTCGGCAACGACTTTGCCGCCTGCAGCTTCCCATGCGGGTTTGAATGCAGCGGTCCATGCTTTTGCATAGTCATGATCGGCGTTGGCAATCGCAACATTCTTGCCGAACTTGCCCATCGTGGACTTGATGAACGGGTCGATGTAACCGGCAAAATCAGGCGGAATGCGGACGCTCATCTTGTTGCCGCGCGCAGTCACCTGTGCCAGGCTGGTATAGGCCAGCAACAGCACATTGGATTTTTCATTGAACGCCTGCACTGCAAAAATGCCTCCAGAGTGAGGGACCAGGACTGCCGGGGTCTGATGCTGCTGGACCAGGCGCTGTACGTTGATTGCTGTTTCGCTCGGATTGTACTTATCGTCGAAGGCGACGATTTCGAGCTTGTATTTCTTGCCGCCTACTTCGAGGCCCTTGGCGTTGATTTCGTTCGCGGCCATCTCCATGCCGGTCAGCACGTTCTTGCCGTAAAGCGCGGCGCCGCCGCTAAGCGGGCCGGAGTAACCGATCTTGACGACTTCCTGCGCAACTGCAGAGCCTGCAGCCATCACCATGCCGGCTGCCAATACGACGGACAGACGGTTCAATTTCATTCTCAGCTTCAGTTTCATTTGATCTCCTTTGTTATTAACCAACCATTCCTGCGCTTTACTTCAACTTCACGTTCGGTGGCACGCTGTCTCGTCAGGCTCCGATATACGCCTTGCGCACCTTTTCATTATTCAACAGCTCTTCCGGATTACCTTCCATCATGATGCGTCCGCTTTCAATCACATAGGCGCGGCTGGCGATCTTGAGTGCCGCGAATGCGTTCTGTTCCGCGAGCAGCACAGTGGTGCCGGCGCGATTGATCTTCTGGATTACCTCGAACACCTGCTTCACCACCAGCGGTGCCAATCCAAGCGAAGGCTCGTCCAGCAGCAGCGCTTTCGGCCTTCCCATCAATGCGCGCCCGATTGCAACCATTTGCTGCTGGCCGCCGCTCAACGACCCTGCGTTGGCATCCTTTTTTTCGTCGAGAATCGGGAACATCGCGAACACTTCTTCCAGCGAGCGGCTGACGCCTTTCTTGTCGGCCCGATGGACATAGGCGCCGAGCGTGAGATTCTTCAATACCGACATGCCTGGGAACAGTTTGCGTCCTTCCGGGCAGTGCACTACGCCGTCATGCACGATTTGCGACGGCTTCATTCCGGTCAATTCCTTGTTGCCGAAGCGAATGCTGCCGGTAGAGGCCTTGTTCAGTCCGCTTATGGTTAGAAAAATCGAGCTTTTGCCGGCGCCGTTGGCTCCGAGCAGAACCACCAGTTCGCCTTCCTTGGCATGGATGCTGACGTTATCCAGTGCCCGGAAGCTGCCGTAATTCACTGAGACATTGTCAAGCTGCAGCATGTTCACTCCCGAGATACGCTTCGATTACGTGCGGATTGGAGCGGATTTCACTCGGTGTTCCTTCCGCGATTTTTTCACCATAGTTGAGCACCATGATCTTGTCGGCAAGATTCATGATCATGCTCATCTTGTGTTCGATAAGGCACACGGTCAGGCCGTTATTGACCATCTTGCGAATCAGGTCGGCAAGGCCGATGGTTTCTTCAGGATTGACTCCACCAGCCGGCTCGTCGAGCAGTACCAGCGAAGGATCGGTCGATAGCGCCAGCGCAAATGCAACGCGCTTGCGCTCTTCCTGTGAAATATCCGCTGCAACGCGGTGCGAGATGTGAGAAAGGCCGACGAAGTCGAGCGCTTCCTGCGCTTTTTCACGGCACTTGCGTTCTTCTTCTTTCAGGCGCGCGGTGCCGAGCAACACGTCCAGCAAGCCCGATTTGGTGCGCAGGCGATGTCCCACGATCAGATTGTCCAGCACCGTGGCTCGGTCGAACAGATTGGTGGTCTGGAAGGTGCGGGAGATGCCGAGTTTTGCGATCTGGTCAGCCCTCAGCTGCGTCACGTCCTTGTCGTTGAACAGGATGCGCCCCGATGTCGGACGATACATGCCGCTGATGAGATTGAAGAAAGTGGTTTTCCCGGCGCCGTTGGGACCGATGATTGCGTTGATTTTGCCCTTTTCGATGGTAGTGGTTACTTCGCGCACCGCTGTCAGGCCGCCGAACTGCTTGGTCAATGACTCAATCTTAAGCATGGGAGCTGCCCTCCTGATTTACCGGGGTAACGACACGGCTGGCTTCCGCTGGAATCTTGGCGGCAAGCTTGCGCGACTCGTTGCGCGCTTTCCATGCCAGATAGGAGCCGACCACGCCGTTCGGAACGAAAATCACCAGCAGCACCAGGATTGGGCCGAAGACGATGAAGCGATAGTCCTGCAGGAATTGCAGATACTGTGTCAGCCACGGTATTGAAATCGATCCGAGAATCGGTCCAAGCAGGGTGCCGATGCCGCCCACCAGCATGTACATGGTCATGTCGAAGGTGTGCTCGACGCCGGCAATGGCCGGACCGAGGAATCGCACATAGCCTGCGTACAGGCCGCCGGCCAGACCGGCATAGAACACGGACAGCATGAACGCCAGAATCTTGTTGCGCAGCAGATTGATGGCGATGGCTTCTGCCAGTTCATCGCCATTGCGAATTGCCATGAATGTACGGCCAAGAAGCGAGGTCACGATGCGGTGCATGACCCAGATACTGACGACCAGGAAAAACAGCACCAGGTAATACTGCGATCTGGGCGTCTCGAACTCGATACC
>JAKFFO010000180.1:0-2150 GCA_036675035.1 Oxalobacteraceae bacterium
GGCGGCCAACTCCATCAACGATATCCGCTACAACATCGCATTGCTGCAAGCCGATGACGGCTTGTTGCGCCCGGAGGTGGTCACGGCGGATTCGCTGTCGGATGCCTTGCGCGAAGCACTGGTTGCTGAAGTTGAGGAAGATGCTGCCTATATGCTGGGGCAAGCTAATACAGCATCCATCGCAGCCGTGGCGGCAGCGGCTACCGCGACCACCAAGGCGTCCGAAGCAGTGATCAGCGCAGGTGAAGCGGCGGCCAGTGCGGCAGCGGCAACTAGTGAGGTTGGGGTCATCACCGCGAGTCTTGCCGCAGCTAATGGCGCATCGCTGGTTGGCACCAACCCAACTGGCGGACTTGCCGCGACAAACGTTCAAGACGCACTTGATGAGCTGGATGAAGAGAAGGTATCGATTGCCGGCCTGGCTGCTGATGGTGGGTCAGGCCTAATCAACTTCGGTCCGAACAACCTAGGCCATTATGCTAGCCTGCTATACAGCGGTGTTGGTGTTGCTATTGACTGTTTCGGCGATTCGACAATGTACGGCGATGATGGTGGAACCGGCGTGCAAGCCGCAACCACGCAGCCATCAAGACTGCAATTTTTCCTGCGAGCCTATTATGGCAACGGATCTGCAACGGTCAACAATGTGGCAATTTCTGGTACCGATACGCAGCAAATGCTGGACGGAACAGATGGTAGCGGAGCGACTTTCCTAGCGC
This sequence comes from Oxalobacteraceae bacterium, assembly GCA_036675035.1. GTDB lineage: Bacteria > Pseudomonadota > Gammaproteobacteria > Burkholderiales > Burkholderiaceae_D > MESE01. The sequence goes on from JAKFFO010000180.1 coordinate 720, forward strand.
GTATTGCGGCTACTTCCGCGTCGATCATTTATTGCAACCACTGCATAAACGATGTGAATGTTGGTCGCACTGCCATTGAATTCAAAGCCAATTGGATAGAAATCATCGATATTTGCCGGCGCTACGGCAAAAGCCCGGTAATCGTCACGCCTGCGCCGATGCTTGTTGTTGGCAATGTCACGTTCGACGTAAACGCCGAGAAAATCCGCAAGTTTGTTGAGGTCATGCAGCAAGTGGCCAAGGAATACAGCGTTCCGATTGTCGATCAATACGACCTTGTGAACCGGTATTTCCGTTCTGGCGAACTCAAGAGCACTGTGCTGATGCCTGATGGCGAACATCCATCCGAGGCGCTGTACAAACAGATGGGCAATAACCTTGCCATTCCTTTTGTCGCGAACTGTGCGTTGCCAGATTTCGAGGGATTTCTGCCGGCATCAATGCCACACTTCCAGAGTACCGGCACCAACGGCAGCAAGGCGATCAACCTTCCTTACTCCAGAGTAGGCAATGGCCGCTGGACGGACGCAACAGGCACGCAAACTATTCGCCTAGCGATCTTTATTCCAGAAACCGGCTGCGACCTGTATCTTGCGCAAATGCTCTGGGATCAAGGTGCAGCCTTGGGGAATATTTCGGTAGATTTCGCCAGTGTCGGGAATTTGAGCTGGTATCAGAATCAGCCGTTTGCATCCGCATTTTCAAATGACTATGAAGTGGCGATTGCTCGCAATGTCGCGCCAGGGCTGCACTACGTCGAATGCACGAACAACGGCGCGGGAAAACTCGGCATCAATTATCTTCGCGTGCGGGAGACAATTCAGCCAAAAACGATCAAGGGAACGGGCGCCACCACAACCGCCTTGCCGACACTGACCCGCAACGTCAAGATGCTGGATAAGATCACGATTCAGCCGCAATCGGCGGGCGACAGCAGCGTGGTGCTGTTCGATGAGCTGCCGTCGCGTGGGCTGTTCGAGGAACACATTGTCGAGGTTGATGCAACACTGGCCGATTCGCAATTCATTGTAATGCGCGGCTGCGTCAACAGCTCCATGCATACGATTTCAGGTAGTGCGAACCCATTCCCCCATGTTGCTGTCGGCCTTGACGGTTCCGGCTTCCTGACCTGCTACGAGTTCACGCCTTCATTTACCAGGGCAACGAACTTTGATGGTGTCGATCATAGCGGCGTCGCAGGAATCTATCGATTCGAGATATTCGCCGGCACATTGAAAGTCTATCTAAATGGCGCGCAAGTTGGATCGACGCTGACCCTGTTGGAGCCTGATTTGGTTGGCGGCACGGTGGGCGTTTATACGTTCAACACCAGTGCGCTGGTGACAATCAACAGCATCAGCTACGTCTACAACCGATAAGCAGGTTTTATAAATCATCTGATTAACTTCGGGGTAACAAAGGAACGTATGG
>JAKFFO010000016.1:0-56820 GCA_036675035.1 Oxalobacteraceae bacterium
AGCCATCAAAAGATTCGCCAACCTGATCCGGAATGAGAAGCGGGCAATGGACTATCTCGCGCGTTACGGTGGGGATGAGTTCGTGCTTTTGCTCAGGAATATTTCCGCCAAAGACGCAGTCAAGCCGCTTCAGCGAATCTGCGATCTGGCAGCAAACCATGAATGGGATGAAATCGCGCCTGGAATCAAGCTGTCGACCTCAATCGGCGTCGCCGCATTACGCGCCGGAGAGGCCGCCGATGCACTATTCAGCCGCGCCGACGCCGCACTGTACGATGCAAAAATCGCCGGACGAAATTGCATCGTGGTGGCAGCGGATTGAGTTCCGCGTTCACGGGTGCACAATGAATTCCAATTCGGCGACGCAAGCGATGGTCGGTCAGGTGCGCTGCGCCTTGTCGCCGTCGGCGCCTGTCGCAAGCAGGCGTATGACTTCTTCATCTTCCACCTGAGAAAAATACCGGTAGAACTGGCCCACCGCGTAAAAATTTTCAGGTGTCTGCAAGCATACCGTCTTGTCCGCGAACGGCATCACGCTGGCCAGGCTTTCCGGCGCAGCGACCGGGACCGCACACACCAGTTCGGCCGGCATTCTGGCGCGGATCGCGTGAAGCGCCGCAGTCATCGTCGCGCCGGTCGCCAGGCCATCGTCAACCACGATGACGATGCGTCCCGCCGGATCGATCGACTGGCGATGCGGTGTGTAACGGGATCGCCGTTCCCGCATCAATTCAAGCTGGCGGTTTTTTTCCTTCTCTATGAACGCGTTTGAGCCACCTTCGTCTGCGCCGAACTGGTTCAGGAAAACCCGGCCGCTTTCGTCGACTGCGCCGAGAGCAAACTCGGGATTGCGCGGCGCACCGAGCTTGCGTACCAGCACGATGTCGAGCTCTCCATGCAAACGGTCTGCAATAATTTTTCCCATCGGCACCGCGCCTCGCGGAATTGCGAGAATCAGCGGATTGCGTGCCCGATATTCCAACAGATCAGTCGCGAGTGCTTCGGCCGCTTCTTCGCGGTCTATGAAGCTTGAGAAGGCTTTCATTGTCATGAGATCCGGATTTTCAAAACGCCGGATGTAAGCAGCATATAAGTTCCAGGATCTTTATTTTCGAACTTCATTCGGGGCAGCGCTTGCGCTGGATCAGTCGCTCGGCATGCGCAGATTCTAAGCTGTATCAATTGAATATTCGCGCCAACGCTTTCAGAGATGAGCATGCGGTCTCAAGATCAGACAAAGTTTGAGAATCGGAAACAGGCCGGTGAATTGCTGGCACGACAGCTGCTCGGCTATCGCGGCCGCAATGATGTGCTGGTGCTGGCGTTGCCGCGCGGCGGCGTGCCGATAGGAGCCGAAATAGCGAAGAAATTGTCGGCTCCGCTCGATGTGATGCTGGTTCGCAAGCTTGGGCTACCCGGTCGAGAGGAATACGCAATGGGTGCCATTGCCAGCGGCGGCAAATGCATATTGCAGGCTGAAGTTTTGAGCGCACTCGATATATCGCCGGAAATGATTGAAGCGGTATCGCAGCGCGAGATGCAGGAAATAAAACGGCGCGAAGAATTGTATCGGGCCGGCCGCCCGGCACCGCAGTTGCGCGAGCGGGTGGTGATCCTGGCCGACGATGGCCTTGCGACCGGGTCTACCATGCAGGTCGCGGTGCATGTGGTGCGTGAAGCAAACCCGGCACGTCTGATCGTCGCCGTTCCGGTCGGCCCGGCCGACGTGTGTGAAAAGCTGAAGTCGGAAGCGGACGAAATCATATGCCTGCGCATGCCGTCGCCATTTTATGCGGTCGGTAACTGGTATGAGGATTTCACACAGACCAGCGACGACGAAGTAAAAGCGCTGCTCGCGGCAGCCGCGAAATTCCGGATGCCGTGAATCCGGTTTGAAGAGGTGAATGATGTTATCGGCGCAAACGGAATCGGTCCGGATTGCATCCGGTTCGATGCAGATCGACGGCATGCTGGAACTGCCGGAAAACGCGATCGGCATGGTGCTGTTTGCGCATGGCAGCGGCAGCAGCCGCCTGAGTCCTCGAAACAATTACGTCGCGGCCGAGCTACGCAATGCACACATGGGTACCTTGCTGCTCGATTTGCTCACGCCCGATGAAGATCGGAATTACCAGGCTCGCTTCGATATTGCGCTGCTGACGCAACGACTGATCGATGCCGGCGACTGGCTGTTGCAGCATGAAAGCACGCGATCGCTGCGGCTGGGCCTGTTTGGTGCCAGCACCGGCGCAGCGGCGGCGCTGCGATATGCGGCCGCGCGTACCGACGATATCGCTGCGGTTGTGTCACGCGGTGGCCGACCCGATATGACGGGCCGCGGTGCGCTCGAAACAGTGCTGGCGCCGACCATGCTTATCGTTGGTGGCGCGGACGATGTCGTCATCGAACTGAATCAAATCGCTTACAAGGCATTGCATTGCGAAAAACGGCTTGCGATCGTGCCGGGCGCAACCCATTTGTTCGAGGAGCCGGGTGCGTTGCAGGATGTTGCAGAACTCGCCGCAGCCTGGTTCGCGCAGCACTTCCAGCGACACGGACGTTAGTCGTCTTGCAGTTTCCCGGACGGCATGCCATCGCCTCGTGGTGGCTTGTTACGGTTCGGTTTGTCGAACGCGGTTAAAAAAATATCCCCCAAAGCCGTTCCTGTGGCGCACGGCCGTGTACGTCAGCTATCTTCTATTGTTGTCCCTGCGAGCCAGGCCAAACGCAATCAACTCGACCGCGACGCCGGCAATCGCCAGGACCGCGCCAATCCAGGCATTATCCGGAGCAAGAAAGATCAATAGCGCGCCAAGCACAACCAGGCTGGCAGAAAGCGTGCGGCGACGGTGCGAATTTCGAATCATGCGGGTTCCTGATGCGCGACTGGCAGAAACGGTTTTGAAAACCGGTATTCAAGTTCGCACAGCGCACCACGCTGTGTATTGACTTACCGCAGAGCGCGGTTATGGATCGTTCATTTAGCGTGATGGTGCCAACGTCGCCGGCACCTCGGATTGCTGCGGTTACAATGCTACGGCCGCCAGCTTCCAGCTCCACAATCCATCTCGTACCAGGATAAACCTGTCGATGCTGTCGGGGGAATCGGCACGGTAGAGCGCCACCTGGTCCCATCCGCGGTACGATAATTTCATGTCCGGAATCGATTTCGGCGCGGAGGGAGTCCGTGTAATCGTGACCAGGAGAACTGCCTGCGTAATCTTCGGCGTGCCCCTGGTCAACATTTCCATCACGCCGGCCGGCGTGATTATCACGTCAAGCACCGGCGTAACCAGCGCTCCGGCGGCGCCCTTGGTAAGAGCGCCGAGCAGATCGGTATCACCGGTATTTTCGTTGTCCAGTTCCTGCAACGCCGTACCGATCTGCGTCCGAAAACTTTGTCTCAGCGCTGGATAGTCGACATATTGGGAAAACGCATCGTAATCGCGTGCCTCGATCGCGCTGCGCATCTGATGAACGGTCAAGTGCGGACTGAAGAAGCTTGCTGTCGCAAGGATGCAGAGCAGAATGGCAAGGCCGAGGATGAGCCTTTTAAGCATGATTTTCCTTTGTCGAAGCGGAGCAATCTTGAAAAAGTCATTCTATGCCAGCTCGGCCCCGCGCACGCACGAGGTGCAAGCGACGATGGGGCGAAGTCATCTTCGACAAGATGGAAAACAGTTTTCCCGATTATTAGCCGGATCGCATCAAAGATCCGACGTCGGGTCGAGGCGCCAGCACCGGCTCGGTATGCCGCCTCAATAGCTCGTCCAGATTGCCGGTTTCAAGTGCTTTCCGCAGATATGCGATGTTGCGATCGATCGCGTCGAGGTATGGATTTTCCCCGTCAAATACCGCTTCGACGCAGGCGTAGAGTTTCCCGAAATCGCCATCCAGACGCTTTTTCACCATGTTTTCATAGAACGCGGGTGTCTTGTGCATTAGATCCTGCGCCGAATGGTAGATCACTCGTTCATCGCCGGCCGCATCGATGCCACGCGTCAATCCGCCGAGCTCGAATTCGTCAAAAAGATAATTGCGGCATTTTTCCAGATAGGCTCGGTCGGCCATTTGCGCTATCAGGTCGGCGGTCCCGATCAAGCTTCCCAGCCGCCGATCCAGCGGATCTTTGAGCCGGATCCTTTCGATCGGAATTTCGTAGCCGGTGAAATGGATCAGTCTTACTGCGCGCCGCTTCCAAGCGCCACGGCCTTCGTTTTCCGGGAACTGCGCCAGGAACCGACCGCCGCGCGACACATGAACGGGAGTGTATTGGGCGCCATGCCAGCATTTGCGATCGTTCAACCGGCGGATATAACCGGCGTCGTGGTATAGCGCAACGATGATGCCCAGCGTCAGCCGCTCCGCGCCCAGTCGATCATTATGCAGGCGTTCGTGGCCCGCCAACAGTCGCGCTGTGGCAAGAGTGACGTCCATCGCATGCCGCATGTCGTGATACAGGGTTTCGCAATGGTGATAGCCGGGCAGGGCGCCGCCATAAAGCCGGGCAAAAACATTGAATGCACGTTCCACCAGAATGCGGTCAACCGCTTCATCAGCAGCGCACAACAAGTAGCACACCTCGTCGCAAACCTGTTTCGGATTCGCCAGATCGATGCGGCCGGTAACATCCCGATGCTCCAGTGTTTGCATGCCTGTCCTGTCAAATGGTGGCCTGGGCCGGTGGTCTGGGCGGGCGTCAGTCGCTCGTCTCTTTTTACAGATGGGTTACGAAGAGTCAGAGCCCGTTCGTCGCAACTCGGCCCTCTCCTGGAGAGAGAGGGTGAGATTAGCGGGTCGAAAAATCAAACCTTTTCGATGCCGAATCAACAACTGCTATGGTATCGGAAACTTCAAATATTGTTATTAAAACAACGATCAGCATAACGAAAAACCCGGAATACAACATGTGACGGACGACACACCCTATTTTTTAAAATGACAATATTATTGCAATCATGACATCTGATACCGCAGCAGCAATCGAGGAAAATCTCGGATTCCTCGCAAAATGCCAAATGTTCAGCACGCTCGACAAGCCGGCCATGCGCTTGTTGATGGCACACGCCTATCGTCGTCGTTTCAGCGCTGGCGAACGAATATTCAACATCGGCGAGCCCGGTTTAAGCATGATGGCCGTATGTTCGGGTTGCGTTCGAATTACATTTCCGTCGACGACGGGCAAGGAAATCATTCTGACCGACCTGTCGGTTGGCGATGTCTTTGGAGAGATATCCGTGCTTGACGGTAGCGAACGCTCAGCCAACGCGATCGCGCACACGCAATGCGAGCTTTTGATTCTTGAGCGACGCGATCTTGTTCCCTTCCTCGAACACAATCCGCAGGTTTGCATGAAGCTGCTCTCGGTGCTGTGCGGCCGCTTGCGCCGTACCAACGATCTGATGGCGGACATTGCGTTCTACGACTTGCCCAAGAGATTGGCAAAGCAATTGATACGCTTGCGCATGAGCCTGCCCGGTGCGGCCGGTTCGCCGCAGAAGGTCCGGTTATCGTGTTCTCAGAACGAACTCGCCAACATGATTGGCGCGTCGCGGGAAAATGTGAACCGATGCTTGAAAGACTGGGAGCGGCGCGGCATCGTCGACCTAGATGACGGGATCATTGTGCTGGCGAATCTGGCCGAATTTGAAAAGCTCGCGGAGGCTTAAGGCGTGTGTCGATAGAGCCGGCTCATTGCGGATGCAGCGATTTGCGTACGGGACAATCATGCGGTAACGGGTTGCGCGGGGCACGTCCCCCGACGGTGGACCGGCAACGGCTTGCAAGGGTAATGATCAGCTTCACCGGGCCAGGCTCCGAACGGAAGATGGTCACATGCAAAGGCGCGAGCAGGTCTTCGAATTCGCCGGTGCACAAGTTCTGCCTTGAGTTGAGGGTAAGTGGAAACCGCAGTGAGGATATCCACAATGGTTGTAATGGAACAGGAAGGTTATTCTTCGTTGCAACATCAAGCGGATTGGAAGTCTGTATGGAGTCGATGGCTGATGCAGCCAATGACGCTTGCAGGAGATAAATGCTCAGCTCGATTTGGTGCAGCCGAAAATAGTTTAAACAAGAAAAATTAAAGTTAGAAATCAGTAGGCCATTCTTGAAGTCATGCATCGGGAGTATCGGCAAGAGCGTATCCGGTAAGGACGTCGTAACAGGAATGCGATTTACCCAGGGGAGACACTGCGGTCCGAAATGAGGTTGATTAATCAACCGGTGCGGAGACAGCTATGCTGCGTTTTGAGACAGCAGGCATGGCATTCGGATTCAGGTTTTAATTCAAGAGCGGTAACAACGATTCATTTCCCGGATAGAGGATTTCGTTGATGAAGATCGAGCCGCACATCGCTCGGGTATTCCCGAGAATTGCTTTGTTGGTCCTGATTCTTTGTATTGGCGTTCCGGCGTTCGCCCAGAGTCAGGCGGATTTCCAGGAAGCGGCGCGTCAGGTCGAGCAACTGCAACGCGAAGCACGCGAACAGATTCAGCGCGATGTCGAATCGGCCTTGCCTCCCGATCGCGCGCCGTCCGGCATCGATACCCGATCCCTGCTGCCGAAGGTCGATGCCTCGGCTGCAGGCGCGGGCTGCCGTGAAATTCGGGAGATTGTCATTTCCGGCGCACCGAATCTGCCGGACGCAGTCAGGGAACATATCACCCGCACATTTTCCGGACGCTGCCTGGGCGTTGTCGAAATCGAGCAGATTCTGGGCGAAGTCACGCAGTACTACATCAAGCACGGACTGATCACCACGCGCGCCTATCTTCCGCAGCAAGATATCAGCAGTGGCAAGCTGGAGATACTGGTGCTGGAAGGGGTAATCGGAAAAATCATCATTCAAGACGGAGGAAGCAACAGCATAGGCAGCAATGCCTTTCCGACCAGCGACGGGGACCTTCTCAATCTGCGCGATCTGGAGCAGGGTATCGACCAGATCAACAAGCTCTCGTCGAACAATGCGCGCATGGAGATTCAACCCGGCGACAAGGCCGGTGAAAGCGTTGTCGTAATCAATAATTCACCTGGTGTACCGTTTCATGCATCGCTGAGCGCAGACAACCATGGTTCGGCCAGCACCGGAAAAAATCAGATCGGCGTTGCGCTCACGGCGGATCGCTTGCTCGGCCTGAACGAGTTGCTGCTATTTACTCATCGTGAATCCCGCCCGCATGATCGCGCTCGCAAGTACTCGGGCAGCAACAGTCTGAATTTTGTCGTGCCCTTCGGCTATTCCACATTGTCACTCTCTTTAAGCCGGTCGGAATATGTCAGCACATTACGTACGCTCAGCGGCCTGGAGCTGAAATCGAACGGTCGAAGTGCGATCGACAGCGTGGGGCTCGATCGCGTGCTCTATCGCAATCAGAGTGCGCGCTGGTCGGTTGCGGGATTGCTCAGCACAAAGTCGAGCCGAAATTTTCTGGCTGATCAGTTCCTGAGTGTCAGCAGCCGCGATCTGACCACTCTTGACCTTGATACCAGCGTCACCACATTTTTCATGGGCGGAATGACGATGCTCGGCCTCGGTTATTCACAAGGATTGCGCCTGGCTGGCGCACTTGATGATCCGAACGGGCTCCCGAATGATGCGCCTCGCGCTCAGTTTAAAAAATACAGGTATACCTTTTACTACTCAAAACCGTTCCAGCTTGCCGGATCGCGGTTTACCTTCTCCAGCAGTTTCATGGGCCAGCATGCGGTGACAACGCTGTATGGCTCGGAGCAGATCGGAATTGGTGGAAATTCGAGTGTGCGTGGCTTTGTGAATAACACACTGTCGGGCGACAGCGGCTATTACATCAGAAACGAACTGTCGGTCCATCCGACGCTGAGTATCGGCAATCATAGTTTGCCCATGCGCGTATTCGCCGGTCTCGATACAGGTGCAGTGAGAAGCCGCGCGGCAGGCGTTCCGGAAGGCCGCTTGACCGGTATGGCCATCGGCGTTTCCGCTGCATTCAAAGGAGGCACTGTCGAAATTTTCACCGGACGCCCGTTGCATGCACCCGAGTTCTTCAGGCTTGAGTCGCCGCAGACGTGGATTCGCCTGAGCTACTCGCTTTAGACGGATATGTTGAAGTGACATTTTTTTCATGGCATCGCTGGTTTGAACTAAGTGGTTTCCACAGAATGACGAGATTGCGCAACGCCATGTGATGCGCAGCACACGACATTTCTGCGAAGACCAATAAGATTTCAGACATGGCACTACGCAGCGGACCGGAATAGCAGCGCGCATAAGCAGCAATCCGGCTACAGCGGTTCAAAAACGGGAGCAATAACAATGAATAAAATCTATCGCCTGGTTTGGAGCGGGGTTCGCGGTTCCCATGTGGTTGCACCGGAAACTGCCAGGGGCCGCGGCAAGGCAAGCGGCGTTACGGGCACCGTGGCGTCAACTCTCGGGATTTTTCTTATTGGCGCCCCCGGTTTGCTTCTCGCGCAAAGTGCCACGGTTGCGGCAGGGTCCGGTAGTACTCAGGTGTATTCGGCTGGCAACGGAGCAACCGTGGTCAACATCGACAGGGCCAACAGCGCCGGCGTTTCGCATAACAAATTCACCAGCTACAACGTCGATGCCAGAGGCATGGTTCTCAACAACGGCAATACCAGTATGGCGGAGCGGCAATCGGAACTGGCCGGTCGAGTCGGCGCCAATGTCAACTTGGGCGCGCAGGCGCAAGTCATTTTGAATGAGGTCGTTGCTGCCAACCGCAGTACGCTGGCCGGCTTTACCGAAGTGCTCGGCGGCCGGGCCGACGTCATCGTCGCCAACCCCTACGGAATCACCTGCATCGGCTGCGGTTTCATCAATACCGACCGTGCCACCATGACGACCGGCACGCCGAACTTCGGCGCCGACGGCAGCCTGGCCGGATTTACGGTCAACCGCGGCGACATCCTGATTACCGGCACAGGCCTCAACGCCACGGCGCAACAGATACTGGATCTAGTGACGCGCTCGGTCAAGGTCGAAGGTCCGATCAGCGGGCCGGCCAATGGCACGCTGGGCATCACCACCGGGCTCAACGAGTGGAGTTACCCGGGCCGCAACGTCACCGGCAGCACCGCGGCAAGTGATGCCGCTCCGAGCTATTCGGTCGACTCGTCAGCATTGGGCGGCATGTACGCCGGACGCATCACGTTGAAAGCGACCGAAGCCGGTGTCGGCGTCCGCATGCTCGGAGATGCCGCTGCCAGCGCCAACAACTTCACGCTCACCAGCGCAGGAAAGATCGAAATCAAATCCACACTTTCGGCTGCGGATCACGCCAGTGTCGCTACCACTTCGGCAACCGGCGCCGCGGACTTGTCGCTGGACGGCGGCAGTGTGTTCGCGAACGGCGGCGGACTTTCCCTGTCGTCTGCCGGCGACACCCGGCTTATGAACGGCAAACTGTTTGCCGGAGCCGATTTGATGATGACGAGCGCCAGCCTCAGCGACACAGGCACTGCGGCGGATACCCGTTTTGCGAAGGGAACGAACACCGTCACGACCGCCGGCGCGGCCAGCATCAACGGAACGACGTGGGGTGCGGACGGGGCATTGAAAGGGCAGTTCGACAGCCTTCTGATCGGTGCTTCCGGCGCCACGCTTTATGCCGGTACCGCGCTGGATCTGCATGCAGGCAACGACCTTGGGCTCGGCGTGGCGACCGTCAAATCGAGGGGCGACATGGCGTTGAGCGCCGACAAGGGTGCGATCAGCACCGCTGCCGGCGCAGCGATACAGACCACTGCCGGCAACCTGGCACTGGCGGCAGGAAACGGGTTGAACAATGCGGGCACGATGACGGCGGTTGCCGGGAGCGTCACCGGACGCGTCAACAGCTCGCTGGTCAACAGCGGCAAGCTCCAGGCAAAAGGCACGTTGGATATTGCCGATAAAGCCGGCGCCGGCAGTCAAAGCATCGTCAATTCCGGCACCTTGCTGGCAGGCGGCAACCTGATTGCGCGAGCCGACAGCATTGCCAATGAGGCCGGCGCGACGATACAGAGCACAGGCGGAACCACTTTGAATGCGGGCAGCCTGACCAACGACGGCACCTTTATCGCATCGACATCGCCGGCGCAAGCCAGTAGCCTGGCTGTCGGGTCGATCGTCAATAACGGCACGCTGCAGTCGAATGGCAATCTCGACCTGGCGGTGACGTCATCGCTTTCCAACACGGGCACGGTGACCGTCGACAATAGCCTGGTGATTGCCGGTAGCGGGGCGACATTCGACACGCAATCAGGCATCGTCGATGGCAATTCCGTCAGCATCAAAGTTGCCAGCCTGACGAACCAGGGTGCGTTGCAATCAGATGCCGACATGACGTTGGAAGTCATGAACGATCTGAAGAACGAAGGCACATTGCACTCCGGGACAACGTTGACCAGCAGCTCCGCCAATTTGACCAATACCGGAACGCTGCAAGCCACCCAGGGCGGCGCCATCTCGGTGAGCGGGACGCTTACCAACGACAAGGATCTGTTCCTGTCCGATACAGCGGGCTTTAACACCACGGTAAACGCCCGGGTGCTTACCAACGCCGGCACCGGCACGATACAGTCGAAAGACGATGCCTTGTTCAATGTCGCTGCCGCGCTTGATAACGCGGGGCAGATCAGAACGGCCGGCGCGCTGACGACACGGGGCACAGGCAGCGCCTACGCGATCAGCACTGGCGGGCGGATGGAGTCCGGCGGCCTGATGGACCTGAAGGGAAAAGATGGCGGCAACGGCGTTGCGCTCACCATCGGCAGTGGCGGCGTGATACTGGGCGACAGCATGGACGTTAATGCTGCCGCTGTCACTATCGACAACGGCGGCATGATTACGACGTCCGGCAACATGATAGTGAAGGCAGCGTCGCTGACCTTTGGCGGATCGGGCTCGAAGATCGTCGCGGCCAGTTCCGGTGCCGGCAATGCGATTATCACGGTGGACGCCGATTTCACCAATCCGGGCGCCGTGCACTCCGGTCAGAACATGACGTTCAATGCGTCGTCCATTACAAATGAAGCCGACGGTGCGTTTTCGGCGCTCGATACCTTGACGGTCGATGCCACCAGCAGCAATTTTTTGAACAATGGTGCGCTGTATGCCGGGAAGAACCTGGTGGCCAAAGCAGAGCTGGAATTTACCAACAATGGCACCATCGATTCCGACGATGCGATGAGCCTCAGCGCCGACACATTCACGAATGCCAGAGAGGTCAATGCGAAGGGCAATCTCACGATTGCCTCACGCATCTTCTCCAACAAGACGTCGAGCGACACCACCCGCGTCTGGGTTGTAACGTCGAGCAGTGGCCCGGAAGTGAGCGATTTGACAGCGGCACCTGATAGCGTGGAAAACTGGTACTGCTTTCCGGACAATTGCAGGAGAGAATATTTTTCCAGAACATGGACGCAATCTCAAAAATTTGCAAACGGTGCGCCGACGCACAAGCCGCAAATCATCAGTGGCGGCACATTGACCGTCAGGGACTTTGCCCATGGTTACAACACTGGTGGCGTTCTCTCTGGTACAGCCGGCGTCACCCTGACCGGTCTGCCCGGCGCCAACTTCGCGATGGAGTCGCTGAATCTGGAAACCAGGACATACAAGAAAACCTGGGAGCGCTATACACAATGGGTCGGAATTCATTATGGCGCCAAGCATCATGATCGCGTGCTGCAAAATGAAAGCGGCAATTCATTGACCCTGGCCACAAGCGCGCCCGGCACTAGTGCCGGCATTTACGGTGCCAGGATCGATGGCAATATTGGCGGCCTGCACATCAAGGGGCCTACTTACGGCCCAGCCGCCACCACACCCCAAAGCGCGGCTGGCGCGACCGGCACCTCTCCGACTAACGGAGTGGCCGGGACCCTCATAAATGGTGCCTCCGCGGTACAGTTTGCGTTTGCATCGATCACCCTGCCGACCAGTCCCAATGGTTACTTCGTCGTGGTACAACGTCCAGGGGCAAACTATTTGATCGAAACCAATCCGCTGTTCATGGTTGGCTCCCCGTACAACGGATCGGAATACCTGGAAAGCCAGCTCACTGGCAATAATCCGGCTGAAACCTTGCGGCACCTCGGAGACGCCAGTTACGAAGCGTATTTGATCCGCCAGCAATTGATTGCGGAAGCCGGGCGCAATCTGCTGATCGCCGGGCAGAGCGAACAGGATCAGCTGGAGCGCCTGTTCGGTAATGCCGCAACTGAAATGACGGCGGCCGGGCTGGTATATGGAACCGCATTGACGCAAGGCCAGCAAGACGCATTGACCAAGGACATCGTGTGGATGGTCACGACCACAATCGGCAGCGAAGAAGTGCTGGTGCCGGTTGTGTATTTGTCGAAAGTCACCCGCAGTGAAATCAAAACCGGTGCGGTTATCGCCGGCAATGTGATCGACCTGGAGCTCGGCACGTTGAGCAACACCGGCGGCACTCTTTCGGGCACAGAATCACTGACGATCACCGCCACCGGTGATATTGACAATATCAGCGGCACCATCGAAGGCGGCGACGTCACGCTCACGTCCACCACGGGCAGCATCAACAATACGACGTTCTCGGAAGGCAATGGAGCGATTCTGCTGGACAAGGACGGCAAACCGGTCATGGAACTGGTTGCTGAGTTGGACAAATACGGCCAACGAATACCAGACCTGGATGGAACCGGAAAACCGAAACTGGATGCAAACGGACTGACCATCTACAAGATGGTGGAACAGCCAGTGTATTCGGTGCACCACACGATGATCGGCAAGGCGGCGGGTATTTCATCTACCGGAAAACTCACGCTCGATGCGACCAAAGGCGACATCAACAACACAGGTGCGCAGATGACCGCGGGAACCGGTGCCGATCTCAAGGCCGGTGGCGATATCACGTTCAATACGATTGAAAATGAAACCACGGAAACCAGTCACGTCGGATGGAAAAGAGAAACAACCAGGACCACCACAAAAGAACAGATTAAGTCAGGCCTGACGGTCACCAGCGGCGATCTGGACCTCACGGCGGGTACCAACATTGTGCTGATCGGAACCGATGTCGTCGTCAAGGACGGCAATGCGGCACTGACCGCCACTACCGGCGACGTGAAAATACTCGCCAAACAAAATTCCACCAAGACGCATACGGAGTCGGTGGAAGAGGGGCTTGGCGTCGGCGGCGGGGTATGGGGGAAAATCGAAACCGTCAGCGACGTTTTCGATGGCACCAATATCGGATCTTCAATTACCGCGAAAGGCAGCGACGGCAAAGGCAATCTGACTCTTTCTGCGACGAACAAGGATATTACGATCCAGGGATCGGACATCGAAGCCAGCGGCAATGGCGAAATGAGCGCGAAGAATGTCAATATTCTTGAAGGCCATGACGAACACACATCGAAAACCACCGTCACGACGCAGGCCTTCATGAAGGTAGCCGATTCTGCACATGTTGATGCCGACAAGCGTACCGATGTGCCGCGCGAGCTTGCGGCCATCACCGACGAAGAGCGAAAACGCATGTATCTCGGAGACTTGAATACCGCGGCAGCGGCTGGCGACTTGCGCAACAATCCCGGATATGACGGCTCGGCCAACGGTCAGTTCGATCAGGTCGGCGCAAGAACAGCCGGAGGCCGATTGGGCAACAAGACTTATGATGAGGCCGCCGGCCGAACCGACCATGCGGAAGCAGGGGTAACGTTGTATCAGAAGACGATCCAGTCCGACAGCCGAACACTTAAAACCGGTGTGGGACCCAAGCTGACATTCGGCAAGAATCTGACCATCAAAGGCTCGGAAAGCATCAGGCTCGTGGGTGCGAATGTCGACGCAAAGCAGGACATTGAACTCGAATCGAAGGCGGTCAATATCATGGCCGGGGTCACTACCGACATCAGCACCTCAAGCACGACCACGACCCAGCTCGGCCTCTACGCGAGCGGCGATGCAGCCGGAAAAGTCGGAGCCAGCACCGAATATCGGCTGCAGGGTCAGGCCATCGGATCTGCCTTCGGTCAGCAGGCGAGCGGAAGTGCATCCGGCTCGGCGAGCGGCTCGGCAAACGCGTTCGGAAAAGGTGCTGCAAACGGCGGGATTGACGTGCTTCGCCACAGCGAGATCGCCACCACCAAGTCTACAGTTGCTAAGACCGGCTCCACTTTGACGGGAGCGAACATCAAGATCACCGGCGCCGGCGGCACTACAGCTTCGACCTTGGCACTGGAAGGCGCCGCCATCAATGCAAGGAATGACGTTACTCTGAAAGCGTCCGAAATCAATGTCGGTGTGGCAGAGACCAGTACGATAGAAACTACCTCTACCAATCGATTCGCTCTGGGCCTCAACCTGAAAGTGGACGTCGATGCGGGAGTCTCGGGACGCGGCAGTGCCAGCGCCGACGCGTCGGGCGAAATAGGGCCGTTGTCTAACGGCGGAACTGCCGGCGCGAGTGCCGACGCCGGTGCCAAAGCGAATGTGAACCTCGAAGCCCGCGCCGAACTACTGCGCGGAAGGAAAACAGACAGTACCAAGACCGATACGACCAACGCTGCCAGCTTAATTCACGCGGGTGGCAACCTGACCATCGAAGCGGATGCGCTTAAAGTCACCGGGTCCGAACTTTCGGGCGACAACGGAGTGGTTCTGAAGGCCAAAGAGATGACGTTCGAAGCCGCTACGGAAACGCACGACGTCAAGGAATCTTCCACGACATACAGCCTGGGCTTCTATGCCGACGCGAATCTCAACGTCGATGTCTCGGCGTCGGCAAATGCACGTGCAAACGCCCAGCTATTGGGCAGTAGCAAAACTACCGGAAAACAAGGCACTGCTGAGGCAACGGCCGCGGCCGCCGTTTCGGGCACCGCAGCCGCCAGGGCATCGGCGGGCACCTACGGAACCGGCACGACCATAACCAGAACGACCACCGACCATATTGCGAATGTGTCCGCTATCAAATCGTTGAACGGCAATGTCACCCGAACCGGCCTTGGCGACGACAGCAGCATTACCGATGTAGGAACCACGATCAATGCTGCCGGGACGTTTGAACAGAGCGCTGCCAACATCAGGTCGAAAGCGGCGTCGAACTTCAAGGAAACAACGCTGAATGAAGTCAAGGCGACCGTGAAGGCGGGAATATATCTGAGCGGAGACGCCCAGGCGAGGCTTGACGCCGATGCATCGATTGATCGAAATGATCCAAATGGTCGAACCGATACCAATACGAAAATCGACGCCCTGAGCGGCGACGTAGCCCCGGCGAATTACCGGCGTCCGGGAAGTCCTGATGCTTACAACGCCAAAGCGACCGTCGCCGCCGGAATGGAAGCGAGCATCGAAGGGAGCGGCGAACAAAACGGTTATGGCTACCAAACTGCCGTTGTCTCGAAGATTACCGCCGGCAGGATTTCCACCAAGTCAACCGGAACCACCAGTATGGAAGGTACCGCGCTGACTTCGACTGCAACGAATGGCGATGGCATCACGATCGGCGCGGGTAGCCTGGAAATGACTGCTGCCACCGACAAGGCGACCGGCAGCAAGCGGACCCAGTCGGGCGCGGTCAAAGCATGGGGCGGCGCAGCACTGGGGAATTCGGGCGCCGCCGATTTCGGATTGACAGGCAATATGGCGCTGACGAGCGAAACGGACAGCCACACGGTGGAGCGTGGCGGAAAGTTGGGAACTGCCGGCGGCGCCGTCAGGATCACCACCTCCGGCGACGCAACATTTGTCGGCACGCAGATTGGAGATCCTGCGGCCAAGGCGGGGGCCGTCACGCTCGATGTCGGCGGAAATCTTGACATGAAGGCTGCCAAGGAAGAGCGCACCGACGATAGTGAAAGAACCACGGCAGCGGTCAACTTCACATCCAACCAGACTGTGTGTCAGGGCCCGGAGGCGCAGAGCCGAACCTGTCAGGGAATGTCGGTCGACCATGTGGCGGAAAAGCGGGCGACGGCGAGCTATACAGGCGCCAGCATCAATTCGGCCGGAACGCTATCCATCAAGGTGAAAGGAGATTCGGCGGCGTTTGAAAGCACGATGCTGAATGCAGGCGAAGGCGTCGACATCGCCGGCGATGGCGATGTCAAATTCACGTCGGCGCGGGATACGCTGACGACGGAGAGAACCTCAGTCGGGGTGCGGGCCAACATGATGCAAGGCAATAACTATCCTTCAAATCCGGACTCGAACAACAATATCACCCGGAACACCGCCGACAAGACATGGGGCAGCGTCAACGTGGGTTACAGCAAGGAGGAGCGGGCCGAAGCGGTCGTCGGCAACGTGGGATCAGCAGGCGGAAACGTCAACATCACGAGCGGCAAGGATATCTTGTTTGAAGGAACGGGGTTGAGCGCGAGCGGAGCCATCGCTGTGACCGCAACCGATGGCAGCGTCAATTTCGATGCGGCACGGAGCACGCGAACTGCGATCGGTCTGGAGGCATCCGTTGGCGGTTCGCACAACAATATCGACACCACGGTTATCGGGCCGGCTCCCGGGCCAATCCCCGAGAACGGAGTGCCGGCGGCCAATAGCGCAAAACGAATAACCAGACTTGGAAATCAGGCAAGCGGCAAGCTGTCTTATTCGTCGACAAGCGTCGAGGAAGGCAGCACGCTAAACGCCGGACAAGACGTCACTATCGTATCGAACAAGAACTTGATACTTAAAGGCACCAATGTCTCGACAACCGGCGGCAATATATCGGTAACCAGCACGACTGGCGATGTCGTGGCGGATACCGCGAACAAGGAAAAGACCGAGTTCAGTATTGAAGGCGGACGGATCGAAATGAAGACTGATAGTGGGCGTCAGAAAGACCCGCAGGGAAACTGGAGTGGCGAAACAACGAAAGAAGGCAATCAGGATACACGTGGATATGGTGGCAACGCTAGCGCTGGAGGCAGGGTCAGCATTACCAAGGAACATGTCGGCGCATCCTTCACTGCGAAGAACGGCAGTTTGACGATCGACTCGGCTGGCGCGGACGGAAAGACTACCCTGGCCAATGTAAAGACTGATGTCAGGGATAAAAACGTCGACAACAATGGCGGGTTGGAGGAAAAGAAAATTGGTGATGTAGGCATCGCAATTGGCACCAAGACAACCTGGAATGTGGGCCGGAAAAAACCGGGGCCGGCTGTACCGCAGACGACAGTTGCCCCTCATGCCGGTGGAGAAGTGGCGAATCCGCCGCCCTCGCCGAGGCAGTCAAGCAGCGGCAGTCAGCAGCCGGCATCGAGAAGAGGCTCAAGCGCTGGCATCCCGGTAGAGATTGAAATGACGCCGCAGCGGCCTCAGGCCACGCGGCCAGTTCCTCCGACAAATCGGCCGGCAAGCCAGGATCCAAGATTCGTCCAGGTGCCCATCGAGGGATCATCGCCAACGGCTCGCTCCAGCTCACCGCGCGCAGCGCCGCCGGTGCATAACACATTGGCGGATTCCGGTGGCGAACAGATGGGTCCGACCGTGCTGGTTCCGAACAGGGCGATTGGCACATCACCGGCATCAACCGGGTCTGCAAGCCCGGCCGCGCCGGCTAGCACCTGGCCGACAGTTCAAACGCCGCCGCCGGGATCGACATTCAGGAGCAGTCCGGTCGGTCTCGGGCGCGATGCACCGGCGAACACTCCTGCCGCCAGATCTAGCACGCCACCACGGCTTATGGGCCAGGATGAGCCGGAAGAAAAACAAGACATGTAGTTCCATTTTGGTCCGGCATGCATTGGCCAGCACCAGTTATTCGCCAATGCATACCGGCACGTCTCCGGGATTGATTCTCAATGGCAGCTGCCGCCATGTACGCCCAGCTTTTTCGGCGCAGCATCGTCGGCGGAGGAAAGACCTTGCAGTATTCCGCAGTCCTTCGCGGCTCGCGCGGTATGACACAGGCTGCGCAACTCGAGTAAGTGAGCCTGCAAAGTAGTCAGTTCGGCGAGACGATCGGTCACGTGGCCGATGTGCTTGTCGAGCAGGCTGTTGACCTCATCGCACTTTTGTTCCGGTGCATCTCGAAACGCGAGCAAACGGCGGATCTCGTCGAGTGCCATATCCAGCGACCGGCAATGCCGGATAAATTGCAGCCGCTCCACATGCGCATCGCCGTAGAGCCGGTAATTCCCGTCAGAACGGCGCGGTACCGGCAACAAGCCTTCGCGCTCGTAATAGCGAATGGTTTCAACTTGTGTGCCAGTGCGCCGAGCCAATTCACCGATCTTGAGTGCTGGATGCGACATGGAAACCCCTTTGTAATGCGCGTTTGGCGGCGATATGCGCACGCTCGAAATTTATCTTGTAAACCTTGTCCGGTTTGATCGGAATCGATTCGTTCCTGTGAACTCCGGGTCGGCGGGAAGCATTCATTCTCCATGATTCCTGGATGGCGCTACTTTACATCGTGGTCAATTAACGCATTGCGCTTGGCGTAGTGCCGAACTCACGTTTAACCAATTTACGTAGTGCCGTTCCATCCTGATAGCCGACTTTGGCCGCTATCGCCTCGATCGACATCGACGTCGTTTCAATCAGGTGCGAGGCGCACAGCAAGCGCCGACGCTGAATGAACTTGATTGGCGACACGCCGGTTGCCGCAACGATGCGCCGCGACAGCGTTTTGGGGGACACGGCGAGTTCGGATGATAAGTTCGCGACACTGATCGGCGCGTCCAGATTGGCATCGATCCATCGTTCGGCGGCAACCACCGTCGGATCTGTTTCATGAATATGGGTCGGCATCATGTATCTGGCCTGAGAAGGGCGCTGGTCGATCAGCATGTAGCGCGAACAAAGATGCGCCACTGCGGTTCCCATCGTGTCGGCAACAATCGCCAGCGCCAGATCCAATTGGGAAAAGGCGGCGCCCGCAGTCATGTACGGGCCGTCTTTTACCAGCATCCTCGTCTCGTCCAGCGTGATATCCGGATAGCGGGATCGGAACAGATGAGCCAGCCACCAGGTCGTGGTTGCACGGCGACCACTCAGCAAACCTGCCTGTGCAAGGAAAAATACCGAGGAACAGGAAGCGCCGATCCGAACGCTTCCATCATTTAACGCCTGCAGTAGCCGTATAAGCTCGATCACATCTTTTTTTGCAAATCGTGCCGCGATCTCTGCTGCGCCCACCATGCCCGACCCTGGGATGACAATCCAGTCCGGTTTTACACCAGACGCGATAACTTCGCGGAACGGCAAATCCACGCGCAATCTGAGCGCTCCGCCCGTGCGCACATGTCTTGTGTATCCAGCGGTGATTACCTGGGTTTTATGCGGCTTGCTCGACCTGCCAAGAAACGCCTGGCCGGCCCTGAATGTATCAAGGGTAATGGCCAGGCTGGAATCCATGACGCCGTCCAGAACTAAAACAAGAATTGTTTTCATGTGTCCATTTTGACATGAAACAAGTCATTTTTGAATATGGCGCCATCGCTTTCCAAACGGCAGACTGGCAGCTCGTGACCAAGCGACCAAGACCACGAGCCATCCGGTCAATCCATTCAACGACAAGGAGTTACCGCAATGCCGAACCGAGACATGAGCCAGGACGATCCGCTCGACGATTTCAATCCCCGCAAAATCACTCTTGACGGTGTTACCAAGATAGTCCACGTGGCGGGTACCGGGCCGGCAGTGATCGTGATGACCGAGATGCCGGGGATCAGCCCGCACGTCGCTCGCTTCAGCCGCTGGGTTCGCGATGCAGGATTCACCGTGTATATGCCGTCGTTGTTCGGCCGCGATGGAGCGGTGCCGAGTGCCGAAGACGGCAAGACGACCTTTCAGCGAGCATGCGTCAGTGCGGAGTTTCGCGCGTTCGGCGCTAACCAGTCGAGTCCGGTAACCAGGTGGCTGCGCTCGCTGGCGCGGCTGGCGCACGAGGAGTGCGGCGGCCCAGGTGTCGGTGCGATCGGAATGTGCTTTACAGGCAACTTTGCGCTCACGATGATGCTCGAACCGTCGATGCTTGCGCCGGTATTGTCGCAGCCGTCGTTACCGCTGGACGATCCGGGCGGACTGGAAATCGCGCCCGACGAGCTAGCCGCGGTTCGGCAGCGCCTCGAACGCGACGACCTGACAGTGATGGCCTACCGCTTCGAGGGAGACCGCTTCTGCAAGGCGCAAAGGTTTGCCGCCTATTCCGAGGCGCTCGGTAACCGCTTCATCGGACGGGTGCTTTCCGACATTGCGGCCAACCGCGAAACGCCGCCGTTTTTCGAGAAAGTGGTGGGATGCCCGCACAGCGTCGTCACCGCACACCTGATCGATGAAGCAGGCCAGCCAACGATTGCCGCGCGCGATGAAATCCTGTCGTTCTTCGTGCACAGGCTTGGCGTATGACATGGATTTGGCCCTCAGACATGCCGCGGCCTATGTCATTTCTAAAAGCTTGCTTATCTTTAACCCGGGCCAGAACTGGTTATTTTTGCCATCGTCGAAAATAACACTTGACCTTGCCGCTATGGGAAGGTCTAGACTGCTTGCATGGAACTGCTTGGAAGCTTAGAAATCGCAGTGGACACATGGTAGACTTATTGCACATATGAATCGCGCCCTCCAGTCATTTTTGCTTTGGTTTATGATCGCCATGATGCCGGTTCAGGGCATTGCTGCGGTGATCAAGGCATCGTGCGGCCCGACTCATCACAATGTGATGCAAGCCGCCAATGAAGCTGAACATCATCATCACGATGGCGTGGCCGCGCATGCAAGTATCGACAGCATGTTCATGCATGCATCGATGAACGCCGACGATGCACCTGCGGATTCCGACAGCTATAAAAGCAGCTTCTGCAGCGCTTGCGCCGCGTGTTGCGTCGGTGCCGTCGGACCGCCGGCGCTTGCCGTCCTTCCGTCTTCGCATGGTAGTTCCGAGTCATTTGCCGTAGCCGCCAATTCTCCGCTCGCCGGCGTCATACCGGCCGGCCTGGACCGTCCTCCCAAATCTGATTTCGCCTAATCGACGTATTCAATCAAGTACGCGAAGCACTTTCCGTTCGCCTGCTTGATCCAATACGAAGCCGCGTGCGTCGGCACGCCCGTTCGATCGATTTCGAGGAATTCATGTCTATTTCAATCTGGTACCTGACCGGTGCGCTGGCGTTGTTTCCGCTGGCCGCAGCCGGCCAGCCAATGCAACAACAGCACAACCCTGCCGATGCGAACGCGCCGGTCCCGGCACCGGCATATGAATCCGCATTCAATCATTACCGCGCGATGGCAGACGAAGATGCGTCGCCGGACAAGGTTTGGCGCGCCGCAAACACCGAGGTACAAAACGCGGCGTCGCAATCCGGTCAGATGGCGGAACCCGGATCAAGAGAGGCCGCGCCGGCTGCCACATCGAAAAAATCCGAAGGTGCACCGGCTAGAAAAGAAGCAGCCATGCCGTCGGTTGATCCGCATGCTGGACATCGCGGCCATCACCGAAAAGGAGAATAACCATGCGTTCGCATTCGCATCGGCACACGCTCGGCGTCAAGCCATTATTCGTTGCCGTAACCGCACTGGTCTTGGCCGGATGCGCCACATTTTCCAGCGACGGCGGGCTCGGCTCGGTCTCGGCACTGACCGAGGCACGCACCGGGCAAGCGGTCCAACGGGAAAACCCGGCAGACGCCGGAGCGGCGCAATCGGCTGTGTCGCAATTGATCTCCAGGCCTCTGACACCGGATGCCGCGGTTCAAATCGCGCTGCTGAATAACAAGGCGCTTCAGGCATCGTTTTCCGAACTCGGAGTCGCCGAGGCCGATCTGGTGCAGGCAGGCCGCATGCGCAATCCCGGGTTTTCCTTCGGCCGGATGCGCGGTGGCGATGACGTCGAAATAGAGCGTAGCATCATGTTCGATCTGGTCGGATTGCTGACCATTCCCGTGCGCAGCGGCATCGAGCAACGACGCTTCGAGCAAGCCAAACTTGAGGCCGCATCGCAGGCAGTCGAACTGGCGGCCGACACGCGCAAGGCATATTTCAGCGCGGTGGCGGCCCGGCAGTCGGCGCAATATGCAGAACAGGTAGCGGTTGCCGCCGAGGCCGGTGCAACACTGGCGCAGCGTCTGGCCAAGGTCGGCAACTGGAGCAAGCTGGACCAGGCGCGCGAACAGGTGTTTTACGCGCATGCTACCGCGCAGCTTGCGCGGGCACGTCATCAGGCAACGCTCGCGCGCGAACAGCTGACGCGCCTGCTTGGCCTGTGGGGCGACATGGCGGCATTCGAACTGCCGGACCGGTTGCCGGACCTGCCTGATAAGCCGAAACAGGTTGCCGATCTCGAAGCGCAGGCCATGCACCAGCGGCTCGACGTTCAAATGGCCAGGCGCGATGCAGAAGCAACGGCCAGCGCACTTGGCTTGAGTCGGGCAACCGGATTCATCAATGTGCTCGATGCGGGTTACGCAAACAAGAGCGAAACCGGAAGTCCTCGTGCGAACGGTTACGAGATAGCGCTGGAGCTGCCGATTTTCGATTGGGGCGGTGCCCGCACCGCAAAAGCCGAAGCCTTGTACATGCGCTCGGTGCATCGCACTGCAGACGCTGCCGTGCGCGCCCGTTCGGAAGTGCGCGAAGCATATTCCGCCTATCGCACATCGTACGACCTGGCGAAACACTACACGGACGAGATCGTCCCGCTACGTAAAAGCATCTCGGATGAAGTACTGCTTCGCTATAACGGCATGCTGGTCAGCGTTTTTGAACTGCTCGCCGATGCCCGCGACCAGATCAACAGCGTCAACGCGGCAATTGAAGCGCAGCGGGACTTCTGGATCGCCGAGACTGATCTGCAGTCGGCCATCAATGGCAGCGGCGGCACTTCGATTCAAATGCGTGCGCAGGTTTCAGGTGAAGCCGCGCAGGAACACTGACGATGCGGCACGAATAAGTATGAAACCGCATCCCCTCACCCCGACCCTCTCCCAGAGGGAGAGGGTGAAAAATGGGCGCGATGAAATAGAGACTTCATCGTGCCGGATCACTAACGAGGAACAGCAATGGTTTCACGCAGAAATTTTTTCACCGGTGCGGCAGCGATGGTCGGCGCAGGATTGGTCAGCCGGGTCAGTGCCGCATCGCTGCCGGAAGCGCCCATCATGGACAATGCAGCGACCCAGCCCCCGCTGCCGCCGCCGAACGGGCGTCCCTACAACCCGGTCGTGACCCTGAACGGCTGGTCGCTTCCGTGGCGCATGAACAATGGCGTCAAGGAATTTCATCTGGTTGCGGAGCCGGTAGTACGCGAAATTGCGCCCGGCATGAAGGCCAACCTGTGGGGCTACAACGGCCAGTCGCCGGGGCCGACCATCGAAGTGGTCGAAGGCGACCGGGTGCGTATTTTCGTTACCAACAAGCTGCCCGAGCACACCAGCATCCACTGGCATGGACAGCGGCTGCCGAACGGCATGGACGGCGTTACCGGCCTGACGCAGCCGGGAATCCAACCCGGCAAAACCTTTGTCTACGAGTTTGTCGCCAAGCGGCCCGGAACCTTCATGTATCACCCGCATGCGGACGAAATGGTGCAAATGGCGATGGGCATGATGGGGTTCTGGGTAACGCACCCGAAAAATCCTTCGTTCATGAAGGTCGACCGCGATTTTGTCTTTTTGCTCGGCAGCTACGATATCGAGCCAGGCAGTTATACGCCGAAAACCTCCACCATGCTGGACTTCAATCTATTTACATTCAACAGCCGCGTGTTTCCCGGTATCGATTCAATGAATGTACGGCAGGGCGACCGCGTGCGCATCCGCTTCGGCAACCTGACGATGACGAACCACCCGATTCATTTGCACGGGCACGAGTTCGTGGTGGCCGGCACGGATGGCGGCTGGACCCGCCCGGAATCGCGCTGGCCGGAAGTAACTACCGATGTCGCGGTCGGCCAGATGCGCGCAATCGAGTTCGATGCGACCGATCCCGGCGACTGGGCATTTCATTGCCACAAATCGCATCACACAATGAATGCGATGGGTCATGACCTGCCCAATCTGATTGGCGTCGATCACCGCGGAATCGCAGAAAAAATAAACAAGCTGGTGCCTGAATACATGGTAATGGGTGAACGGGGCGGCTCGATGGGAGACATGGAGATGGCCATACCTGACAACACCTTGCCGATGATGAGCGGGCAAGGTCCGTTCGGCGGCATCGAAATGGGTGGCATGTTCACTGTCGTCAAGGTGCGCGAAGACCAGAAGCCCGGCGACTACAAGGATCCGGGCTGGTACCGGCATCCGGCCGGGACCGTTGCTTATGAATGGACAGGAGCGCTGCCGGCGCCGGCCCGCAATACCTCGCCGGGTGGACAATTGACCGCACCGGTGAATAAGCCCGACGTCGAAATGAGGGCGCGCAAGCCGTCCGGTCATCTTGGTCATTAGCAACAGCTGGTTCCGGCGTCACCTGCTACATCACCGTTATCAAGTAAAACCTGTCAAGGAAAAAAATGAAAAAAATCTCTATGTCGAACACTGCTCTGGGCGCTGCCTTACTCGCATTATCGATAGCGGCAACCGTACCGTCGGCTTCGGCGCATACCGGTGCAACGCATGGCAAGGGCGACGCTGCGGCATCAATATCGACCGAAGACAAGGCGTTCGGCCGGCAAGGCGACCCGAAGGAAATAACCCGGTCCATCACCATCGACATGGATGACACGATGCGTTTCGGTCCGGCCGATATCACCGTCAAACAAGGCGAGACGATCAGGTTCATCGTAAAAAACAACGGCAAGCTGATGCATGAGATGGTGCTCGGCACGATAGCAATACTGAAGGAGCATGGGGAAATGATGAGAGTGCATCCCGCCATGGAACATGACGAACCGTACCTGACTCATGTGAGCCCGGGCGAGAAACAGGAAATGATTTGGCAATTCAGCAAGCCGGGAGATTTTAACTACGCTTGCCTGGTCGCTGGACATTTCGAAGCTGGCATGATCGGCAGGATCAAGGTCGCGGCGAAATGATTATTGGCGGTAGCGTTGGCGTCATAAAGTCGCCGGCGGGATGAATGCAATTTGCTTTATTTGAAGGAGTATCTTATGAAACGCACACCATTAGTCGCGCTTTCTCTCGTCATCGGACTGGCCGGCGCGCCGCTCATTGTCTTTGCATCCGGAAACAATGGCGCGACACATTCCGGCATGGCCAAATCCGAGCGGACGGCCGCTCCCGCAAATGCGGCCGCATCGGATAGTGCTGCAATGACCGAAGGCGAAATCAGGAAAGTCAACAAGGACGCGGGCAAGCTTACGATCAGGCACGCAGAGCTGAAGAATCTTGGCATGCCTGCCATGACCATGGTATTCCAGGTCAAGGACAAGACCATGCTCGACCAGGTGAAGGCCGGCGACAAGATCAGTTTTGTCGCGGAAAAGATTGGAGGAAAATTCACCGTCACGCAGATCGAAGCCAGGAAGTAACGCCCCATGCCGTGTACGCTCTGTTTTATTGTCTGTTTAAAGAGCCTTGGAGATTTCATAACCGCGGGCTCGTATCGTTGATGGTTATCGTTGATCCTGCATGCTGGAGCTATCTGGCTCAGGCTTTCTACTGCCGGGAGAATCTATATGAACGGAAATGCAATACACCAGCACCAGCAACCGGATAGCAATCTCGATAAACCGCATACCGATCCGGTATGCAAAATGCAGGTTGCAGCGGACCCGGCGAAGATGATCAGACATGACGGCAGGTCAAACTATTTCTGTAGCAGCGGCTGCATGGAAAAATTTCGTGCAAATCCGGATGCTTATCTGCATCCAGAGGCCGAAGTGAATATGGAGCAGGCAGCGCCGGCCGGCACAATATATACCTGCCCGATGCATCCGGAAATTCGACAGGCCGCTCCCGGAAATTGTCCAAAATGCGGCATGACGCTGGAGCCGGTGATGCCTACGCTGGAAGAAGACAATTCCGAACTGAATGATTTTCGGCGGCGTTTCTGGTGGACGCTGCCGCTTACCATCATTGTCACGCTGCTGGCGATGGGTGGACATTTGATAGGGATGACCGATCCCGGCACGCAAAGCTGGATCGAGCTGTTTCTTTCGATTCCCATCGTCTTGTGGGCCGGCTGGCCGTTTTTCAAGCGCGGCCTGCAGTCGGTGCAGAACCGAAGCCCGAACATGTGGACGTTGATCTCGGTAGGCACCGGCGCCGCCTTTGTCTATAGCGTTGCGGCAACCGTGGTTCCCGGCTGGTTCCCGTCGTCGTTCGTTGCGCATGGGCGAATCGGCGTCTACTTCGAAGCGGCTGCAGTCATTATTTCATTGACCCTTCTGGGGCAGATTCTGGAGCTCAAGGCACGCTCGCAAACGTCGGCCGCCATCAAGTCGCTCCTTGGGTTGGCGCCCAAAACAGCACGTCGTATTTATAACGATGGCACTGAAGCAGATATTCCCCTTAACCATGTCCATGTCGGCGATTCGCTCCGGGTGAGACCGGGAGAAAAAGTGCCGGTGGATGGCGTAGTCACCGAGGGCAGCAGCGCAGTCGATGAGGCAATGCTCACCGGTGAGCCGCTCCCGGTCATGAAAAGGCCGGGCGATAAACTGATCGGCGCCACGCTCAATACCAGCGGCAGCCTGGTGATGCGGTCAGAGCGAGTCGGCGCCGAGACGATGCTGTCGCAAATCGTGCAAATGGTTTCACAGGCGCAGCGCTCGCGCGCGCCGATGCAACGGATGGCGGATTCGGTGGCCGGCTACTTCGTGCTCGCCGTGCTCGGCATCGCGATGCTAACCTTTTTCGGATGGGGTTGGTTCGGTCCTGAGCCGCGATGGATCTACGGGCTGGTCAATGCCGTTGCGGTACTGATTATTGCCTGCCCGTGTGCGCTCGGGCTTGCGACACCGATGTCCGTCATGGTCGCCACCGGAAGGGCGGCGACCCAGGGCATCCTCTTTCGCGATGCGGCAGTCATCGAAAACCTGCGCAGGGTGGATACGCTGATCGTGGATAAAACCGGCACGCTGACCGAAGGCAAGCCGGTGTACGAACGGGCGATCCCGGCGCCAGGATATACGGAAGACGAGGTGCTCCGGATTGCCGCCAGCCTTGACCAAGGCAGTGAACATCCGCTGGCACACGCGATCGTCGATGCCGCGAGAAGCCGTGGACTTGATTTAAGCAAGCCGGACGATTTTGAATCCGGCAGCGGAATCGGCGTACGCGGCATCGTGGAGGGCAGGCACATCGCGCTGGGAAACACGCTTCTCATGAACGAAACAGGAACGGCAACGGAGGCCCTTGCGAAACAGGCAGAGGCGTTGCGCAATGAAGGCGCCAGCGTCATGTTCCTGTCGGCAGACGGCCGGCTCGCGGGACTGCTCGCGGTGTCCGATCCGATCAAGGCAACCACGGTAGAAGCGATCAATGCGCTCAGATCGACAGGGCTGAGAATCATCATGGCGACCGGCGATGGATTGACGACGGCACAGGCAGTCGGCAAGCGCCTCGGTATCGGCGAAGTTCACGGCGAAGTAAAGCCACAGGATAAATTGGACCTGGTCAGCCGGCTGCAACAGGAAGGCCATAAAGTGGCAATGGCCGGCGACGGCATCAACGACGCGCCCGCCCTTGCCAAAGCGGAGGTCGGCATTGCCATGGGAACCGGCACTGATGTCGCCATGAACAGCGCGCAAGTTACGCTAGTCAAGGGAGACTTGAGGGGAATTGCCAAAGCCCGGGCGATATCCGAGTCGACCGTGCGCAATATGCGACAAAACCTTGGGTTTGCGTTCCTGTACAACATCCTGGGAATCCCGATCGCCGCCGGTTTGCTTTACCCGTTCACCGGGCAACTGTTATCGCCGATGATTGCAGCTTTGGCGATGAGCTTGAGTTCGGCTTCGGTGATCGGGAATGCGTTAAGGCTTCGTGGCGCACGCTGAAACGTTGGTGAAACAGCTTGATGGGAAGCTCGAACTTTATCAAGCCGGCGGAACCTAACTTGAAAGAATTTTGACAGGAGGTTGAATCATGGACAAATCGCCCGTATTGAAAGTATTGGTCATTATCTTTGCGGTTATCGGATTGTTTGCGGTGCTCGCAATTGCCGGTATGGGATTCATGCATGGCGGGATGATGGGAATGATGAGCATGATGGAGAATCCGCAGCAGTTGGTGGCTGCTTGTCAGAACATGATGTCCGTTGCGGCACGCCCATGATTGACGCAGGCGCCGTCCTTGACACCGGCTGATCGTATTGCTTACCATCGAGCGCGTAAAAATCAGCCCCGATTCATGAAACCATCTTGCCCATCCCGCTGCGCTGGTTGCGCTGGTCAGTCGGCAAGCTCGGCAAAAACAATGTTGTGAAAGGATTAGCATATGAATCGCCGTTCTCTGCTACAGGCACTGGTCGCCAGTGCCTTCGGTATCCCGGTGTTTGCAGGCGCTGCCGCAGCACCAGTCATCGAAGTATACAAAAATGAAGGTTGCGGTTGTTGCGAGGGTTGGATCGAGCATCTTAAAGCCAATGGCTTTGCGGTCAAGGCACACAACGTTGCGGATACTTCACCGTATCGCGAGAAATACGGCATCCCGCAGGAGCTTGGCTCGTGCCATACCGGGCTGGTGCAGGGATATGGAATCGAAGGACATGTGCCTGCACGCGAAATCAAGCGCCTGCTCGCCGAGCGCCCCGACGCCAAAGGCCTGGCGGTGCCTGCGATGCCGATCGGAAGTCCGGGCATGGAAGGAAATCGCAGCGACCCGTATGATGTTTTGCTGCTTCAAAGCGGAGGGCGCAGATCGGTTTACCAGCATTACGCCGGTAGTAAAACGAAAGCAAACTGAACGAGGTTCGCATCAGAACCTTGGTTGCTGATCGGGTCGGCGCTATCCGCCACCGGGAACCTGGCATGGGCAAACCAGGCGGAGTCGAAAGCAGCTGCTGCGGCAACTTCAAATCAGCCGGCCGATGGAAGCGTCCCCGCCAGCGCCGGCACATTTGGCGGAAACGTTGCGTCGATGTCTGAAGCCGAAATCCGCAAGGTCCGCAAGGCCACGATCGAGCAATGGCGACAGCCTGAGTGGCTCTTCCTTCATTCGGTCGCTGATCGATTCAGGCAGGGTTCGGCCCAAGTGAGGCCGATGGTCAAAAAGACCAGCGGAGCATACGGTGGCGAGCCGGCCAGATAGGCGAGAACACGAAGAAGCGCAGAATCTGACATCCAGGCCCTTGCAACAAGCCTCAGTGCGCGCAGATTTCCGTCCACGCCCTCCGGTGTGCTGTTACGACATGCCGGCCTCATACGCATCTCCTGCGCTCAATTTGTTTCCTGACATCCGATCTCGCGGAAAACCTGATATTGCAAAACGATCTTGCGCCACATAAGCGGCATTATTTCCGCGTGAAAACAGGCGCCAGTCGGAGTTGGGTTTGCACTGTCTCCGGAATATGGGCGGTCGTGTTACAACGGCCACAGTCTCGCTTGAGGGCCTTTCCGAACGCAGGCTTGCACAGGTTTTCACTGGCAACGACGATCGATACGGCAATTCGTGGTCCGGATTCATATCCGGTGTAATGCGCCTTCGCCGGGCGCCGAGTTGCGCATCGAAAGCAGGAAAATTGCGTTCAGCGTAGACTCACCCGAATTGTGAATGTGACAGCAAAAGAATAAGGACTGCAAATTGACTGATTTATTGAGCCGGCGACTCGCCTTGTTGTCTTCAAAAGAAAACCGCATGCATCTGGTTCAGGGCTTGCGCGGTATCGAGCGTGAAACGCTGCGCGTGGACCAGGATGGAAATCTGGCGATGAGCCCGCATCCTCGCGCGCTCGGATCTGCACTGACGCATCCGCAGATCACTACCGATTACTCGGAATCGCTGCTCGAATTCATTACGCCGGCGGAACACGATGCGCAAACGATTCTGGCCCGGCTAGATGCAATTCACCGGTTTACCTATGGCGAACTGCAGGACGAATTATTGTGGAGCCATTCGATGCCGTGCCGCCTGCCAGCGGAAGAGCAGATTCCGATCGCATGGTATGGCAAGTCGCACATCGGCATGCTCAAGCATGTGTATCGGCGCGGTCTGGCCGCGCGATATGGCAAATCGATGCAATGTATCGCCGGCATTCATTACAATTTTTCGGTTGCCGGGGATGTGTGGCGCCTGCTCCAGGCCGCTGAAAATGCACCCGGATCGGCACGCGATTTTCAGTCTCAGGGCTATGTCGCGCTGATTCGAAACTTCCATCGTTACAGCTGGCTCCTGATGTACCTGTTCGGTAGCTCGCCCGCGTTGCTGGCGTCTTTTCTGGAAGGCCGGTCAACCCAGCTGGAAACACTGTCGCCGGATACGCTGTATCTGCCGTACGCGACCAGCCTGCGCATGAGCGACCTGGGCTACCAGAATAATGCGCAGGCCGGGATCGTGCCGCCGTTCAATTCGCTGGAAGATTACATGAAGAGCCTCGCGCGCGCGGTTCGAACCCCGTATCCGCCGTACGAAAAAATCGGCACGCGCAAGGACGGCGAATGGATACAGATCAACACCAACATACTGCAGATCGAAAACGAGTATTACGCGACGATACGGCCGAAGCGCGTGATTGACACCGGTGAGCGGCCATTGGAGGCATTGTGCGCGCGCGGCGTCGAATACATTGAGGTGCGATGCCTCGACATCGATCCTTTTAATCCGCTCGGAATCAGCCTTGAAACCTGCCGCTTCCTGGACGCTTTCCTGATGTTCTGCGCACTGGAAGACAGCCCGCCGATGAATGAAACCGAAAACCGGGAAAACAGCGTGAACTTTGCCCGGACGGTGAAAGAGGGACGTCGTCCCGGCTTGACGCTGCAGCGTGGCGGAACCGACGTCACGTTGGCGTCGTGGGCGCATGAATTGCTGGATCGCGTCGGCACAGTCGCCGGTGTCATCGATTCCGTCAACAACAGCGGCGTGCATACGTCGGCGGTCGACGCGCAGAAGATGCTGCTGGATTCGCCCGAACTGACGCCATCGGGAAAAGTGCTGGCCGCGCTGGACGAAAGCGGGGGTTCATTCATGGAGTTCGCGCTACGGCAAAGCAGGGCGTTCGCAGGCGATTTCCGTGCTCGTCCGTTAGCCCCCAATGAGCATGCCGATTTCATGGCGCTGGCGCAAGCCTCCCGGGAAAAACAGGAAGAAATGGAGAAAGCGCAGAGCAGTGATTTCGATCGGTTCATCACCGATTATCGAGCCCGCACGCCGAGCCATCTGTGCAGTTAGATTAATGCCGACCCACGGCGGAGTCGAATACGCGTTGCACTTAACGGCAATGCGCGGTAGTCACGAAGTGCTGTCTAAATGCCCAAGCGCTGCCGCATGCAATTCCGATGGAAAAAGAAACTGCTTGCGCATCAGCACTTGCATTTCGACCGCCGGAAGCGGTCTTGAAATGAAATATCCCTGGATTTCATCGCATGACAGTTGTTGAAGCATCTGCAATTGTTCGACGGTTTCGACGCCTTCGGCAACCACCGCCATGCCGAGCGCATGTGCCATCGACATAATCGCCCTGAATAATATTTCGCCTTCCTTTGTGCCCAGTTCGGCAGTAAAGGCGCGGTCTACCTTGAGTACATCCATGTCCAGTCGCTGAAGTTGCGATAATGATGAATAACCCGTGCCGAAGTCGTCGACAAGTACCTTGATTCCTAACCCTCTTATCGCTGCCAGCTGGTCAATAATCTCGGTGTGCTCGCCCATCATTACGGATTCGGTGATCTCGATTTCGACCAGCGTTGGCGGCACCTCATGACGAGCGAGATGGGATTCGAGCAGCTGTTTGATATTGCCTTGATTGAACTGTTTAGCCGAGACATTGATGGATACGGGCACCAGCGGTAACCCCTGGCTACGCCAGGCAGCCAGTTGCGCGCATGCTTTGGCCATTACGACCTCGCCCAATTTCAGGATCAAGCCCGTATTCTCCGCAAGCGTAATGAATTCCAGTGGCGGCACCAGGCCGCGCTCCGGATGCAGCCATCGTACCAGCGCTTCCATGCCGCAAAGTTGACCTGTCGCCGCAGACACGCGCGGCTGATAGAAAAGCGCAAACTGATCGAGTTCCAGCGCGCGTAATAACGCCTGCTCGGTCTCCAGCCGGTGCTTCATATGGATATAGAGCTGTGGATCAAAGAAGCGAAAATGACCCTTGCCGGCGCCTTTGGTCGCATACATGGCGATATCGGCATTCTTCATCAGCGTCTCGACGTCTTCTCCATCGCGCGGAAACAGACTGATGCCGATCGAAGCGCTTATCACGTGCCTTCCGCTCGGGAGTTCGAATGGTTGATTGAACGTGTCAATAATGCGAGTGGCAACTGTGGTGGCTTTTGTTTCCTTCGCAATATCTTCCAGGACGATGATGAATTCGTCGCCGCCAAACCGTACGGCACTATCGGAGGGCCTCAGTACTGACTGCAAACGCAAACTTGCTTCTCTTAGCAGCTCGTCGCCTACCGAATGTCCCAGCGTATTGTTTATATCCTTGAAATTGTCGAGATCGATGAATAGAATGCCCAGCTTGGTGCCGCCGCTCTTTGCCCGCTCTATTGCTGTCGGGAGAAAATTTACAAACCAGCTCCGGTTCGGAAGCCCGGTTAATTCATCTTCATTCGCCAGCCGTAACAATTCACGCTCGTGCGCCTTCGCCTCGCTGATATCGCGTAGCGTGACCGCAAGTCCGAGATTCGAGCGTACCAGTCTTCTATGCAACCATTCCTCTTTGATCGGGCTTTCGGGAGGCACGCGGTATTCGTCTTCGTAAAACCCTGTTTCCATCGCATGCCGATGCGTTTTCAACAGGCTTTCGACAAGCGACGCGTCATCATAGAATCCGGAAATTTTTCTTCCCAACATTTGTGCCCTGGTGAAGCCATAAAGTCTTGCTCCGCGCTCGTTGCAGTCCAGGATTTCAAAGTCAATCGGCGTGCCGTTCCTGTCACGCAGCGCGCGCCACAGGTAAAATCC
Organism: Oxalobacteraceae bacterium; assembly: GCA_036675035.1. Taxonomy (GTDB): domain Bacteria; phylum Pseudomonadota; class Gammaproteobacteria; order Burkholderiales; family Burkholderiaceae_D; genus MESE01. The sequence continues at coordinate 32,966 of JAKFFO010000016.1, forward strand.
GTCATTGCCTCCTTCTGTCGCGATTCCATATTCTTCGCGGATTTTTTCAGCGCGGTGCGTGCTTAATGCAAGGCGGGAGGAGAAAAACGTACCGACCAGCGCAGAAATAATCAAGAACAGGCTGCCGAAGAAAGCATATGTCTTATAGGTTTCCCAGGTTTGCAGATGAGGTGCATACAACTCGTCTTTCGATAATCCGACCACGGCGATGAACGGATGGGAATCCACCGCGCTCCAACCGACAAAGCGCGCATGACTGTCGGTGAACCAAGGTGTCCCGGCCATTAATTTGGCGCCTTGTTCTCCCAAGAATGCCGGAATGCTGACGAAAGGAGCGGGGGCTGGCTTGCCCGCCGCGCCGCCCGTGGTCGAAGTACGCAATATCCGGTCTTTGCCAATCATGGCAAGAAGCCCCGCTTGGCCAAGCTGTTTGCCACCATGGAAAGAAGAAAATAAAATCGGTTCGACCGATACGACCACTACGCCGTCAAAGGCACCATCAGGCTTCTCAAGCCGGCGGGAAAAGTGAATAACCGTCTTGCCGGTACTACGGCTCGTGACCGGTTGGCCGACAAACAAGACATTTTCATTGTTTGTTTTATGGAAAATGAAATAGTCACGGTCGGCAATGTAATCGCGTCGTCCATTGCGAAGCGAGCGCGTGATGGTTCCGCCGTTGGCGTCGATGAGATTGACAAAAAGATGTCGGGAGTCCGGGAAAGAACCAATCTGGAAAGAGTCTTCCAGTCTGAGTGCCCTGTTTGATTGTTCCCATTGATGTTTGACGAGCTTCGTGATCTGATCGGCCTGGTCAATCGCATTGGCGAGATGCTGTGCATAAGCGGCAGATAGAAGTGCGGCATCCTTAAGCGCATTTTTTTCGAGGAATTGCTGCTCTATGTTGACCTTTGATAGTGTTGCGCCCCACAAGAGCAGTCCCAGGGCGACGCAGGTGATCGGCCACATGAGGACTAATAGAACGCCACCCTGCCGCAGTGCAAGCTTGTGGATCAGGCGACTTGTGCAATGTTGGTTAGGAATGGCCAGTACCCTGTATTTTTATTAATACCAGAACATGCATTTGCGGCAGCTCGATCGAGCCGTCTCCGGAAAGTGGCCTTGGGCCAGTCAGATATAAGGCATTTCAATGTTGCCGCAGAGAAATTTAATTCAATACTACGTAATTGGGCTATTTGCGTCAATTTAAACTATCGGACGTGCTACGTATCGCAATCTGAATCCGCAATATACAAGCGAAACGCTATCGGCCGCTATACCTTCTGCTGCAGATCTTGACGCTCAAGGCGTTGCGGCGAAATGGCAAATAAGGGATTTGGGAAGCAGGCATGCCGAATTTTTGTTGGCACCGACGACGTTATGTCTGACGCGATCTTCGCGCCATGCTTGACGCCGGCAGGCGATGATGTCGAACCTTGTTGAAGATCGACTCCCACGCCGTGCCGATGCGCCATTTCCGCGCCCGGCCAGCCGGAAACCGCGAGAACGATGATTGCAGCGGCCGATAACCAGAACGCGGCGTCATGCTTGCCCGTGCCGGTAAAGCGCAGCCAAAGGTTTGCCGCATAGAGCCCGACCACCAGCAAATTGAGCGACATCTGCGTCAACGCGATTTGCTTGGCGCGGGCATTTGCCAGCGACAGTAAATCGATCAATCCGGGAAGGGCAACGCCCAGTGCGCCGGTGAATCCTCCGGCCATCGTATAAAAAGCCACGACAACCCAGGTTTCCGGGTTCGATGCGAACCTGGAGATGATGTCGCTGGCGAATGAAAAATGAACAGTGCAACCTGGAACACGATCCACATGGAATGCAGGGGATGTCCGCCGATACTTGCAGGGGTAGGCATGATTTTCTTGTCTGTGGCAAGGTTAAACCACTTCGGTGAACGAAGCCCGTGGTCCGGCCGGCTTCTGCCATCGTAGCTAGTCAATCATGAAAACGCATGGCACGACGCATGACACAAGCGTCGTGCCATGCCGGTGAATTAGCGCACTGTCAACACCGCTTTCATGGTCGGGTGCAGCGTGCAAATATAGGGGAATGTACCTTTCTTCATGGCCTTGAACTTCCAGGCGCCGTCTGGCGCAATATCTGGCGACTGAAATCCTTTGCCGGTCGCTACTGCATTATGCGGAAACGCATCCTTGTTGACCCATACGACAGTGTCACCCGGTTCGACCTCAAGCATTTGCGGCGAAAACCGCATTGCTTCCATCACGATCGTATGCGTCTTGGGCTCTGCCAATGCACTCGTTCCATAACCGGTGCCGAATGAAGCCATGGCAAATAGCAGCACTGTTTCGCCAAAACGACGCAGCTCGCCGACTCGATTCCGAAAGGCACGCATAAATTCACCTTATTTCGTTGAAGGCTGCATATGCTTCGCATGCTCAAGATGAGCCACGAATGCGGGGCGGACCTTTATCAGCAAGGCTTTGAGCTCTTCATTCTTTGCGTTGGGAATCAAGGTCTTGTCGAGCGCATCTATTACCGCTTGATGATAGGCAACTTCATTGGCGATGTAGGCCTTGTCAAACTCCTCGCCTTTTAGATCTTTAAGCTTGGCCAGTGTCGCAGCGCCATTCTCTTTGAGACTCTTGCTGGTAGCGCTTTCCTCGGGTGTGACATTGAGCTTCTTGACCAGCGCACTCGCTTGCTTGTTGACGCCGGTATGGTCGGTAATCATGAGCTGCGCAAATTTTTTCACTTCCTTGTCGTTCGATTTGGATTTGGCCAGTTTGCCTGCATCAATATCAACCGTATTGGCTGCCACCACAATACCGGCAATTTGCGCATCGTTCGGGGTGCCGGACTGCGCAAAAGAAACTGCGGTCGCAAGGGAAATTAAACCGCCGGCCAGTATGCGAAAAAAATTTTTCATGAAAACCTCCTGATGGATGTGGTTGGAAATGAAGCCTGCTACAAACATTAGATGAAAGTACGCTTCGCCACGTTCCCGAGGTGTCGCATGAGCGCCGCTTCCGGGCAGCCGCAACAGAATGACCGCACACTACGCTACCTGGACCGTCTGGCTATAATGGGCGACATGAAGCAATCAATCCTGTCCCGGCTTTCGCTTCCAAGTCAACTCATCTTATTTCTTGCATGCACGATGCCGCTGCTATGGGGATTCATCGCGTTCGATTTGAATCGCCTGCATCAATCGATTAGCACTAACAGCCGCATCCATACGCAGAATCTGGCACGCGCATTCGCCGAAGAAGTGAAATCGTCGGTCAACGCGGTGGATTACGCTTTGATCGATCTGCGCGACCAGTGGTTTAACAAGTCGGTGGACTTTGACGAACTTGTTCGCCGACGCCAAGGTCATCTCGAACACGATGTCGGATTCCAGGTGGCCATTCTTGATGCCAATGGCACATTGGTTTTTTCGAACGTCAATCCACAAGCGAAAGGGCAGAACTTCAGTGATCGAGAGCATTTTCAAGTGCATCGCGAACGTGCCGACGACGAGCTCTTCATTAGCCGGCCGTTACTCGGACGCGTATCCAAGCGCTGGACAATCCAGTTCACCCGGCCACTAAAAGATGCAGGCGGCCGCTTCGCTGGCGTAATCGTGCTCTCGGTGTCGCCTGACTATTTTTCGCGCTTCCATCAGACAATCGATCTGGGACGCGATGGCACGATTGGATTGGCGCGCACTACAGGAGAGATACTGATCCGGTCCCCGGATCCGGAGTCGTCAATAGGCAAGTCGCTAGACGGAACTTTGCTGTACGCAAGCAGAGCCGCGGACAGCGGTGTGCTGGCTCGAGTCTCGGAATTTGATGGAATCAAACGCCTTTACGGCTGGCGCGTTCTTCCAAAAGGCGACCTTTTTGTATTCCTCGGCGAATCGCTGGACACGATCTTTGCCCCCTACCATCGACAGCGCCAGGCGTACCTGATAGGGGGCGCGGTAATCTCGTTTTTCATCGCGTTCATCGGTTACTTTTTCCTTGCCGGGCAAAGGAAGCGTCGGCAGCATGAACATGCGTTACAAGAGTCCGTAGTGCGGTTGGCTGCGGAGCAGCAACGAATAAAAGTCATCCTGGAAAACTCGCATGACGCATTCGTTGCAATTGACCCGAATGGCCGCATTACCGACTGGAACAATAAAGCCGAGAGGATATTCGGCTGGAGTGCGTCGGAGGCGGTTGGAAAAGACCTCGGCGAATTGATCATTCCGGCTGAACAGCGCGCGATGCACAATGCCGGCTTTCGACGGTTCGTCGCGACAGGGACGTCTACCATTATCAATAATGTCATTGAGGTCGAAGCACTGGATCGACACGGCTGCCGTCTTCCTGTCGAGCTGGCCGTCGCCGGGTTCCGTGATGATAACGGATATACCGTCACCGCCTTTATCCGGGATATCACACCGCGCAAGGAGGCGGAGCGGCGGGAAGCGGAGCGCATGCAGACACTGGATGAAACACGCGCTGCACTCCAGCATGCACAAAAACTGGAGGCCGTCGGCAAGCTCACCGGCGGCGTCGCCCATGATTTCAATAACGTGCTTCAAATCATCGGCGGCAATCTGCAGTTGATGCAAATGCAATCCGAGGGCAATAAAGAATTCGATATGCGCCTGGAAAGCATGCTAAGCGCGGTGGACCGTGGCGCAAAACTGTCATCGCATTTGCTTGCGTTCGCCCGGCGTCAACCGTTGCGGCCGCAAGTGATCAATTTGCGACGGATAGTGGAGGGCATGCACGAGCTGTTGCAGCAGGCGGTCGGTGAGTCGGTTCAAATCAAAAGAATCAGTCCGGACGGCCTTTGGAATACCGTCGTCGACGCCAGCCAGCTGGAAAACGTAATTTTGAACCTGGCGCTTAACGCTCGCGATGCAATGGAAGGCCGGGGAACATTAACTATCGAGCTTGATAATGTGTGCATCGATCATCCATTGGTATTGCGGCGTGCCGTCGTGCCGACAGGCGAATATGTGATGCTGGCGATCTCCGACACCGGAGTGGGCATGAGCGTGGAGGTCATGGAGCACGCATTCGAGCCGTTCTTTACAACCAAGCCGCACGGGCAAGGCACCGGTTTGGGTCTTAGCATGGCGTATGGCTTTGTCAATCAAAGTGACGGCCAAATCGATGTTGAAAGCAAGGTCGACGACGGCACCACGTTCAGAATCTATCTGCCTCGATCAACCGAGCCGGAAATAGACATCCCATTGGTTTCAAGTGATGCGCCGATCAGGGGATGTGAGTCGATTCTGGTTGTGGAAGATGACCTCCATGTGGAAGCCACCGTTGTTGCAACGTTACGCGAACTGGGCTACCAGGTGCTGCGGGCCAATGATGCCGACTCTGCGCTCGAGATAATAAAAAGTGGTGTACCCATCGATTTGCTGTTTACAGATATCGTCATGCCAGGCGCGTTGCGCGGGTCTGATCTGGCAAAGGAAGCCAAGCGGCTTGTTCCGGATTTGCCGGTGCTGTTTACCTCCGGGTATACGCAGAATGCGATCGAGCGCGGCGGCAAGCTTGATCCCGACATTCATCTGTTGAGCAAGCCGTATCGACGCGAACAGCTGGCGCAAGCGATCGCGCATTTGCTCAGGAAGGCTAAATAGCGGGTTATTCATGCGCATCGCTTTGATCGGATGAACAGAACCTCAAAGAATCCAGCATGGCAGGAAAATTGAAGGCGACGTGATGTGCCTTCAATAATGCGTGCCACCTGGAATCATGCAAGGAGATCTTTGGCGCAGGCGGGCGCTTCAGTTCCACTTGCCGTTGCGTCCGCCGAGGCTGTAACGGCCTGCTCCAAACAGCGCGACCGCAATCGCGCCCACCAGAAACATCGCTTGCAATTCCAGGGCCCAGCCACCGGATTTTGTGATCGCAAGCAGGTCTCCGGTATGCACGAGCAGGACGGCGACAATCATATTGATCGCAATGATCACTGCTGCCGGCCTGGTCCACAGTCCGATCAGCACCAATACAGGCGCCACAACTTCGCCGACGTACACAAGATAACCGAGCGCCGGCGGCAAACCCAAACTTCCGACCAGGCCGGTAATGAATCCCGCGCCGCCTATCAGCTTGGAGAAGCCGTGCGCCAGGAGCAGGAGGGCGAGGGTGCTGCGGAGAATGAGTTTTCCAAGGTCTTCGGAATCGGAAGTGAAATTGAATGTGTTCGATTGCATATTGATTCCTTTATAAAGAATTGGTAGGGTAAAAATAAATATGATGGCTTGCGACTCCGGCTGCGCTTCAAGTTCGTGCACTCGGGTTTGAGCGTATTGAGTTTCACCGCGCCGGTGTAAATGCGTAAACATCCATCGCCAACACACCGTACTCATGGCTGGTGTGAAGCTGTTGCGCCTTCGGCGCGTCGCCGGCTGCGCCCAACGCAACAAACAACGGCAGCAAGTGCTCCTCGGATGGATGATTGCGTGTTGCCGATGGCGCCTGCCTGCGGTAGTCGAGCAATGCATCACGGTGATCGCTTTCCAGTTTGGCCTTCATCCACATACTGAAATCGCTGACCCAGTCAGGCACCTCCGCATCGATGGAATGGCCGCGGAACTCATACAGGTTATGCGTGAGCGAGCCGGACCCGATGATCAGTATGCCGTCATCGCGCAGCTGGCTCAGCGCCTTGCCCATACGCTCATGCTCTGCGGTAGAGGCGCCGCGCACCAGCGATATCTGCACCACAGGAATGTCGGCTTCCGGATACATCAGAGAAAGCGGCACCCAGGCGCCGTGATCGAGACCGCGGTCAGGATTGCGCTTGACTGCGAAACCGGCACTCTCAAGAATCTCTGCTGCGCGTGCGCCGATGTCCGGGGCACCCTGCGCCGGATATCGAATCTTGAACAATGCCGGCGGAAAGCCGCCGAAGTCGTGGATCGTTTCAGGTTGCGGTGCCAGGCTTACCGCCGGACCGTCCGACGATTCCCAGTGTGCCGATACCACGACGATCGCCTTTGGACGCGGCAACAGCTTGCCCAGGCCTTGCAGAAAGCGGCGAGCAGGGCTGTCGTCGATCGCCAGCATCGGCGATCCGTGGGAAATGAATAAAGTCGGTAAACAGTTCACGACATTTCTCCTTCATGATTGCAAGAGCAGGGCGTTGCGACCCATCGGTTCAGGCGCACGTCATTGCGCTTGAACCGGCAGTGCTTACGCGTTGGTGATCCAGGTTGGCGCAATCGCGGTGCCAAGCCCTGCGCCGTATCCGAAATAAATGTTCAGGCCGGCCAACGGCTCCAGGTAGCGCGCGTTTTTCAGATTACCGGCGTCGACCGGCTTGAAGCCGATGCTTTCAATCAGCACCTTGACGGTTTGCCGGGCGCGCTCACTATCGGTTGCGTAAAATACCGGCACCTGGCTGCCATTTATCTCCGGCCCGTCGGCCAACACTTGCGCAAACACCGTATTGAATCCCTTGACGACTTCGGCGCCCGGGATCGCCCGAGCAATCTCTTCGGCTGCAGAAGTCGCATGGCCGATCTTCAACCCGGAGTAATCCGGGGTGAGCGGATTGGTGATGTCGATCACCACTTTGCCGGTCAAGTCGCCCAGCGATTTCAAGGCCGGCACGGCGTCGGCATAACCGGTCGCCACGATCACGACATCGGAATCGCCCAAAGCCTGATCGGCAGCCGCAGCCGTCACGCTGGGATTGCCGTTCGCCAGCGCTAGCGCTTTGTCTAAATTACGTGCGGTGACACGGATTGCATGACCCGCCTTGGACAACTGCTTGACCAAGCCGGCACTCATGTTGCCCGCACCTGCTATTGTGATTTTCATAATGTGTTCCTCGAATGGTTGATTGGGGCCACTGCCGCAAGCCCATGACGTCACTTTATATGTATTGATTTGTGAGATAAATATGACTTACCATGACATTTTGTATTGAAAAGTGAAACAATGGACAAGCTCCGGGAGATGCAGTCTTTTGCCGCGGTGGTCAGCGCCGGCAGTTTTGTTGCCGCCGCCGACGCACTCGACACATCCAAGGCGGCCGTGTCGCGCCATGTCGCCGAGCTCGAGGAACGCCTGGGAGTGCGGCTGCTGAACCGGACCACGCGCAAGCTTTCCCTCACGGACGATGGCCAGACTTTTCTGGATCACTGCACCGAAATACTGGCTGCAGTCGAGGAAGCTGAATCGGACCTGAGTTCGCGCAGCGCCGAGCCGAGCGGGCTGTTGCGGATCAGCGTGCCCGTTACATTTGGAATACTGCATCTGGCGCCGCTGTGGGGTGTTTTCCTGTCGATGCATCCAAAGATCACACTGGATGTGGCGCTGGCCGACCGTACCGTTGATCTGGTCGAAGACGGATTTGATCTTGCCGTGCGTATTTCAAGCTCGCAGCACCCGAACCTGATCGGGCGAAAGCTGGCATCGACGCGTATGGTGCTGTGTGCGTCGCCGGCATATCTCAAGCGACGCGGCACGCCAAAGCGGCCGGAAGATCTGGCTGGTCACGACATCATCTCGTATACTTATTGGTCGTCCCGGGACGAATGGGCATTCGATGGTCCGGATGGAAGCGTGGTTGTGAAGACCAAGCCGCGCTTCCATGCAAATAGCGGCGACACGTGCCGCGCCGCCGCGCTACAGCATCAGGGCATTATCTTGCAGCCGAGCTTTTTGGTCGACGCGGATTTGCGGTCCGGGCATCTAATCGAATTGGTGCCAGACTGGAAATCAACCGAACTCGGGATCTATGCGTTATATCCGTCCCGAAAACAGCTACCGTTAAAATTGAGGCACCTGATCGATTTTCTGGCCGATGCGTTTCGAACACCGAGCTGGAGCAAATAGATGCTGGCGCGAGGTGCAGACAATGCAGTGGATGTCCGCCCTGGATCAATTGAGATGCCCACATATGATTTGTAAGCTCCTGCCAGTTTACTTGGTGCGACGCATAATTTATATTATGTCAAATTAAATTCGAACATTACTCAATGCATTGTGAGCACTTGTATCCCCGGCATTCAGACCGGCAGCACGCTAGAAAATCCAGTGTCACTCTCTTGTCAATCCTGCCATGAGCAGGGATTTTTTTTGACATTGAATCCTCCGATAATACCGCCGCTTCATGACGTACCGTCCAAAGCCGGCAATTCCACCTGAGCAGCGTTACCAGGCCCGTTCTTTTCAATGTCGATCGGCCTTTGATTAGCACTGCTTTTCGCAACATACATGGCCTTGTCGGCGTGCTTGATCAGTTCTTGCTCGTCATCGCCATGCTCGGGAGAGTGTGCGATGCCGATGCTTGGCAAGATGGTCAGGGTGTGCCCGTCCAACGTGAATGGGTTATTCAGGGCGTTGCGGATTTTTTCCGCCACCATCACGGCTTGTTCCGGCAATTGCACGTGCTGGAGCAGCACCACAAATTCGTCTCCGCCTACACGTGCAACCGTATCCGATTCGCGCACGCACTGCTTCAGACGTAAGGCAACCTCTTTCAGCAACAAGTCTCCGATGTGATGACCGAGAGTGTCGTTGACCTGTTTGAATTTGTCCAGATCCAGATATAGCAACGACAATCGCGCTTGCTCTCGCCTTGCCGTTGATAATGCGACTTTCAAACGATCGTACAGGAATCCGCGATTGGGAAGCGTGGTCAGTTGATCATACTGCGCCATCTGCTGCAATCGGATTTGCATTTGCTGACGCTCGATGGCGGTGGCGATTTGAGTCGACACGAACTGCAGCAGTGCCAGATCCTTTTCGCTGTAGCAAACGCCACCCGGATAGCTTTTGACCACCAGCACACCGATCGTGTCTTTGTGCGATCTGAGGGGGACACCCAACCAGCAAAGCGGATGCGTGCTGACGGATACTTGCGGCGCCTCCAGGTGAGCCGCTACCGTATCCGGGGTCAGCAGAAGCGGCCGTCCGGTAAGGAGAGGCTCTGAGTAGAGCGTACCGGCCGGTTTGGAGGATTCGGGTGCCTGCTCGTACTCATCCACAAAATAGGGAAAACTCAGTTGATCCGCTTCCTTGTCATACAGCGCAATGGAAAAATTATCTGCTGGCAGTAAGGTGCCGACGATGTGATGAATGCGTTGAAACAGCGCGAGCAGATCGTCGGCAGCGTGCGCGGCTTCGGAAATGGAATAGAGCACCGCCTGCATCGATTCAGCGTGTTTACGCTCGGTGATGTCACGCGCGACCCCGATCCTCAATTGGTCCGCCGGCGACCAGCGCGCCGACCACATAATGTGGACGACTTGCCCGTCCTTGCGGATATAGCGATTCTCGAAATTCAGTTGAAGTTGGCCGGACATGATCTCTTGTACCGACTGCCGGGTCGGGTCCCGATCTTCGGGCACCATCATGTCGAACATGCACTTGCCGATCATTTCCTGCGGCGTGTACCCGAAAATGCGCTCGCATGCAGCACTGGCAAAGACCACGCGAGCGTCGGCATCGACAGCGAAGACAGCATCCACCATGAGTTCAATGAAGCTGGCAAGTTGCGTGGGGGATCTAATTTCCATGGGGAAATTATAATGCATTGCAAAGCATGCAAACCGGCTTTTTCACCGCGCAATGAATCTGCGGCACTTTCAGTTCGGTATTGCAGAATTGAGCCTGCCTCCGCCCTGGAGACACGCTGATGGGAACCGGCATAAACAGCACCGGTGCAGCGAATTGTTGCTGAATCCTTGCCGGATCGCTTCTTGGCCAGAAAGCGCTGAATGAAGCCTTGCGTTCATCGCACTTGCGCGTGTGTTCGTTACATCAAAACGCATCGGCCGTGATCGGTATGCTAAAGATATCCTTGCATCTCGTCACGCGCATTGTTGCGCCGGAAGCGCTCCTGAAAGCAATATTCGGTTGATCGCGATCGGGTCTAAGCAGACCTTATTCATTCCCGCTCATGCGTGAGCCGGTTTCTGATTTTTTTCGGCCAGCTTCTGCTGTGTCACGTCGCGTGCGATCGCGACTGAACCGATCACTTCACCAGCTTCGTTTTTCACGATCGCAAAGCTCATGTCGACGTAGATGGCATGACCATTCTTGTGCAGGGAGCGTGTAACCATAGATCGCCTGCCATGAACTGTGGCGCCTTCGCTCACAGCGCGGCGGAAGCCACTCCAGTGCGCGTTGCGCAATCGTTCCGGAATGATGAGATCAAGACTCTGACCGACGGATTCGGATTGCGAATAGCCGAATACCGCTTCCGCTCCGGGGTTCCAGATTTGAATGACGCCTTCCGTATCCGCAAAAATAAGCGCTTCGGATACGCAATTTACGATGTCGCGGCAAACTGCTTCGGAACTGGAACTGTGATCCTGAATCATTGCATGCATCCTAAAGAGCTGCGGTTGTAAATATCAGCCTGCAGCGCCGGCGTCACTTGAAGTCGCCGGAAAATCGCCTTCGCATTCAATAGCCGTAAAAATCTTCGCTGCGAACATCATCGTCATCAACGTCGATACGATGCAATGTTTCCCTCATCGCCTCTACCATGCGCGGTGGCCCAACCAGATAATAAATTGGATTTTCAAGGTCCGCATTGACGCTTTTAATCAACGCATCGTCGATTGACCCGATTGGTCCATTCCAATGACTATCGGAGCGGCTTTCCTCGGTCATTGTTGCGACCAGCTTGAAATTCTTGTACGTGGTTTCCAACTCCTGAAGTTCTTCGAGAAATGCCGCATGCTGAGGTCGCCGATTTGAATACAGCAATACCAAGCGGTACGGAAGTTGATCTTTATCGGTTTGCCGCAAAATACTCATGAAAGGCGTGATGCCGATACCGCCAGCTATGAAGATCGCAGGCCGTGTTCGATTGTTATGCAACGTAAGCGATCCGAACGGACCTTCTATTCTTGCGGCTGCGCCGATGGCGAGATGCCTAAGCACACGCTTGTAGCCGCTATCTCGCATTCGTGTGGCAACGATCAATTCATTCTGGAACGGCGCACTGACTACGGAGAATGTATGACGGTCGGTTTCAGAATTGAGGCTTGGGTCGGTAAGGATCAGGTCGATCGCCTGGCCTGGCTTGAAATTGAAATCATCCGGCTTTGTAAAATGAAATGCCATCGTTCCGTACGCAACTTCCTCACTGTGTTCGAGCTTGACATTACAGGTATTCATTTCGAGATCCTTTGCAAGCAACCGCATCCAGCCGACTATTGGCTAAGGCCGGCCGTATTTTCGCGGCGCCCTTGATTCCTGCCGATCGCATTGTTTTGCCATTAATTTTTACGGCCGTGTCGTATTAGATGAAGCGGAAGCGCGCCGCGTTCCGGCAACAGGCAAATGGCGCAAAGACGCCGTCGTATTGCACCCATATAGCGCCAGTTCCACGATGGTTTTGGGACGTGGTTTGGGAACGCCGTTCTCGTCGAGTACTGCCGAACCACCGATTACACAAAATGATTCATGCGCCCTTTCGGGCGCTGCAGCCACGCGATGCATCACATACCAAAAGTCGTACCGGCAAGCTAATCGATCATCGGCCACCATTCCTCGATCTCGTCATCCTTGCATACGATGGGCGTGCCGCGGCTCAGGTAAAAAAAGCACCAGTTGGCAACGCTCCAGCGAACCTCGAATTCGCCGCGCTTTGTCGCCACAATGCAACGCTGCCCATCCTTCAAAAGGGACTGCGCCGTATCTACTCTCATTTAATCGCCCTGGCCTGTTTGAAATTGTAAATCTGTCTACAATCCGCGCGTGTTTTGCGGCGCTTGCGACCGAATGACATTTAGGCGCTTGCGCTATCGCATATCTTGATCGGCGCGGATGGTTTATACTGTACACCCATACAGTCTTTTACCACAAGAGTGTGCTCAAATGAAGTTCCTGCAAGGACATAAACTATTTGCCGTTCGGGCGCGCATGGCGCTCGCGGTGGATAAAATCGTCGAGCGCCATCGCTCGGAAGGCCATGTTCTGACCTGGCGCCTGATCCACGAAATTGAACGCGAAGCACTGCAGACGCTGACGACGGCCGGCGATCTGGATGCCAGGTATATCCGCATGGTGCGTTCGTCTCGATGGGGCTATGTTCCGCGCGTCGACGAACCAGCCGACCTGGATGGTTACGAAGAACTGCCGCTGACCGTGAAGCTGATCCGGAATGCATATCAGTCGCTCCATTGATCGGAGCGCTTCAAACCGGACTTGATCTGGGAGGCCAGGATCATGCTCAGACGTTCTTTCATGCTGATGCTTGCATCGGTGATGGCACTCCCCGCCTCCGCAGCGTCGGCCAATGAAGAGGCTGTCTGGTCGGCGCTGAAATCCGGCGGCCATATCGTTTTTATCCGCCATGCGGTGACGAACCCGGGAATCGGCGATCCGCCGAACTTCACGATCGGCGATTGCAGTACTCAGCGCAATCTGTCGGACAAGGGGCGCGCCGAATCGCAACGTATCGGCGATGCGTTCAGGCATCACAAGATTCCCGTATCCGATGTGCTGTCCAGCCGTTGGTGCAGGTGCATCGACACCGCGCGGCTTGCATTCGGGCGCGTCAAGCCGGCACCTATGCTCGACTCGATGTTCAGCGAGCCTCAGCATGAACGGCAACAAAAAAGTCGGGAAGTATTCGCCCGGGCCGCAAATCGCAACAGCAACGCAAACTTGATTATGGTTACGCATGCTCAGAATATTCTGGCGCTCACAGGCGTTTCGCCGTCTTCCGGGGAAATGATCGTGGTAAAGCTCGACGGAACTGACAAGTTCAGCGTCGTCGGGCGCCTCGACATATCGGATGACTAATCGGATGACCAAAATACCGCCGAGCCTGTTTTGTTGCACAGGAACTTCCCATTTCCTCGCTCGATTTCCAATACATCCCCGCTGCAATCCGATAAAGTGACGATGCAAGTACAAATGAAGCACTTGCAAAATTCATCTGAGATAGAAATCGGCGCATGACCGTTTTCGGGTGGTCGCGTGAAGCGCGTTTGCGGTGACCGCCAGGCGACCGGATTATTTGCTGATATCCAACAATCAAACAATGACGAACGCTGTTCCGGATACCGAGCCCGCCGAACCCGCCACTCTCTCCGAAGACCCGGAGCGCTATGCGCAACGCCTCGGCGCGGAACTGCTCAAGCTCGAAGGCAGCGTCTTCATTCGTTTTTCCGGCGTTGTCGATGTGGGGCCGCTGCATGTGCCATATCGTCTGGTACCGGCCCAGGGCGTCTTGGCCAAGCCAAGCAAGTGGCGCAGGCTCGGCCCGGATGGCCAGATGGAGTTGATCCGCTCACGCGTGAATGCGGACGCAATGGAAGGATTGCATCGCAGCGCCTTTGCATTCGTCGCAAGAATTGCCGCGCTGGCGGACGATGCGGGGCTGGACGCAAATTCTTTTTTGCACACGCTCCAAGACAACAATTCTTCGGATCCGGTCGGGCAGATGTTCGATCGCATCGAGCAGCGGCTGGTACACGCAATCGAGCGGCAGCAGGAAGAACGGCATGCGCTGCTCACACGGGAAAGCATCAATCTGGCGGAATATCCTGCCTCGTTCGATCTCGCGCGCCGACTGCCGCGCCGTTTCATCGCCCTGCTCGGCCCGACCAATTCCGGTAAAACGCACCAGGCGATGGAAGCACTGATCAAGGCAAAGACCGGCGTCTATCTTGCGCCGCTGCGGCTGCTGGCCCTGGAAAACTACGAACGCCTGCTGGAGGCTCGGCCACATGGAAAACCGCTCAAGGTGAACTTGATCACGGGTGAGGAGCGCCGGATCGCCGAAGACGCCACCCACGTCGCCAGCACGGTTGAAATGCTTGACTCCAGGACATGGGTCGATGTCGCCGTCATCGATGAAATCCAGATGCTGGCCGACCGCGACCGCGGCGCGGCATGGACTGCGGCGGTATGCGGTGCGCCGGCCAATGTGGTTTATCTGGTCGGCGCCTTGGAGGCGCGCCGTGCGGTCGAAGCGCTCGCCGAGCGGCTCGAATGTCCGATCGAAATCCATACCTTGCGGCGCAAGGGGCCGCTTGCGATGGAACCGGGCCCGGTTCGCAAGTTGCGCAATCTGCGGCGCGGCGATGCGGTGATTGCGTTTTCGCGCCGCAATGTGCTGATGTGGCGCGACATGATTGCCGAAAGCGGATTTTCCGTCGCGACAATCTACGGCAATCTGTCGCCCGAAGTACGCCAGGCGCAGGCCGCGCGCTTTCGCAACGGTGAAGCCGATATCGTGGTCGGCACCGATGCGATCGCGATGGGATTGAACCTGCCGATCGAACGCGTAGTGATGACGACGTCGATCAAGTACAACGGCTATGAGGAAGAAGAGATACCGGCAGCGCTGGCCAGGCAGATTGCCGGCCGCGCGGGACGTTTCGGCGTACACGAAGAGGGATTCGTCGCCGGCTACGACGATGAGACGCACCATGTGATGCGTTCGCTGCTGAAGGAAAAAATTCCCGCGCTTGCCACGGCCGGCTTTTCCGTCGCACCTTCGCTGGAACACCTGCATCGCATCTCTTCCGTTACCGGCGAACAATCGCTGACCAGGTTGTTCAAGCGCTTCGTGCACAACATCGATGTGCCCGACGGATTTTTCTATCCACGCATTACCGAGGAACAGACGGAGCGCGCGCTCTGGCTGGATACCTTGCCGCTTTCGATAGCAGAAAAATTCATGCTGTCGATGGTGCCGATTTCATCGCGGATCCCTTCCCTGCACGCAGCCTGGGAAAACTGGGCACGCGCACTGGCAAAACGCAAGGTATGCGCGCTGCATCGTGATCCCGCAGGCTTCCTGCGTCAGAATCTCCAGGATGTCGAAGACACTTGCCGGATGTATTCGGCCTATGCGTGGCTGAGCTTTCGTATCCCGGAATATTTTCCCGACGGCGAGTTGGCGCATGAATTGGCACGCGAAGCATCGGAACGTGTCGATTCGGTATTGCAGGCACAAAATGCCGCGCTGCGGCGACGACGCGGCGGAAAGGGAAAGTGATGGATCGCGAAGTCAATGCGATCGGCGAGAAAGTATGAAATACCTTTCCAGATTGAATTTGGAGTGGATCGCCTGACCAGATTTCCCGAACCTGCAACACACCACAAGCAACTTACGCAAGGCCGGCTCGTTTCGCTTTCGTCAAAAGATGATGCCGGATTATCGTATTTGAAAAACAGGCCCATTCCCATTCTTCAGTATAAATTTTAGCGCTCTTCTCGACATACTGGTACAGCCATCCGCAATCGCAGCACTCGGGGCATTCGAGCTCGGGAATTTTCTGTGCCATCGCGGCAGCCATTCGCTCCAGGTCTTCCAGCGCCACATCGTTCTTGTCCATCTTTTCGCCTTTGTTCATTCCCGACCGCATCCCGCAGTACGGAAGCAAGTTATCGCACCATCATACGCTTCGCCGTGGCTTGAATTCAAAATGAATTACATAGGCACGTTCGCCATAGATTGCCGCCGTGCAGCGTTCGGCGCCCTCTTCCGAATGGCCGATCTCGAGCTGGAGGCAATCCGGGATTCCGGGAGGCAGTACCTTGCATGCACTAAAGTAAATTCCGCGTTGCGTCGGCACGGCCGGTGCGATCCATTCGCAAACAGGCGCGGTATCTAGCGTTGACGCGGGGATAAACGGCGATTCGGGAAATAATGCAGCCATGTAAAAAATCACTCCATCAACTTTGCATCCGTACTTACTCGTCAACGGCATACGTAAATATAAGAAGAACAAATACTGATGTTTTTGTTCCCTGTGAAGACATGGCGACCGTTCCGCATAATTTCAATTGACGAGATACGAAAATACATAGCCGACATGAATTTTCAATTTGAAACCTGTTTCTTCGACTTTATTAACCGCGAAGAAAGTGCCGTCCAAGATAAAATACGGCGGTTCGACGTGAACTATTTCGGTTTCAACTATCCACTTTAATTTCATCGGAAAACAACATGAGCAGCAATATCGTGATCGTGGGTGGCGGTGCGGGCGGACTGGAGCTTGCCAGCAAGCTGGGCCGGAAACTTGGCCGCAACCGGGTGACGCTGGTGGATAGCCGCCTGTATCACATCTGGAAACCGTCATTGCATGAAGTCGCGGCCGGCACGCTGGATATTCATCAGGAAGGACTGTCGTATCAGATGCTGGCCCACGACAATGGCTTCACCTTTGTATATGGCGCCCTCGCCGGCCTGGACCCTGCCGCGAACCGGATCACGGTGTCCGCGATCATGGGCGAATCCGATGAAGTGATCATTCCGGAGCGCACGCTGGCGTTTTCGACGCTCTGCATAGCGGTCGGCAGCATTTCGAATTATTTTGGTGTGCCGGGCGCCCGCGAAAACACCATCTCGCTGAATGCGACCGAGGATGCGGAACGGTTTCGCCTGAAAATGCTGAAGCTGCTTACGATGGCCGAGCTGCAGAAGGAAAGCAATCCCGCTGCAGGACTGGATATCGTCATCATCGGCGGCGGCGCTACCGGTGTCGAGCTGGCGGCGGAGCTGCGCGAAGCGAGCAATGTCTACGCCGACTACGGTTTCCGCCAGCTCGACCCGATGAAAGACGTGCGCATCAAGTTGCTGGAGGGCGCTCCACGCATACTGGCGCCGCTGCCGGAACGCGTTTCCGTTGCCGCCACACGATTGCTCGAGCAGCGCCAGGTGGTGGTCGTTACCGGCTGTCGGGTGGTGGAGATACAGCCGGACTGCGTGAAGGATGCGAACGGTATATCGCATCCTTCCGATATTTGTGTGTGGGCCGCAGGAATCAAGGCGCCTGAATTTCTGGGCAATCTGGGATTGCCTGTCAATAAAGCAGGTCAGATCCTGGTCACCGACAAGCTGAATGTCGTCGGCTTTCCGGACATTTACGCGTTGGGCGATTGTGCCGCCTGTGTCGATGTCGATGGCAAGCCGGTGCCGCCGCGCGCCCAGGCGGCGCATCAGCAAGCCGACTATCTGCTTGAAACTTTCATCCGGCAGGCAAAGGGAAAACCGGCGCCGGACAAGCCATATCTATACCGGGATTACGGATCACTGGTGTCGATGGGACAGCAAACCACCGTCGGCAGCCTGATGGGTTCGCTCAAGGGATTGAGCTGGTTCGTGGAAGGGTTGTTTGCGCGCATCATGTACATCAGCCTGCACCTGATGCATCACAAGGCGGTGCTGGGAACAGTGCGCACCGGCGCGCTGGCGATCGGACGCTTTCTGGTCAAGCGGACCACCGCTCTGGTCAAGCTGCATTGATACGGAAGGCGTTACGGAACGCGGCAGGAGTTGCATCACATTGTGATTCGTTACCGGTCTGACTTGATCGGTACAAGATTCGATCGACTAATAGCTCACAAGGAAACCGAAACCGATCGTGTTCTGGTGGTAGTTGTAATCGATCAGGCTTTGACCATACCCGGAAAACAGCTGCACATATCCCTTCAGATGGGACGCCAGCGGGAAGGCCCAGCCGGCCTGGATTGCGCCGCGATCGGTGCGAAAATTGCGCCGAACCAGCAGCGACAGTTCGTGGCCGTTGCTTCTGTATGTGCCCACGACATCGCCGTATCCCATATAGTCGTTTATGTCCGGATTGTCGTCCTCCGCCGGATCTTCGTCGAGCCGTTTCCATGCACGCGCCAGAAGCGTAAATTTACCGCGCTCCAGGCCGGCCTGCGCGTACACGCGATTCCAGCTGCGCGAGAGCGTCGAAGCTTGCCCGTTCGATTGATGGACAAATCCCAGATTGACAAAACGGGCATGCATTCCCAGGAATCGAAAGGTCAATGGCGTGACCAGCATGACTTCCGGCTGGTAATTCGATTCGCGGAACGGACTGGATGCCCTGTGGTTACCTGCCTGCCAAAAGCTTTCCTGCGTGTACCCGACCCACAGGTCGGAATTCGTGTCCAGCGCGTTTTCCATGACCTTCATCTTGAATCCGATTCGAAACGCCAGTTCCGCATTCGACAGATTCTCGCCGGAAGTCAATGTCCTGAACGGACGATACGGCGCCTCATTGGGTGACGAGCTATAGGTGGCGATAAGGTAGTTCGTGCGATGCGGACGAAACGCGAATATGCCGCGCTTGTGTTCCTGGTCTGTTTCCCAATGTCTGGCAAGGCTGAATGTTGACGGTGCATCATCGGTTGGGTTTTCCGTTGGCGTAACAGATT
The DNA here is from genome assembly GCA_036675035.1 of Oxalobacteraceae bacterium. Lineage (GTDB taxonomy): Bacteria > Pseudomonadota > Gammaproteobacteria > Burkholderiales > Burkholderiaceae_D > MESE01. The sequence continues at coordinate 52,090 of JAKFFO010000016.1, forward strand.
CCGGTTTGGGCTGTGAAGTGGTAGAACTCTCATTGACTATTGCGCCGTTGCCCGAAAGATTATCGGCAGCAAGTCTGTCGTAACATGCAAGCCGTTGAGCATTTTCGAGAATGCCGGCACATTCCATTAATGTCGCCGGCGGTTCAGCCGCGGCTGCGCAGCCGCACGTAATCAGCAATGAAAGAAACAGTTTTGAGCGGAAAATTACTTGCATCGATTGGTTGCAGCAACAGAACGGTGTTCACAACATGATCAAATGACAATTCGATTATCGTCCAGAACGCTTTCAGGGTCTTGCGCCGCTTCCGGCCGTGCCGGAAAACGCACCGATACTTACTACCAGATGCGGATCGAATCCCTTGTTTTCCCATTCGATCTGTTCGATCGATTTTGCCGACAGCCGGTTCAGTGGATAACCGCGCGGGTTCGCAACGATCCGCGTTCCGGATACTTGATAATCGAAACTGTCATGCACATGGCCATGAATCCACAAGGCGGCCTTGCCCAACAGCGGCGTCAAATCGCTGACGAATGCGGCATTCAGTATCGAACCGGCGAACCGCGGATGAACTGAATCCGGATGCGGACCGTGATGCGTGACGACGACAGTCGGCCCGTCAAATTCTTCGTCGAGCTTCATTTCCAGCCAGCGTCGTGAATCCCGATGAATGCCGAGCGCATCCTGTGCGGCAAATAAGCCGTCGCCGGTACGGATCACCTGATGGTCTCTCAGCTTCGCTTGCGCTTCGGCCATTGCCGCAAGCGGATCGTCCGACCCCAACAGGTAGTCGGTCCACAGACAGCAGCCGAGAAAGCGTACGCCCTGCAGTACATACTCATCCTTTTCCAGGTAATGCAGCTGGCTGCCGGCCGACGCCGAACGCATGTTCTGAATCAGATCGGCACATTGTGCGAAATACATTTCATGATTGCCATGCACATAGATCACCGGCACCGGCCAGTCCGCGAATGCGGCAATCGCCTCGGTGGTGCGATGGATATCGCCCGCGATCACCAGCACATCGGCATTGGCCGGTTCGATGACGCGATAACCCGGGAACGGCTTTTCCAGGTACTCAAGATGCAGGTCGGATGCGATCTGAATTTTCATGGATTTCAAGAAGTCTGCCGCCCGCATCGGATCCGGGCGCTACTGCTGACCGAAAAGTACCAAAGCTATCAGCGAAACGGTGATGAGCATGATGCACGATCCTTGTCTCTCAAGCCAAGCTCTTGTTCGGAAGGCTGAGCATGACACATACAAGCTGCCTTGCTGCCAGTTGGCCACGCTGTCGCTCTCGATGTACTGCACTGTATCGAGATCCGTCACCGAAATCTCTGAGAGAGCTGATTGCGAAGCGGGGCTGGATCAGGCCGGATCGTGTGTGTATCGTTCACAACTACCCGACCTAGTTTACATCACATGGCGATAGCATTCAGATCGCAACCCCCCTTTGCAATGCATGCATAATTTTCAGGACACGAGTTGGTCGAAATAGTTGCCGCACACAGTAACGAGGATTTGCACAGTCGCCGAAGCTTCGGAAAAAAATTCGAAATAAACGGCAAGCAATAAAGCCGTCCTGCGGCGGCGTCGTTAGCTCCTTTTTTTCGACAGAACCACGCGAACAATCGCCTGTCCTATAATGTATCGGGACCGGCGAACGACTCCCTTTGATTATGATGGCCTCCTGTGGCGATGGTACATATGAAAACACTTGTAACTCGGTTGGAAGCGGAACATCGCAATCTCGAAAGGCTCACGAACCTGCTCGATAGCTTTCCTGCGCGGCTGTCGCAATCGCAGCCGACGATATCAGAGATAACGCTGCTGGTGGATGTGCTGAGCTACCTGACACAATTCCCGGATGTCCATCATCATCCGCTGGAAGATCGTATTGTTGCTGCGCTGCGCGGCAAAGGCGCACTTCCGGTTGATCTCGGCGAAGAAATCGAGCGCCAGCATCACGTGCTGGGCCGGCAAGGCAATGCATTGATGCGCGATCTGGAATCGGCGGCGCGACAGGAAACGATATCGTGGTCGCAATTGCCGCTTGAAATTCGTCTTTATGCCGAGCGCTTGCGCCACAACATGGCGGTCGAGGAGCTGGCCTTGTTTCCGCTGGCCGTTGCCGCTCTGAACGATGAAGACGCGCGCGAGATCGGCGCTCAGCTGCCGGACGCACCACACGATCCCCTGTTTTCCGACACCGCCACCGCAAGGTTTGCCGACCTCCATCGGCTTATTGCAACAGAAGCCGATTGCGGCTGTTTCAATGACAATGCGGCAGGCACGAACGGTTGAGACTGGCGATTGACGCCTATAGTTGATCTTTAAGCTGATCCTTACAAAAGGAGCATGTGCAATGCACGAACATCATATTTATCCCGACGTATCGAAAGACCTGGCACAAAAGCGGCGCGAACTTGCACCGGAGATTTATGGCGCGTTCAGGACCTTCGGCCAGCGCGTGTTTGCGGATGGTGCGCTACCTTCGAAAACCAAGGAGCTGATTGCGATCGCGGTCGCGCATGTTACCCAGTGCCCGTATTGCATTCGTGGCCATACCGAACTGGCGCTTAAGAAAGGCGCTACCGAACAGGAGATCATGGAAGCGATCTGGGTCGCGTCGGAAATGCGGGCCGGTGCCGCTTACGCGCATTCGGCGCTGGCGATCGACACGATGAATCAATTCCGGAACGACAAGCCGGCCGAGTGACCGGATCGTTGTACGCCGCAATTCCTCCTGCCCCTGATTATTCGAAGCGAGAACCGTGTTGTCAGCGGCCCTTTGGCGCAAGGCAAATGGTGACCAGCAGCGACGTGTCGGCAATGGCTCTCAGCGCATGAGGTACTGCCGCTTCCAGATGAAGGAAGTCGCCCTGGTTGAGCACAGTAGTTCTATCCGGCATGGAAAATTCCACGCTGCCCTCGATACACTGGACGGTAATTTCTCCTGGCGTCTGATGCTCCCGCAGTGATTTTCCGGCGTGCAGTACGATGCGAATGACTTCAAGCTGTGCCGCCTTGATGATGGCAGTAGTCGTGGCCGACGCCAGCGCGGGCCCGAGCGGTGCAACATGAATGACTTCTCCTGATTCGGCATGCTTCTGTGCCATCGCCTATCCTCCTGATTGATCCGTTTGTACAAGTGTGAATGACCGAGCATCCGTAAACGATAGTGGACAACGCTCGATTTACATCGGCATCAGCACTTTCCTGACAACACACGTAAAGCTGACGGCGATCGGGTCACTGGCGGGAAAGGATTCGCGCAACGCCTCGTCAAGCGCTTCATTAACATGGTTCAAGTCTTGTTCGCTGGTGGCGTTTTTACTGACGCCGGCGACTGGATTAACCGATTTTGTATGCAGAGTGAACATGAGGTTCTCCTGGTTGGCTTAAGAATGAATGACAATCAGCCGTGCCCAACATCAGCACAGTCATCTGGGCGTCCGATGCATCCCGCATCTGCCTGTGCCAGCCAGCGCTTGAATCCGAGATACGATTCGATGAAGCCGCGTCTGTATGCTGGCGAACTGGCAAAGTGATTTCGATTCAGCACGCTTGCGCGGTAAATCCGTAATGTGCGTCTGACCCATTCGGCTGCCGCCGCGGCGCCGTCTCTGCCGACAAGAAAAGCAATGCGCGGTGCTTCATCCATTTGCTGGTTCCTTTCCGCAGGTGCCTACATGAGCCTGTCGGCGCTCCGCAATGACGTGCCGCGCCTAGCCTAGCCTTCCCTCAGGCCGCAGCTTCGAAATCCGACTCTCGCATGATCTGCCGATGCAGTGCTTCATAACGTTGTTCGAGTGCCCCGTTACCGAACAGCGGATCTTCCTTGAATGGCGCCGCTTTCTCAATGGCCGCCCAATCGTCGGTGCTGAGCAGCGCCCGCATGGCGGGAAAAATATTCGCTTCCTCTTTCGCCATATGGAGGCGGAAATAGGCAATGTATGTTCTGGCCGGCTGCTCGATGTTTTCACGTTTCAGCATCACGCCATCGACGACTCGCTGCAGCAGCTCCAGCAATTTCGTACCGCTCTCGCGCAAAACTGCATGCTGCCCTGTCAGTTCATTCACGACAACAGCGGCGCCGGCATCGAGCTCCTTGAGTCTTGCCGAAACAAGATCTTCCTTGGGATGATGAAAGATATCCGGATAGTGGGTCATGTAATACATGATATCGAGTATGAGATCGTATTTCGGCGTTTTGTCTTCAAGGAAGAAGCCGATCTGCGATTCAAGAAGATCGAGAAGGTGCGCGAAATGCTTGTGGTCATCGGACCAGGTATCGATAAAGTCGGCCATGGAGCTATCCCTCCGAAGATAAATTATGTGAGATGCGGCGCATTACAGAATCGACATGCGGCTTTAAGTCGGACCCGCCGAGCGGCCTGCGCGATTTTCTGTTCCGATCAATGCTTGCGGCGATTTCGTAGCGTTCCGGAATGATGCATATCCCTGACGTTGGCATGGGTTCTCACGCGTTTTTCAATTAGTACCATATTAGTACTATTAAAATTTTTATGCAATTCATGAACCGTGATTTCGCGCATGAATTCTCAAGCAGAACAGTTAATGCCGATGCAGCAGACTCTCAACCGCTATCTCACTGTGTTGGCTCAATATCCGGAACGCCAGCAACCGTTATCATTAAGCGCTATCATTACTGCAGCTGCCGCAGCAGTCGTTCTTGCATCAAGCATCGAAATAACGCTGCGGTGAAT
>JAKFFO010000230.1:0-2127 GCA_036675035.1 Oxalobacteraceae bacterium
GCACCACCGGGCCGTGCTCTGTCACGATGAAGTCGATGCCGACGTAGCCCCACAAGCCCGGGATGGCGGCAAGTACGCGCAGGGCCAGGCTCTTTAATTCTCCATGGGCGTCATCGAAGCTGTTGACGACGCTGCCCATGTAATGGAACTGGTTGTCGGACACGGCCACGCGCTGATCGTTGCATGCCATGAGCAATACTTCGCCGTCACGGCACAGCAACGATAAATTGCACGGCCGCCCGGTTATATATGGTTGCAATACGTAGTCGCCCTGTTGATGTGCGGCAATCCACTCGACTGCGGCTTTCGAGTGCAAAAAAATGTGGGTGTCGGAACATCCGGCGCCGTCGTCCGGCTTTACCACCCAGCCGTGCGGATCGGATGGCAGGCAGGCCTGAACTCGATAAGTAGGGACCACCCGGATGCCGTGGGCTTGCAGTGTCAATGAACTATGGTATTTGCTGGCAGCCGCACTGACCGCGGCGCCGGTGCTGCCGAGCAGTATCTTTTTATGCTGAATGGTTTTATTTGAAATGGCTTCCAGCAGCCCATGTGATTCTGGTGCCAAAGGCCAGACCGCGTCGGCCTGTGCGATACAGTCGTCTATGGCCTCCAGGTATTCTTCGGGGCCTGCGCTTTGAAGCATGCTGCTATTCGAGCGTTGCGGCGCCGAGCCTTGCAAGGTTATTACGTCGACGGCGTCAATACTCGAAATGTCGGTCAGCAGGGAGCGCAGCATAATATCGCCGCGAAACCCGGAAGAGGATGAGGTGCCGTTACCGGCGGGCGCCGACACGCCCTGCGTCGCTACGCCGGGCGTCGCTACGCCGGGCGTCACTACGCGGGTATGCTCAAAAATGAAGATTCTCACGATGCAGTCCCGATTTGCGGTCCGATACGACTATTGCCAAGAGAACGTGTGCTTAGTTTTGTGATTTACATTGCTTCGGATCGCCACCGGCAATCGTTATGCTGGAATCGGCCGCCTGGTCCATTTTTCCGTTCAACATCGTAAAGATGCAGTAGACCTCTCCGGGTACCGCTACGCTGGTGATGAAAACATACGCCTTCTGGGCGTATGGGCCCAGACGGTTTCTTTGGGGTTCTTCTGTATACGGGAAGACGGTAATTTCTTGTGCCGGGACAGTCCCGTCCATGTAGGGAACAAAGATTTCGCGGATGCGCACATCGGTCGCAGCAAGCGCCAGCCGGATACGCTTGCGAAAATAGTTGGTCGAACCACCGGTCAGGCGCTTCATCTTTGCAATATCACTTTCCAGGAAGCCGAGGATTACAGGATTGCCCGCTGCATGCTCGATCGGCGGAATTGGAACGGCATGTTCGTCCGCCAGAAACCGGATGGTGACCGATGCCGTTCCGTCGGGATGGCGTTCATGCACATCTACCGTTGCCTTGTCGCTGAAGGCTGCAATATCGCTGGCTTTCTGCTGAAACAGGTATTCGATTTCCTGCTTTCCGGTATTGCTGAAGTGCTTGTCCAGGAACAGAGTCCTTTCCGCAACAGTGAGATCTTGTGCTGCTGCGACCGAGACGATCTGGCAAGCTATCGCCATCGTGAACACTAGCGGCAGCACGCAGTTTCGATACTTCAATTTCAGGCGCATCATCGGCTCACGTTCCTTGCCCCGCATGCTTAGTCACGCAGGGCGATCATCCGTCAAGAAGCAGTGACTTTGTTCGTGGGCGTCGCCGGCGATATTATCGGTACGCTGTACTCCTGAAGAATTGCATTGATCTCTGGCTGGCTCGTGTCGATGAGAGTGTTGATCTGGTCGCGGAATTCCTGCTCGCCATGCCGGACTCCCATCGCAATGCTGAAGCCATACCTGATGCCGTCGGCATTGGGAGGAAAAGGAACTACTGCGACAGGCACGTCACGTGCGTTTTTCGCGAAGTAGCCCGTGATTGGGCCCCAGGCGATCGCTATATCAATTTTGCCGGAGGTCAGGTCGTTTTCGATGATCTGGCCGGGGTATTGATCGCGATCGCCGGTCTGCAATTGATACGACACCATCTGCTTGGTAAGCTTGTTTTTTACCAGCCAGTCGGCTGCCGGCGTGCCAGTGAAGATACCTATCTTGAGCTTGTCCAGGGTCGCTTTGTCCA
>JAKFFO010000222.1:0-13121 GCA_036675035.1 Oxalobacteraceae bacterium
AGTGCGGCCGAAGCCGGCGCATGAGACTTCATTTGCTTAGCGGGCGGAGCGCACAAATCGAACGAATGAACAAAAGCGTTGCGACAAACAATAGTGTCAATTGTGTCCTTTCCGGTTGAAAGGGCGAGCCTGGATCGACATCCGCTAATGCTTGGTGCGGCGCAGCGGCGTCCGCATGCGTCACAACAGAAAAATGAAAAAGGCCCGCATCGCTCGATCCATAAAGGTCGAGCGAGCGGGCCGGGCTTCAAGGAATTACAAAACCGTTGCGGTCTTTCAATAGAGGCGGTCAGTGATACCCGTGCTGCCCCGGCATGCCTTCCGTTTTCGAGCTGTCGGCAACCGATCCTGCCGAGCCGGCCGTGCTGTCCTGGCCGTCGCTTTTGCCTCGTACGCTCGACGACGTGTCGCTGGCGACTGACTTGGCCTCGTCTTTTGCGACATCGGCGACGCGCTTCGCCGATTCCTTGACTCGACCGGCCTGCTGGCTTGCGGTTTCCTTGGCCTTTTCCAGCATGTTGTCGCGCGTGCGTCCCATCATCTGGTCTTCACGCCGCGTGCTCGGCAACGCTGCACCCAACAATGTGCCGACTGCAATTCCGAGCACGCCCAGCATCAGCGGCTGCTCTTCGAGCATGTGGCTGAAGTTGCTTTTCGCGCGATAGTATTGCTGCTGAGAGCGCTGGCCGAGTTCGCTGGCGCGCGACCGCGCATTGCCGCCCGATCCCTGCATCTTGTCGCGCGCCTGATGGGTCATGTCCTTCGCGCGCCCGGTCATCGATGACGCGGTGTCGCTGATCTTGTGTTTCAGGTCGCTGGCCTTGCCCATCAGGCCGCGGCCGGTTTCGCTTGCCCGGTTCTTCAGATCGCTGCCTTTCTCGCTCATCGCGGCTGCCGCACGATGCATCTTGCCTTCCTGCGCACCCTCGGTATCCATGCCTGTCGCGTAGCTTGCACCGTACAGTTCGTCGTAGTCGGCTGCGGCATTGCGCCCCGCCAGATCGCGACTGCTATACAACTGGCGGCGTGCGCGGGCGTGTCCATCCGATTGCCGGCCGGACATCATCAGCCATGCGAGGCCGACACTGACCAGTGCGACCGGAACCGGATTGTCCCGGACCGCATTGCCGAGGTTGGCGCCAAAGTCGGCGGGCAGGCTGGTGCGCGCATACTGGAATGCCTGGTCCATCATCTGCCCCGGTGTAAGCCGGCTCTGGATCTCATCGATGGTAGAACTGACCTGCGCACGAGTACGATCGAGATCGTGTTCGATTTCCTCGGGCGGGCGATTGTCTGCCGTGCGGTTTCTGGTGTGGTCGGTCATTGCATTTTCTCCTTGGCTACGTTCCTGTCCCTCACGAGTGAATCCACGGTCCGGTGCGGCATCAGATTATCCGGCTTCAGTTTCGAGCTGCCGGATTTCAACATGACATAGCCGATGACCGCGACCACGACACCGACGATCAGCGGTGCGAGCCAGGGTGCCATTTCCGGTGGCAACACCATCGCCAATCCATTGACGATCGCCTGCAGAATAATGAACAGCCCAGCCAGCACGACGGCCGCGCCGATTGCAACCGCGGTGACGCCGGTCTGTGCGCTGGAAATTTTCTGCGAGACTTCGGCACGCCCAAGTGCGATTTCCTGGCGCACCAGGTCGACTGTTTCGCGCGTCAAGTCCGAAAATAGCGTCGCGAGCGACTTGTCGTTCCTATCGGGGGTCATAGGTATTTCCTCCAGGTTTGGTTGTATTTGATTGTGAAGGTGGCGTGATCTTGTCACTGGCACCGGTACCGCCGGTGACGGCGCTTCCCGGCGTTGCACTGGTAGTGATGGCGGAGCTGCTGCCGGTGCCGGCGGCGCCTGAAGTGCCTGAAGTGCCTGAAGTGCCCGCAGTGCCCGCAGTGCCCGATGTTCCCGCAGTGCCCGATGTGCCGGAGCCACTTGTACTGCCTGTCAGGCTTGAGCTAGCGGTCGTGCTCTGGCTGGTGGTGGTGCCCGAACTGCCTGTGCTTGTTCCACTGCCGGTCAGGCTGCCACTGCCAGCGCCTGTGGAAGCCGAGGTGGCGCTGCTGCCCTTGATCGAAGTGTCATCGAATGAATCTCCGAGCAGATCGCTGCTTATCGGCCCATATCCCTCTGCCAGAAATTCCGGGCTGTCGTCGGTGTAGGATGAGCTGTAGCGTTGATCGTCGTATGACATGTTCGAAGTCGACGACTCGTGGCGATGCTCTGCCGAACTTTTCAGGAACCGTGCCAATACGAAACCGGCGATCAAGGATCCTGCCAGGAAAACACCGGGCGAACGCCGGCCCAGGTCTTCGGCGTCGCGGATCAGCGTATCCATGTTCTTATGGCGCAACTGATCACCGATCGATTCGAGCTGGTCCGCAAACATGCCTACATAGCGCCCGGCCTGCGATTGCCCTTCGCCCTGCAATTGTTCCGCGGTACTGCGAAATGCATGTGCGGCTGAATTGACTTGTCCGGCAGCGGATTCCTTTTGCTGTTCGAACATGGATCGACCTTGTTCCTTTGCGCGGCCGGCCATGTCTTTGGCATAGACCTTGGCTTCATCGGCAGTGCGTCGAACCGAATCGCTGGCGCCGCCGCCGGAATCGGTGCGGCCCGACATGTTGCCGCTCGCGCCAGTGCTCTGTTGGGGATTGTCTGCTGAATCGGAAATCGATAGGCCCGGACCAGCCCTTTGGCCCGCCGTCGGGTTCATCCGATCCTTGTCTTGGTCTGCCATAAGAATCACTCCTTGCCGTTGATTGAAGACGTCTGATTGAAGGAGCAGGAATACCGGCACTGTTGCACTGCTGCGCTAACCGGTGGTCGAGCTCGTCGTGTCCTGCGCAGGAAGGAAAAAGTTCCGCCTTCCTTATGTTGTTGGAAGGGCAAGCCCGTTTTTAGTTCACAGTGTTTTAACGTGTTTGGCCGATTCTGGCCGGGTCGACACCGGAATGAAGCATGAAGGGTCTCAACCGGCTTTTGAAGCCGGGCTCCATCATGAATCCAGGGATTTCCCGAGATAAAAACATTTCGGCCAAGGCATGAAAAGGCAGATGGATAAGTTGCCGGACAGGTCGATGGATAGACACACACCAATACGCCGTGTTGTCCCGATTCAGTATTTCCGCGCCGGGCACGAACGCTGTTGCAGGACGGACAAGCAGTTCCGATTTGCCGGCCATTCCAAAGCGCAATTCACGGTAGCGGATCCAAGCGCCGGCGCAAGCTACGGAAATGCGTTCGATCGCTGACGTTATTGCATGCGTGCGCGGTCTCGGTTCGCCGCTTTGCGGGCCAGCGCCGGTGCCTTCACTATGCTGGCGACGATGCCCGCCGCAAGCAGGTTGGCGCATACGCTGGCGAAGATCGGGAGGGTATAGCTGCCGCTGATATCGAACACGAAGCCGGCCGCACTGGGGCCGATCAGAGTGCCGAAGGCTACGCTCGTGTACAGCGCGCCGATGATGCCGCTGACGTTGCGTCCGCCGAAATAATCCATCACGATCGCCGGCAGGATCGCCACCCAGCCGCCGTAGAACACGCCATAGACAAATGCAAATGCTGCGAGTGACCACAGCGCGGTTGATGCTGCCCAAATGATCAATGCGAACGCCATGCCGACAAACATCATCAGATGGGCGATTGGTCGGCCGATCCGGTCGGCAAGTCCGCCGAGAAAGAAGCGCCCGGCGGTGCTGCCCACGCCGATCGCACCGATCAGCAGTGCCGCGGAGGTTGCTGCAATCCCGTGATCCATTGCGTAAGGCACCAGGTGAACGAAGGGCACGAATACGCCGAACGAGCAGATCATGCAGGCGGCATACAGCACAATGAATTGCCGCGACCTGATTGCTTCTCGTATCGTGGCACCGGCCGGCTGCGCCGTTTGCGCAAGCCCAGCGCTCGATGGCAGCGGCTGACCGTCCGGGGCCAGCCCCCGATTGCGCGGATCGTTCTCGATCAGCAGCGACATGCCCACGCCGACGCCCACGGCAAGTGCACCGAGCGCGAAGTAGGCATTGCGCCAGCCGACCGCATCAATCAGCAATGCGGCGAGCGGCGGCATCACGAGCGTACCCACGCCGATTCCGCTGACTGCAAGGCCGGATGCAAAACCGCGGCGGTTGACGAACCAGCGCTGCACCGTGCCGACCACCGGCACGTAGGAACAGCCGACGCCCAGGCCGACACCGAGTCCGTATGCGACGTAGACTTCGGTGAGGCTGCGCGCAAAGCCGGCGGCGATCAGGCCTGTTCCGACCGCCGCCATGCCGGCAATAGCCAAGCGGCGCGCGCCCCAGCGGTCGGCGAGCGGACCGCTCAGTACGCCGAATCCGAAGTAAAGAAATCCGGCCAGTGAAAACACCATTGAAACCGAACCGCGCGACGCGGAAAACTCGTTCTGCAGCGCATCGACAAACGCGCTGAAGCTGTAGGCGCTGCCGAAACCGATCAGCATCACGGCAAAGGCGGCCGCGACCACGAACCAGCCGTAAAAAACAGCGGAGCCGGATTGGGCTTCATTTTTTCTCATGGCGTTTCCGTTTCGTCGATTGTCGGTTGCTAGAGATTAAAGCGGTCCGCTTTGATTATGGCTGAATCAGTGTGATTTGTTCGGTCGCGAGCGGTTCTGGAGTCCGACCGGGAAGATCGAAAAGGTGCGGTAAAAAGCCAAGCCGCATCGCGTGGCCGGTCGATCACTTTGGCTATAGATAAAAAATCCGATGCCTATTTGGTCGCATCCAGACGAATAAAGCCACTGATATCGATGCTGCTTCCGGAGTCTGGCGCTGGCGACAACTACAACGGAATGTCGTTGGAAATATTTTGGCAGGGCGTCAAAAGCTTGCTGGCATGTCGCATCGGTGTTCCCCTGTCCCGCTCGCGGGACAGGGGAACACCGCACACCACCAACGAACTGTTCAAATGCTTTGCTCGGCCCGGCTAGTCGGCTCCGGAGACCACGATCGGAATTTCAGTGGCGGGCGGTGTATTGCGGCTGCGTCCGCATCGGACGATGCCATCGATGACTACCATGCCTACTCCCGGGATGTCGCCAAGCTGCATGCTATCCAGCATGTCGCGTCCGGCGGAGTGCTGAGCCTTGTCCAGGAAGACGAAATCCGCGGCCCGGCCGACCTCGATCAGGCCGCAATTGAGATTTCGGATGCGGGCGGTATTACCGGTCGCAAAGCAGAATACCAATTCGGTTGGAATCCGCGCCAGACTCGACAACAGCGCAATCATGCGCAATATTCCGAGCGGCTGCACGCCCGATCCGGCCGGACCGTCGGTGCCGAGGATCACGCGATGCGGGCATTTGAGCTGGATCGCAGTTTGGGCCGCTGCGATCGCGACGCGCTCATTGCCGTTGTGGACGATCTCGATCGCGCGGCTCGATTTTTCGCACAGCTCGCAAACATGGGCTTCCGACAGCGAGGTGTGGCCGCCGTTGATGTGGCCGATCACGTCGGCATCTGCTTCGAGCACCACATCCTTGTCGATCAGGCCGGAACCCGGAATCGACGGGCCGCCGGTGTGGATTGTGCTCTGGATGCCGTATTTGCGTGCCCACGCCACCATCTTTTGCGCTTCTTCGCCTGCCTTCACCGAACCGAGTCCGACTTCGCCGAGAAGCGTGACGCCGGCTTCTGCAAGGTCCTTGAAATCCTGTTCAACCATACCTTTCTCGATCACCGGAGCGCCGGCGATTACCTTGACGCCTCCGGGCCTGAAATTATCGAACGCGCGCTGCGCGGTGATGGCGAGCGCTTTCAGGCCGACGATGTCCTTTGGTCTGCCGGGCAAGTGCACTTCGCCGGCGGAAATCATGCTGGTCACGCCGCCGTGCATCGTGGAGTCTATCCATCCGAGCTGATTCTGCCGCGGCGTCCAGTCACCGAAAACCGGATGCACATGGCTGTCGATCAAACCGGGTGCCACGCAGGTCTTGCGTGCGTCGATGACGACGTCGGCCTGCGCGGTGTCGCAATCGGCCGCGGCGCCGACTGCCGTGATCAAGCCGTCATGGACCACGATGGTATCGGCCTGGAGGACCGGATGGTCGATGTCTCCCGACAATAGAAGGCCGATGTTCCTGATCACGAGTTTTCCGGATTTCGGTGCGGTGCCTGCGTCTGCCATGCTGGTTCTCCTGTTTTGTTAAGAACGTCTGACGAAATGTCCCGACACTCCTGCTTCACATCTGTTTTTCGGAGTGACAATTCATTTTGTGAGGCACTCTAAAAGAAATGGCTCATCGCGCCGTTGCCGTACGGCCGTCGCTCATCATCGATACCTGGCGGATCACGGCGGAGGTAATGAATTCCTCCCAATGCGTCATTGCCGCAGGTGCTTCCAGGTCTTCCCCCAAAAACGCCGATAGCGTAAATCGGTTGGAGATATAGAAATAGGCGAGCGCGGCGCTCATCAGATAGATGTCGCGCGCCCGGACGTCGGAGCGGAACAGGCCCATATCGGCGCCATTTTTCAGGATCCGGTCGAGCAGCGAAATGGCCGGCGACGAATATTCGCGTGCGCGCAGCGATTTGGAAATATGCTTGCCGCGATGCAGGTTTTCACTGTTGAGCAGCGTGATGAACTCTGGATGCTGCTGATAGTAATTCCACATGAAACGCACCAGCGTCTTCAGATCGTCGACCGGATCATCCATTTTAAGGACGACCTTCGATTCCGCGTCGTTGAAGCGCCGATAGGTTTCTTCGATAACCGCAATGAACAACTCTTCCTTGTTGCCGAAGTAGTAGTAGATCATGCGGTCGTGCGACTTGGCAGCTTTTGAAATCTGCTCGATACGGCCGCCGGCAAAGCCATGCTTGGCGAACACCTTGGTTGCTGCGCGCAGGATATTTTCCTGCGTCGCCTGCGCTGCAAGCTCGCGCACCCGAGGCCGCCTCGTGGCTGCCGAATGGATGGTGGTGGCTCGTGGGGAAGAGGTTGCCATAATCAGCCGCTATCGAAAGTCGTTCAAGCCGTCAACCGCACGATGCGGCCGACCATATGAAACTGTGCAGATCATTGCTCGGCGAAGGCGCGCTCGATCACGAAGTCGCCCGGCGTCGATGTATTGCCTTCTGTAAAACCCTTTTCCTCCAGCATTTGCTTCAGGTCGCGCAGCATCCCCGGACTGCCGCAAATCATGATGCGATCGACGCTGGCGTCAAGGGCCGGTACGCCGAGGTCTGAAAAAAGCTTGCCGTTACTCATCAGGTCCGTCACGCGTCCCATGTTCTTGTATTGCTGGCGCGTGACTGTCGGATAGTAGCGCAGCTTGCTGGTCACCATGTCGCCGAGGAACTCATGATTGGGCAAATGCTCTACCAGCAAATCGTGATACGCGAGCTCGTCGATCTGCCGCACGCCGTGGACCAGAATGACTTGCTCGAATTTTTCGTATGTGTCGGGGTCACGGATGATGCTCATGAAAGGCGCCAGGCCGGTTCCGGTGGACAATAGATACAAGCGTTTGCCGGGCAGCAGGTAATCCGTGACCAGCGTTCCGGTCGGCTTGCGGCCGACGACGATCGTGTCGCCAACCTTGATATTCTGCAGCCGCGACGTCAACGGACCGTTCGGCACCTTGATGCTCAAGAATTCCAGATGCTCTTCATAGTTTGCGCTGACGATGCTGTAGGCGCGGAGCAAGGGTTTGCCTTCCACGCGCAAGCCGATCATCGTGAAGTGGCCATTGCTGAACCGTAGCGACGGCTCACGCGTCGTGGTGAAAGTGAACAAACGATCAGTCCAGTGGTGGACGCTCAGGACCCGTTCTTCATTGAGGGCACTCATATTCTCTCCATGGCAAACATTAAAAAACTCAGCGCGATCAGCGCTCCAGGTGGGCAAGCTTGCCGGTCTGATCTTTCCAGCTGTCCGCATCGGGAAGCGGTGGCTTGTGTTTCGATATGGTGGGCCAGCCCGCGGCGAGCTCGGCATTCAGTTTAACGAATAATTGCATGTCAGCAGGAAGATCTTCTTCCGCGTAGATCGCTTGCACCGGGCATTCGGACACGCAAACAGCACAATCGATGCACTCGTCCGGATCGATCACAAGAAAATTGGGCCCTTCCTTGAAACAATCAACCGGACATACCTCGACGCAGTCGGTGTACTTGCAGTGGATACAGCTTTCGGTCACTACATGGGTCATGGCATTTCCTTGCAGTCAAGTCGCGGCGACGGACGGCTGCCGGCCAGCGGCGGTTGCCTTGGGCGGCTTTTCATTTGATGTAGCGGGTACAACACTAATATGTAGTGTACACTAAATGAAAATGTAGTGTACACTACATTCAATTGAATTTGACATGCGACCATAACTACGGGGGAGACGCCCGCATCATGACTGAGCATACGAAAACCGACGGCCTGCCAGGATTCGAGCCGCCAATGCTTGAGCGTGCCAAGCCGCGCAACGAGCGGATGGCCGGCGACAAGATTGAGTGCAACGCCTGTCCCGTACTCTGTCAGATCACGGCCGGCAGATCCGGCGCATGCGACCGGTATGCGAACGTCGAGGGCACGCTGGTCCGCGTGGATCCTGTGGTCCTGCTGAGGAAGACGCTTGATTCCGAGAATGGCGCGGTGGTCCCTTTTTCGGGACGTCCGGTGCTGAAGGCGAGTGCTGGCGCTATGGCGGAACAGCCTGGCGCACCAATTGCCGCGCAGCCCGGTTGGAACGGGGATCTGCTGCAGAGCGGCGAAGTGTTCATCACCGGCGTCGGATCGTCGACCACCTATCCTGACTACAAGCCGGCGCCGTTTATCGTCGCGTCCAAGGTTGACGGCGTCGACATGGTCACCGTGGTGACCGAAGGCATATTCAGTTACTGCAGCTTCAAGGTCAAGATCGATACCGATCGCTATCTCGGCCCCGAGCAAGCCAATGTTCGTTACAGGGGCGAGGTCGTCGGCCATGTGACGACCGCCGAATATGGCTCCCAGATGCTGTCGCTGGGCGGTGTCCATCATCTTACCGGCGGCAGCAAGAAGGAAGGCCGCCTGACCGCCGAAATGATGCAGCTTCTCGGCAACAAGAAGGCGGCGGAGCTGGCAATTGACGGCGGATCCCAGGTCGTGATTCAGGCCGGGCGTGCGCCTATCGTCAACGGCATCGAAGAGCGGCGGATGCGGGTCGGATGCGGATCGGCGACGATCGGCATTTTTGCCAAGCAGCTGTTCGGCAACGTGGATGAAGTGATCGTCGTCGATGATCACATCACCGGCGTACTGACCGAGCACCAGGCGGGGCGGTGCCTCGACATTCCCTTGTCGGGCGTGAAAATCCGCGGACGCAAGTCGACGCCTGGCCGTTATTTCCAGGTGGCCAATCCCGGTATCGGATGGGGCGGAACGGATATCGCCGACCCGTTAAGCATTATCGAAGGTTGGGACCCCGAAATCGCGCGCCCCGGGTTGCGCCTGTTGATGACGTCCACCACCGGCGAGCATGCGGTCTGGTTCGTGCTGGACGAGAACCTGCGGCCGGTCGAGCAGGCGATGCCGCCAGAAGTGCAGAAGGTGGTGGAGCGGATCGGCGAAAATTGCGAGCCGTCATTGACGTCGGTCCTGTTCCTGGGCGGTGCGGGCGGCAGCCTGCGCGCCGGCGTCACCGAAAACCCGGTCTTGCTGACGCGTTCGATCAAGCAGGCGCTGGTCAATGTGACTTGCGGCGGCGCTCCCGCTTATATCTGGCCCGGCGGCGGCATTACCATCATGACGGACGTGATGCGCATGCCCGACAACAGCTTCGGAACGGTGCCGACGCCCGCACTCGTGGCGCCGATCGAATTCACGATGAAGCTTGCCGACTTCGAGGCGCTTGGCGGGCACATGGAATACATACGCTCGCTGTTCTCCGCCCTGGATACCGGCGCATGGCATAACGAAGGTGCACCGGCAGGCCGCAAGTGGCTGCAACAGCCCGCGGTCAACGCATGGCCTGCAGCGGTCGGTCCGATGCTCGGCTGACCGGAGAACGCATCATGGCGCCCCAATTCACTTCGCTCCCGGACGGCCGCTTGCATTTTTCGCACGGACCGATCGACCTGGTGATACAGGCCGACGGCAGCGCCGACGCAATCCGGGCCGCGCACCAGAGCGCTTGGCGCCGTTTTGAGACCGTACTGCCGGAACTGGTGAACGAACTTCATGCGCTTCAAAGGCCGGTCGGCGGCGACTGCCCGGTCAACGGTGCGGTTGCGCGTCGCATGTGGGATGCCTGCCATCCATTCCGCGCCGGCTATATCACGCCGATGGCCGCCGTCGCCGGTTCCGTCGCACAAGAGATCGCCGGATGCTATGCGGTGGCGGGCATCGGCCGCGCCGCCGTCAACAACGGCGGCGACATCGCGCTTTATCTCGGTGCGCATGCGTCATACCGGGTCGGCATCTGCACCGATGTCGATGCCGCGACCGGCGCGGCGATGCGCGGCGAGTTGCAGGCGGATGGCGATATCCTGATCGAAGCGCACACGCCGGTGCGCGGTATCGCAACCAGCGGCTGGCGCGGACGCAGTTTTTCACTCGGTATCGCCGATAGCGTCACGGTACTCGCTGCGACCGCTGCGCAGGCCGATGCCGCAGCCACCGTGATCGCCAATCAAGTCAACGTGGACGATGCGCGCATCAGGCGCACTCCCGCATGTGAACTGAAAGACAACGCCGATCTGGGCAGCTTGCCGGTCACGGTCGACGTGCCGCGGCTCGAATCCGGGCTGATCGACAACGCATTGCGTGCAGGCCTTGTCCGGGCACGCGACTTGCGACAGGCAGGGCTGATATGGGATGCGGTGCTGGTCTGCCAGGGACGCGTCGCTCATTTGCAGGCCGACCGGCATGACGGCATGGCGCCAGCGCTGCAGGCCGGTCGTTATGTTTTTGACACGCCGAAAAAAATTCAGCGCGGGCTTTCATCCGTAACGTGTTGAGCTTATTCTGATGACAAACCGCGCCATGCCGAACACTATCAAAGCGAAACCCGCGAGGAACTGCACATGATCGAAATTCGCCGCATCTTTTGCCATGTCGAAGACATCCATCACGAATTCGGGCCGGCCGCGTCAACGCCGCTGCGGCGCGGCTATATTGCGGGTGTGCTGACCAATCCGTACGCAGGCCGTTATGAACCGGACATTCTGCCGATGATGGAACAGCTCAATGATGTCGGCATCAGGTTCGCGCACCAGCTGCTTGAGCATCTTGCGGTGCCGGCAGAGAAAATCGAAAGTTACGGTAAAGGTGCGTTGATCGGTTCGGCCGGCGAGCTCGAACACGGCGCGCTGTGGCATGTGCCGGGCGGCTATGCAATGCGCGAACTGTTGGGCTGGAAAGGAGATGCGGCCACCTATGCAGCGGGAAAAGGCAGCGCAACCAAGGGACAACCCGGCAATGCGCTGACCATCGTGCCATCGACAAAGAAAGTGGCCGGGCCGGGCGCCACGCTCGATGTGCCGATGACGCATATCAACGCTGCCTACGTGCGCAGCCATTTCGATGCGATCGAGGCGCGAATTCCCGGTGCGCCGCGCGCCGACGAACTGGTTGTCATCCTGGCGATGGGTACCGGCCCGCGCATCCATGCCCGTGTCGGCGGTCTGAAGGCGGCCGACATTGCCCAATGGGATGGCTTGCGCTGACCCGACTCTCCGACTTCAATCTATTATCCTGAGGACCACGCCATGCCAGCAAAGATACGCAAGCTTATCGTGCAAGTCGACGAAATCCGGCTCGAAATGGGCAAAGCCATCGACCCGCCTACCCGCAAGGCGCTGGCGATGGCGGTCATCGACAATCCTTATACCGGACGTTATTCCGAGTCGCTCGATGAACTGATCGCCATCGGCGAGGAACTGGGCGCGCTGCTCGGAAAGCGCTGCGTGGAAGCACTCGGCATTGCCCCGGACCAGGCGCAGAGCTACGGCAAGGCTGCCATCGTCGGCGAAGGAGGCGAGCTGGAACACGCGGCCGCGCTCCTGCATCCGAAGCTCGGCGCACCGCTGCGTCAGGCAGTGAGCAAAGGCGCCGCGCTGGTGCCATCGAGCAAGAAGCAGGGCGGCCTTGGCACTGCTATCGATGTGCCGCTCGGTCACAAGGATGCCGCGTTCGTGCGCAGTCACTTCGATGCCATGGAGGCGCGGGTGGCGGATGCGCCGCGTGCAAACGAAATCGTCGTCGCCGTTGTCGTTACCGACAGCGGCCGGCCATTACCCCGCGTGGGCGGGCTTCAGTCCCACGAAATCAAAGGCGAGGATGGCTTGCGTTAGGTTGCATGGCGCCGTAAATCGCATCGATCGGTACATAACGAAGGAGACTTGCATGAAAAATACAATCAGTTGGTTCGCAACCGCGGCCACCCTTTTGACCTCGGCCGGCGCGCTTGTCGCTCCGGCACAGGCGCAGGATGTGATCAAGATCGGGGAAGTCAACAGCTACAAGGCGCAACCTGCGTTTCTTGAGCCGTACCGCAAGGGGCTCGAGCTGGCGATCGACCAGGTCAATGCCGCCGGTGGCGTGAACGGAAAAAAACTGGAGCTGATCATCCGCGACGACAACGGCAATCCCGGCGACGCGGTGCGTGCGGCGGAAGAGCTGGTATCGCGCGAAAAAGTCGATGTATTGACCGGCACGTTTCTGTCGCACGTCGGACTGGCAGTGACGGACTTCGCCAAGCAGCGCAAGTTCTTCTTCCTGGCCGCCGAACCGCTCACCGACAAGATTGTCTGGCAGAACGGCAATCATTACACCTTCCGTCTGCGGCCATCGACCTACATGCAGGTCGCGATGCTGGTGCCGGAAGCGGCCGCGCTGAAAAAGAAGCGCTGGGCGCTGGTCTATCCCAACTATGAATACGGCCAATCCGCGGTAGCGACGTTCAAGGAACTGCTCAAGAAGGCACAGCCGGACGTGGAGTTCGTCGCCGAGCAGGCAACGCCATTGGGGCGGGTCGATTCCGGCAGCGTGGTACAGGCACTCGCCGATGCGAAGCCTGACGCCATCTTCAACGTGCTGTTCGGTGCGGATTTATCGAAATTCGTTCGCGAAGGCAATACGCGTGGCCTGTTCAAGGATCGCGAGGTGGTAAGCATGCT
>JAKFFO010000015.1:0-2109 GCA_036675035.1 Oxalobacteraceae bacterium
AAAAACACGGTGATGATGGCGCCGAAAATGAGGCCGGTCACCATCATTGCACTGGTACCTTGCGGCATACCGAGATAAGCCTCGGCAAGCGCGCGCGGGATGGACCGCACCGGAAACCCGAGGTAGGCATGAGCAAGCGTGCGCCCGATCCAGATGCCGAACGGTACAGCCAGCACCAGTCCAAGGATCAATAGTTTAGGGCTGCGCGCAAATCGGGCGAAGCCCAGGCAAGAGATGCAGATCGAGAACCCGATGATGTTGGAGAATACGAGGTGCTGCAGCAGTGTCCCTTGCGTATTGATGGCTTGATGCACAATGCCCAGCACGACGCTGATGGCGAAAGTGGCCAATGCAAATATCCGTACATCTCGCCAGGTGAGCAGTTTGTCGTATTTCACACGCATGTCGTCTTGATCCTTGTTCACACGAAGGTATTGTATCCGAGTAAATTCGCTGTAGGCCACTGCAAGTCAGGCCGCCACGAAGCTCGCATGCAAGCCAATCGGCAACACGCGCTCCATTCTTGCCTGCGCAATCGGACCTTCATTGATCCGGTGCGGATCGAAGACCGACAGTACGGTAGCTTGCCGCTTGCAATCGAGGGCGGATCCAAGCAGCCATCCGTCATCTTGCCGTGTGCTGCCGGGACGGGGAATGAAGACGTGTTCCTCGACCAGATAGTCGTCGCCATAACGGTAATGCTGGGCCTTGCCGCTACGCCGGTCCAACCGCAGGATAGCGTCGAAACCCGGGCGCTCAGCGTGGCCCAGTCGCGCGCAAGCATACAGGCTGTTATGCGCTTGCCCGACTGCGCGCGGATCGACTACCGGAAATTCTGCGGATAGATCCAATACTGTCTGGCGCGCACTTCCCTTGGCAAGATCGATTTCCATGAGAGCGATCTTTGGGATGTAGGGGCTCGCATTCGCGAATGAATATTCGCCACGCATGATTTGCGGTATGCCGTTCAGCGGCCACCATGCGTCGGCAGACCGTACAAAATCAAGGAAAATCTTGCCATTTTTTTCCCACGCATTACCGACGTGGAAAACGAATCCGGCCGGGACTTCAAACCATTGCAGCCTGGTCAGGTCATTCTTGTCCACCACCACAACCCGCAATCCAAGTTCGGGCTTCCAGACATAGCCGTTAAGTATGGTGGCGCCTGCGCGGACACGCTCGATATCAAATACCAAAGGAGGCAAAAGAAAGATCAGGTGCCGCTCGGTAATCGCAAAATCATGCACCATCGTCATCTGCGGAATGGTGTGCGTATGCGCGGCCAGCAAATTGCCCCGGGAAGAAATCCGATAAATGGAAAGCATACCGGAGGCGCTGCTGACACCAAAATTCCACAGGCTGCCATCGGGCTCAAGCTTGGGATGCGCCGAAAATGGCATGCCGGCATAGTCTGGCCGCCAGATCTTGGTGCCGAGAGTTTCAAGGGTTTCAGGGTCGAGCCGGGTGGCTGGGCCAGCCTCCCAAAGTGCCAGCAGCTCGCCATGGTGGTGCACGATACTGGTGTTGGCGGCATTGATGGCGTTCGGAGAAGTTGCTGGCTCCATGCCTGGCGGGTTGGTCCCGAACGTCGCACGGGAAAAGCGCCCGGCACGCGACTCCGCCACAAACTTTTCGGTGCGTACAAATCTCGCTTCGTGGGTGATGCGGCCTGCATCAATTTGATATTTCTGGACCAAGCCATCGCCATCGAAGAGATGCTGGTAGCGCACATCACCCATGGAGTGCTGCCCCGGGCCGTTGCGAAACAGCGTACCGCGCAGTTCGGTCGGAAATTTTCCAGTAAGCTGCATCTGCATGCGCGGCAGGTCTTGATGGATGCCGGCAAATCCTTGCGTCCATGGCTTGTACCGATTACGCGCGAAGGCTTCGTAATAGCTATCCGTTGCGGCCCCATCTTCTGCACGCAATGTCGGCAGTGCAAGCCCACCGGCGGCGAGCGCCAGAACCTGCTGACAGAAGCGGCGGCGATCCAATGCATCGATATTGTTCATGGCCGCCTCAGCGAAGATTGATCGTTGTAGTCGTGTCTTCTGACAATTCGATCGCCGCATCGCTGAACGCCGGTGGGGCCATATGGGCCTTGGCATC
>JAKFFO010000101.1:0-12930 GCA_036675035.1 Oxalobacteraceae bacterium
CATCGCCAATCGACGGCCGAATGTTTTCGGGGCGCCGTGCAGGAAAATTGCCAACGAAGCGGCTGCAAAATGCAGTCCGCATCCAGCGTCGATTTGCAACCCGTATGCTAAAGCATTGCGCCACATCCACCCTCACTTCATGCTGCCGAACACCTTGCCGATGATCTTGCTGCCGGCACCGACCGGATCGCGCCGGATTGCTTTTTCTTCTTCGCCGATCATGTAAAACAGGCCATCCAGCGCGCGCTGGGTGACATATTTTTCAACCGTGGACTGTTGTTCCGGGACGATATTGAAGCTGGCGATCTGCGCTACCGTCGAATTGTATTTCGACGCCAGGCCGGAGCGGTCGGTAATCGATTTGACGATCGGCAAAAATTTGACTGCCAGCGGGCCGCTGGTTTTCTGCCGGAAAAAATCCGTGACTGACGTTTCGCCGCCGGCCAGGATGTTCTTGGCATCGGTCACGCTCATTGATTTCACTGCATTGAGCAATAACGGTTTGGCTAGCGGCACTGCCTTTTCGGCGGCGCGGTTCATCGATACCACCAGTTGATCCAGTTGCGCGCCGCGTCCGGTCATCTTCAATAGCGGTTGTGCCTGCTGCAGGATGCCCGGCAGCTCGATCTTCACCGCGTCGTTTTTCAAAAAACCGTTTTCGACGCCGAGCTTGGCCACAGCTGCGACCGAACCTTTTTCCAGCGCCGCCTTGAGCCCGGCGGTCGCGTCACGGTTGGACAGATCGGATAGTGAAAATGCAAAGGCAGCCGATGCGAACAAAGCCGCAGGCAGCAGAACGGAAAACCGCACGAGTCTTGATTGGCGCATGTTGAGCGATCGCTTTCGGAAAAATGACGAATTCTTTTGTCGTCAGTATAGTCATCTTTTCGACTGAGAACCCAAACGACGCAGTGCCGCAACGTCCACGGATCCAAGCTGCCACATTTCTGCCTGTAATCTCTGCATAGGCTGCGCGCGGCACATGTGCGCTAATCCGCACTGGTCACCAGGATGGTCTCGCCGGACGCCACCAGTTTTTCCACGCCATCCTTTTCGGCGAACACTTCTGCGGTAGTGAATATCTGGCGCTTGCCTGCCTTGGTGACTTTGCCCCTGGCAAGGAACGCATCTCCAACCGCCGGTGACAGGCAGCTGACCGAATAATGCGATGCAAGGACCCGCTGTCCGGTCACCACGGCAGCGGCATAACCGCATACCGTGTCGATCAGTGCGCCGATCATGCCCGCGTGCAGAAATCCGGAGTACTGGCCCAGCTCTTTTTTCCACGGCAGCCGGATCTCCACTTCGCCGTTGTCTGCGCGTGTTACCTCCAGGCCGGCCCACTGGTTGAACGCCGCAGTCCGGTTCACTTCATGCAGAATATCGATTGGTTTCGGAATGGTGTCCATTGTTGTGTCCTCGCTGTAAAAAGTTCCGGCAGTCCGGCATCTTCATTTGGAAAGTGCGCGGAAGGTGGCGCTGGCTTTCGCGCATATAACGCCGTTGCTGCTGATGTAGCACTGCGCGAAACACAAGGTCGATCCGGTTTTCGCGAATACCGTATCGAACTCCAGCCATTCGCCGATTTTTGCAGTGCCCAGGAAATCAACTGACAGATTGACCGTCAACAGACTGTGCGGTGTGGAAAAACGGCTGGCGCATGTCAGTCCCATTGCATTGTCGGCCAGGGCGGAAATCAGGCCGCCATGTGCAAGCCCGCGCGCATTGGTATGCGCTTCGCGGATGTACAAACCCAGCACGATTCTTTCATCCGATTGTTTTGAATACAGCGGCTCCCAGGCATCCGTTACCGGACTGTTCCGGAAATGCCTTGTGAAACCGGGAGGCGCCGCTTGCCGCTGACTGTTATCGTCTTGCATCATGATTTATCCTTCACGTATGCGTGCCGGCGAACTGCGATCCGGGATATGGTTGATGTAGACCAGTCTATATAATAATGATCAGCATGGCAAGCCGTAGCACCGACCAACCCGGAGTATGCAATGCCCGCACTTCCCAAACATCGTGACAAGATCGTGCGCGCCGCTGCGCTGCTGTTCAGGCGCAACGGATATGCCGCGACCGGCATGAACGATATCGTGGCATTGAGCGGCGCACCGAAAGGCTCGGTCTACCATTATTTCCCCGAAGGCAAAGAGCAGATTGCAATCGAGACCGTCCGCTATGCATCCGGACTGGTCGCCAGCACGCTGGCCGAATTATCCGGCGCGCATGCGACGCCATCCGACATGGTGCGCGCGTATGGAAAGCTGCTGTGCGGATGGCTTGCAAAGTCCGAGTATCAGGATGGATGTCCGATCACGACTACCTTACTCGAATTGTCGGTGACAAGCGAGGCTGTCGCCGCAGCCGGGCGCGAAGCGTTTGCATCATGGAGGAATATCTATCGGTCGAAGCTGGCGGCAAGCGGTGTGCCGGAGCCGCGCGCTGAGGCACTTGCGTCGATGGCGGTCACCAGTTTCCAGGGAGCGCTGATCCTGACCAAGGTGGAACGAAGTTCTCAGCCGGTTATCGATGTGGTGGCCGGGATCACTGCATTGTTCGATGACGCGCTCGCATGACCGCGCGCCATTTTCTGGCAAATCTCATCGCCGGAACCGGGTAAACACTTCGAATTCCCACGACCGCATCGCCAGCAGCAGCGTGTACCCTTCCCGGTGCCGGTCCGCCAGTTTCTGGTCGGCCTGATGCTGTTGTGCGAAATCTTGCGCCACGCGCTGAAGCCGCTCGACAAACACCGGCGCAAGGCTCTTGCTGATCGATCCGTGCACCAGCACCAGCGACTCGTCTTCGCGATCGAAACCGCCGGAAAAATAATCGTGCAGCGCATTCTCGCGGAAGAAGTTCATCACCGGGCCGTGCGGCCGCCAGCTGAATGTCTTCGCGAGCTTGAGCCGGTATCGGTTGAGCGGGCGCAGTTCGATGATGCCGAGCCGGTCCAGCTGCAGCAGGTACTTGATCGCTTCGGGTTCGTCGAGCCGGTAGCTCGACGTGATCTGCTCCAGCGTCCATTGGCTCAGTACGCAGATCGCCACCAGCAGCAGCTTCTTGTCCGCGACCACCGCTTTTTCCTGGGCCAGCGTCAGTTCGGCCAGTAGCGGTTGCGCATCGGCGACGCGCTGCGCCAGTTCGGCGAAGTCGATCTTCAGTGCGCTGCAAATCGCATCGATGCGCGACAGCGGCATGTCGCCTTTCGCCAGCATGCGCTTGACGCTGGACTCGGCCATGTCGAGCTTTTGCGCGAGATCGGCATAGGTCATGCGTGCCGATTTCAATTCATCCTTGAGTGCGGTGATCAGGGCTGCGGTCGTGCTCATCGGGTATCGATTTCTGCTACCGGCGGTAGCTTGTGACAGCAATAGTACAGAATTTCTTTTCAGCCCGGTGTCCGGCATGTATATTAATCGCAACTTTTCAACCCGGAGTCATCGATGGAGCAATCACCGGTACACCAGTCGCTGGATACTGCCGCGTCGGCGGAGTCTTCAGATGCGGCACACCCGAATCAGTTTGCGCTATTAAAGCAGCGCCGCTTCGCGCCGTTCTTCTGGACCCAGTTTTCGGGCGCCGCCAACGACAACCTGTTCAAGTTCGCGTTTACCGTGATGGTCACCTATCAGCTGCAGATCAGCTGGATGCCGCCGGCAATGGCCGGGCTGGTAATCGGCGCGCTGTTCATCCTGCCGTTCCTGCTGTTTTCCGCGACCAGCGGCCAGATTACCGACAAGTATGAAAAGACCACCATTATCCGGCTGCTGAAAAACCTCGAAATCGCGATCATGGCCGTCGCGGCATTCGGCTTTCTTATGGGGAACGTGCCGGTGCTATTGGTGTGCATCTTCCTGATGGGCTTGCAATCGACGGTGTTCGGTCCGGTCAAGTTCGCCTATCTGCCGCAGGCGCTGAATGAGCGGGAACTCACCGGCGGTAACGGCATGGTGGAAATGGGCACCTTCGTCGCCATTTTGCTCGGCAATATCGTCGGCGGATTGCTGATCGCGGTACCCGAGGTTGGCCATATCCATGTCGCGGTCGCTTGCCTGGTGCTCGCATTGGCCGGGCGTGCCGCTGCACAATACATTCCGCTGGCGCCGGCGACCGATCCGGGACTGAAAATCAACTGGAATCCGGTCAGCGAGACCTGGCGCAACCTGAAAATGGCGCACCAGAACATCGTGGTATTCCGCTCGCTGCTCGGCATCAGCTGGATGTGGTTTTTCGGCGCGGTTTTCCTGAGCCAGTTCCCAAGTTTCGCCAAGGAAGTATTGCATGGCGATGAACAGGTTGCATCGCTGCTGCTGGTGGTGTTCTCGATCGGTATCGGAACCGGTTCGCTGTTGTGCGAGACGCTGGGTCGCCGGCATGTCGAGATCGGCCTGGTGCCGCTCGGCGCAATCGGCATGAGCGTTTTCGGAATCGACCTGTATCTTGCATCTAGCAGCCTGCCCGCTTCCGATGTCCAGACCTTGAGCCAGTTCCTGGCAGTGCCGCAGCACTGGCGCGTGATGGCCGACCTCGCGATGCTGAGCCTGTCGGCCGGGCTGTACAGCGTGCCGATGTATGCACTGATCCAGCTGCGTTCGCAGCCGACGCACCGTGCGCGCATCATCGCCGCCAACAACATTCTGAACGCCCTGTTCATGGTGATCAGCTCGGTCATTGCCGGCGCGCTGCTCCAGCTGGGCATGACCATTCCGCAAATCTTCCTTTGCGTGGCATTGGCCAACGCGGTAGTGGCCGCTTACATTTTCCTGCTGGTGCCGGAATACCTGCTGCGTTTCATCGCCTGGGTGATGTCGCATTTCATGTACCGCTTCAAGATCAAAGGCGATGAAAACATTCCGCTGGCAGGCCCGGCGGTGCTGGTCTGCAACCATGTCAGCTTCGTCGATGCGATCCTGATGAAGGCGGCGAGCCCGCGCCCGATCTATTTTGTGATGGATCACCGGATCTTCCGGATTCCGGTACTTGGCGCGCTGTTCAAACTTGCCAAGGCAATCCCGGTTGCATCGCGAACCGACGATCCGGCCGCGTACGAAAAAGCGTTCGAGCGTGCCGCGCAAGTGCTCAGGGATGGCGATCTGCTCGCGATCTTCCCCGAAGGCGGAATCACGCGCGACGGTACGCTGCAGCCGTTCAAGGGCGGCATCATGAAAATCCTGGAGCGGGCACAACAGGACGGCGTGGCGCCGCCGGTGATCCCGATGGCGCTGACCAACCTGTGGGGCTCATTCTTCAGCCGCATCGAGCAAGTCGACGGTGAGCGCGTGGCGATGGTGCGGCCGTTCAGGCGCGGCATCCTGAGCCGGGTCGGCCTCAATGTCGGAGCGCCGGTGCCTGCAGAACAGGTGCAGCCCGAACTGCTTCATGAGCGCGTGAAAAATTTGCTCAATGTGAAATAAGTATCGTGCTTCGATACTTCTGGTGCATAAATTCAGGACCAGACTTGTTTTTCAGTGGCTTTCGCGGTAACAGCAACCACAATGCTTCCACCTTAACTTCAACAAGGAGGAAGCATGAAAGTTCTAATTCACCGCGATTCCGGTGCGTGGCAGATGCAGGTCTGGATTTCGTTTGTGGTTGCGGTATTCCTGTGCGCGGCCGGCACAATCTTCGAGGGATGATGAAAAATGAGCAAATCGCTAAGGCTCTCTGAAAAATGGTTCCGCCGCGGTCTGTGGCTGGTGGCATTCGTATTCGCCGGTTTCCTGATCGGGCTGGGCGGCACGATCGTGGAAAACCTGCCGAAGGTCGAACGCAGGCTCGTGCTGGAGGATTTCATCGACCAGGGCGCGGCACAGCAGGCGCGCAATACGATCAAGACCACGCAGGCGGCGGGCAAGGATGCGAACGACGCGCTGGAACAGGCTGAGCTCAGGGCACGGGTCGCTCAATCGGATTACCGGTCGGTGCGCGAAAGCTTCAACAACTGGCTGTCGACACGGCATGCGACCGCGCGCAGCGAGCAGGATCCGGAGCTGATCACGCGCACCAAAGCGCTGGACGAACTGAAGATCGCCGAACGACAGGCACTCGCCGATGTCCAGGCGCAGCAGCAGGCGGCATTGAATGCGCGCCAGACCGAAACGCGTGCGCGAACGCGCTTGAACGAACTCGAGCGTGTCGCTCAAACCGAGCTGCGTTCCGCACAGCGCCGCCAGGAGTTGCGGGTGTTTCTGTACCGGCTGGCGTTGACGCTGCCGCTGCTGGTGATTGCCGGCTGGCTGTTCGCGAAGAAAAGAAAGGGCACTTACTGGCCGTTCGTATGGGGTTTCATTTTCTTCGCGCTGTTCGCCTTCTTCGTCGAGCTGGTTCCTTATCTTCCGAGCTATGGCGGATACGTGCGCTACGCAGTGGGCATCCTGATCACGGTGCTGGTGGGACGACAGGCGATCGTGTCGCTGAACCGCTATCTGGAGCGGCAAAAGCTTGCCGAACAAAAGCCGGACGTGCAGCGCCGTGAAGAGCTCAGCTACGATGTCGCGCTGGCGCGCCTTGCGAAAAGCGTATGTCCCGGCTGTGAGCGGCCGGTCGACCTGAAAGATCCGGCCAACGATTTTTGTCCGCATTGCGGCATCGGGTTGCACGACCATTGCGTGAAATGCGAATCGCGCAAAGGCTCGTTCGCCAAGTTCTGCCATGCATGCGGAACTCCGGCGAACATGCGGCCGAGCGCGAACGCATAACCGGACGGAATTAAACCGGAACGAGAATATGAGTTTCGATTTGGCCGTGTGGCCTATAGCTGCCGTTAGCAACGACAATGACGCAGTTGCGTTGTATCGCACACTTTGCGACAGCCCCGAAGAAGCATATGAAGGACTTCCGGAAAGCACAGGTATCAATGCCTTTTATACTGAGCTTACGGCGCGGCACCCGGAACTCGATGATGTGCCGGATGACAGGGTCGATGACATGGACTTTTGCCCCTGGAGCATCGCGTTTGACCGCTCTGACCGGCATCTCTTAATGTGCGCAGTGTGGTCAAAGGCCACCTACGTCGAAGAGATCGTACGCACGTTGGCTGTTAAGCACGGATTGGCGGTATTCGATCCTCAAAGCGAGAAATTATATTTGCCGGGAAAACAGTCGACTGGTGTAGATAGGCCTTGGTGGCGCTTCTGGTAGATACAGAGTGCGCCCTTCAATTTAAACGACGCCCTGCAGTGGCGGAATGGCAGCGGCGTCAGTGCGCGATCGCTTCGGAGCCCACGGTCGATCGCCATCCAACGGAAGTCCATTCGGAATTCCATGTTTTTCGCTACAATCGCCTTAACTCATGGCGTCACAATCGGCGTTGCACTGCCCGGTGTCGTGGCATGACTCGTTCGAACAGGGGCAATAAATGTTCATAGGACATTTCGGCGCCGGCTTCGGCGCAAAGGCGATTGCACCTTCCGTCTCTCTCGGCTCGTTTTTTCTGGCGGCACAGTTTCTCGATCTATTGTGGCCCACCTTGTTGCTGCTTGGATTGGAGCGGGTTCAAATCATGCCCGGCGCGACAGTTGTGACGCCGCTGGTGTTTGAGCATTATCCGATCTCGCACAGCCTGCTTGCAGTGATAGGCTGGGCGCTCGCAATCGGAATCGCGTACTGGAGCGTGCGCAGGAACCGGACAGGTGCGCTGGTGATCGGACTGCTGGTGATCAGTCACTGGCTGCTCGATGCCATCGTGCACCGGCCGGATTTACCGATCGTGCCAGGCGGCTCAACGATGTTCGGCCTGCATTTGTGGTCGTCGCTGCCCGCCACCGTGGCGGTTGAACTGCTGATATTCGTGACAGGATTCTGGTGGTACCTGCGAAGCACCAAGGCACTCGACCGGCGCGGCAATTGGGGTTGCTGGATTCTGGCTGTTTTTCTACTGCTGGTTTATGCCGGAAGCCTCATGGGACCGCCGCCGCCCAACGCGCACGCGATCGCCTGGGTCGGGCAGGCGCAATGGTTGCTCGTGCTCTGGGCTTACTGGGTGGATAAACACAGGCGGGTTCTGCCGCGTATTGAACCGGCCGCGACCTGATCGGCACAGATCATGAAACTTAAGGCATCCAGGACAACGTGGCGGCTCGGATTGCTGCTGTGGCTCGCCGGAATTCCGGGAGTCGCCTCGGTCGTACTTGTGCTGCTGCCCGCACTCATGTCCGCTACAGCGGCACCGGCACCGGCACCGGCGCCGCTGTGGGCCATTTCAGTTGCAGCGTTCTTGCAAAGCGCGATCCTGCTGACCCTTGCCGTATGGGCCGGGGTTGCGCTGACGCCGAAGCTCGGCTTGCATGCGCCGTCATTCGAAGCATTGGCAGCGTCGAAATCCGTACCGGCTGCATTTTCCCCGCAATTGCTTCCCGGTTTGATGGGTGGTGCGCTCGGGGCCGTCCTGCTGGTTACGCTTGCACAAGTCGCGCCCACCGAGCTGGCGGCTGCACAAACAGGTATGGCAACACCGTTGCTCGTACGCGTTCTATATGGCGGCATTACCGAAGAGCTGCTGCTGCGATGGGGTTTGATGAGCGTTCTGCTATGGCTTATCCAGCATGCATTTCGGCACAGCCCGCAAGCGCCTGTACCTGCTGCGCCGATGGCCTGGATTGCAATTGCCATCAGCGCCCTGCTGTTCGGGATCGGCCATCTGCCTGCTGCGATCGCGTTGACCGGAGCGCTGTCAGTACCGATAACGTTGCATATCGTCGGCGGCAACGCGCTGTTCGGCATGCTTGCCGGATTTCTGTTCTGGCGCCATGGGTTGGAATCGGCGATGCTGGCACATGTGCTGGCTCATGTGTTTGCTTTTGCGGTGGGCAGTTAGACCAAAAGACTGGCTTGCAAGCACAGTTTCTCAAATACCCGGACGTGCTTTTCCTGGCTGCCCGGTTTCGATATCGAATAGCGGCAGCGTTTCTTCTGACATCAGGATCGCGGCCACATCGCCAGCCTGCTCTGAAAAAACCGAATACCGTCCCATTCGTGCCCCGCTCGGGATCGGCGGTGCGATGGCAGTCGGACGCGGTCTGCCTTGCCGCTCCGCGAACCACACCGGATTTGAAAACACCGCCGCCTTCACCTGGTCATTCGTGAAGCGCAGCATTTTCTGATTGCGTACAAAAAAGAATCCGCCTGCCTCGGTGTCGTCGAACAGCACACGCACGGTGCTCGGCACGCTGCCGAGATGGCGGGCATAGCGCGTCTGCGGTGACAATGAAAACTGCTGAAGTGGCTTGCCGCCGGGGCCGCTGGTAATCACGATCGGGTCCGGGCCGTTCGACAACTTGTAAGCGCCGATTACCGCTTCTTCATAGATGCAGCCGAAGGGGTAATCTGCGCTGTTATAAATGCGCAGTGTAGCGAGGCCTTTATCTCTCGATGCGCGTTGCGGTCTGCGTGAAGCTGCCGTACTGGAGCGGGTAAACATTGTTCACATCCCGTTTTGTCGAGCCAGCCCTGACTGGGTAAAAGCAAGCACAAGGTAGACAATTTCCGCGCTAATTCGTTCCGGGCGGACATTGAGCGCGGGCATGCGGAAGCAATGATCGGGTGTACCCGGGATTTCCCGATGCGCCGCCATACCGGCAGTCAAGCCAGCGCCTGAATTTCCTAAGGTCAATGTATACTTTTGTCGATGCGCATTCTGATCCGGCGCAATGCGTGACCCCTACCACTACAGGAAAGACCCATGCAATGTCCAAAATGCCAGGCGAGCGTAAATTTCGCTCCCCACACATCTTTTTCCAGGCGCTTTCGTCACTTTTCTATTCTTGCCGCAATTTTCTTTGTCGCAGGTTTGATACTGCAGCTGTCGGGTGTCGAGGCCTGGCCATGGGTGTGCTATGGCATAGGCATTTTCGTATCCCTCCAGGCGTATATCCGGTTCGGCGACAGCCGCCGCACGTATTGCACTTCGTGCAAGCATGCCTTTTCCGTCTGGCCGTGGACCAGGCAATGATGTGAGGACGGGAGAGATCGCACCGGCCTGTTCCGCAGTACCGGAAACGAAAGCACGGTGCGTTGCGCAGCGATTGAACCCAGTCGAACGAGCCCGCGGATGAAAGCACGCCGATCGATGCCGGCCGAGCGCGCGAAATCAGTCGAAATCGGATTTGAAGTAAGCGAATCGTTGCAGTATTTCAAGTGGAACGATATCCAGCGCATGATGATCGGTGCTTTCCAGCACGACCTTGGGCGCTGCGCCGGCCAGGTAAGCCTCTTTCCATCGCAGCGCGCACAGGCACCACTGGTCACCATGTTGCAATCCCGGAAATCCATATTCCGGAATCGCAGTGCTCAGGTCGTTGCCGCGGCTGGCACTGAATGCCAGGAAATCCGCCGTCATTACGGCGCAGATCACATGCGTGCCGACGTCATCGACGCCGGTCTTGCAACACCCATCCCGGAAAAAACCGGTGAGCGGATCGAATGAGCACGGAACCAGCGGTTCGCCCAGGACGTTGGTGGCGGGAGGAGCGGAGATATTCATGCGGCCAGTATACTGCGGCGCCACTGCGAGCGCGGCGAACCGTGTAAACTGCGCGCATGATCACGGAACCGCCAGACACCACGCCGAACGACTTTGATGCAACCGCGGAAATTGCCGAGCGGCCATGGATTCACTTGACCAACACGCATGATGTCGAAGCGTGGATCGATAACTACAACTGGGATCTCCAGCGCCACGTCAAACCGTCCGCTGCCGCCGGTGCCGGGATCTGTTTTCATCTTGCCCATGGCGGCGATATTTTCATGCACACTACGTCGGAAGGCGAAGTCATACTCGATGTCACGCCGGAAGCGGAATGGGTTGCGCCGGTCATCACTGCGGCCACCGGTGTAGAGAATCCGGGCGCGCAGTTATGGACGCTGCCGGGCGACGTATTGACGCAACTGGTGTTCGGCCTGAGCGGCCTGATCGCATCGAGCAGCGTCGTGATCAATCACCAGTTCAACACAAAGAAGAAGCAACGGATCACCTGGTAAATCATGCTCATCATCACCATCAAACAAGGCAAGGAAAAAAGCCTGCGCGAACGCCAGCCATGGATTTACGCATCCGCAGTCGAGCGGGTCGACGGCAAGCCGGAAGAAAAAATGAAATCCGGCGCCACCGCAGTGGTGCGCTCGTCGTCCGGCCAGTTCCTCGCGCGCGCCGCGTATAGCCCGAAATCGCAGATCCGCGCGCGGGTCTGGAGCTTCGACGAAAATGAACCGGTCGACCATGCGCTGATCAAGCGCCGCGTCAAGGCCGCGGTCGCGAAACGTTCTGCGAAGTCGACAGGTCCGATGGTGCAACTGGTCAAGGGCGAAGAAGACGGATTGTCCGGGCTGCTGGTCGGCTGGTACAAAACACCGGCCGCCCCGAAAGGCTGGCTGATCTGTGAATTCCAGTCTGCAGGCGTCGACGCGTGGAAAATTCCGATCGTGCAGGCACTGATCGCCGAAACCGGTTGCCCGAACGTATACGAGCGCTCCGATGAGTTGATCCGCAAGGGAGAAGGATTGCCGGTCGTATCAGGCGCTCTGGCCGGCGAGGAACCGCCGGACGAATTGCCGATCGCCGAAAACGGCGTGCGCTATACGGTCGACATCAAGACCGGTCAGAAAAAGAATTTCAGGTAATCGGAAAATGAACGCACCACAGCCCAACAATGCACTGCACGGCATCACGCTCGAAGCGCTGCTCAATGAACTGGTAAAGCACCATGGCTGGGAAGAGCTGGGCAGAATTATCCCGATCAAGTGCTTCAACAATGACCCGAGCATCAAGTCGAGTCTGACGTTTTTGCGGAAAACACCGTGGGCGAGAAAGCAGGTCGAGGATTTGTATCTGAAGGCAAAACTGTAGCCAAGGAACAATGGGTAGCAGCCCGAAACCAGGAACTTTTGCCGGTGCCGTATACCCACCTGGTTTTTACGCTCCCGCATGCGATCAACGGTTTGGCTGGCAGCCACTTCAGGATCATCACCGACATCCTGTTCAACGCCGCATCCGAGACGCTCATTGCCTTTGGCGCCGATCCAAAATGGCTGGGGGGTGAGCTTGCCTTCTCGCTGGTGCTGCATACCTGGTCGCAGAATCTGATGCGCCATTTACACGTGCATGCCTTGGTTGCTTCCGGGGCCTTGGCGACAGATGGACAATGGATAAATAGTAAAGGGGCTTCCTGTTTCCCGTGAAAGCATTGTCGAAGGTGTTTCGGGGGAAGTTCATCGATGCCTTGACACAGGCGCGCGAAGAAGGACGGCTGCACCATGCCCAAACCGACGCCGCCGGCCACTGGAAGACGCTGCTGACCGATCTTCGCCGGCATGACTGGGCGGTGTATGCAAAGCAGCCGCTGGACGGGCCGGCCAAGGTGCTCGACTATCTGAGCCGCTATTCGCACCGGGTGGCCATTTCCAATGAACGCATTGTGGGCATGCCCATGCAGGCGATTAGCGCATCGAACGGATTTCGCCAGAAAGCTTCATCGGCCGTTTTCTGCTGCATGCTTTGCCCAGCGGGTTCAAGCGCATCCGGCATTACGGACTACTGCCGCCGTGCCACAAGCAAGAGAAGCTGGCGGCATGCCGGCAAGCGCTTGCGATGCCGATACCAGATAAAGCGGTGATGGAGTCGGTACAGGCGTTCATGACAAGGGTCACCGGCGTCGACATCGGACGCTGCCCGTGTTGCAAGCAAGGCGTGCTGCAAGTGGTGGGCGTTATCGTGCCAAGGCGAGACGCTGCCAGTCTACCGGGCCACCACCATGGGCCGGTATGTCGCCATCAAACCAGGACGGCCGCATCGCATGCCGGGGATGCGCTCGTCAATGAGCATCCAATGTGAACAAGAGCGACGCAAATGGGCAACGGCGGTATCAAGTTATTGGCAAAAATGCTATCCCTCGGCATACAATCCCCATAACCACCGCCCGTAATGAC
>JAKFFO010000064.1:0-56053 GCA_036675035.1 Oxalobacteraceae bacterium
AGGCTGTGCAGGTCGGCTACTTTCAATGCCTTCTCGGAGAGGTCGATGCCGGTGACGCGAGCGCCCTTTTTTGCCATTGACTCAGCCAGTATCCCGCCGCCGCATCCAATATCGATGACGGTTTTGCCGGCAAGCGGTACGCGCGCATTAATCCATTCGAGTCTTAGCGGATTGATTTCATGTAATGGGCGAAACTCGGAAGTCGGGTCCCACCAGCGATGAGCAAGGTCGCTGAATTTTTGCAGCTCTAACGGATCGGCATTCATGGCACAAATGATAGCTGGAAAACAGATGGCCTGCCGATAGTCAGTGCATGACAAGGAAAATGAAATTTCGGGGGATTGGTGATGAGATCAAGCCGCGCCGGAATCTTCGAGGGGCCGGTGCACAGCGGATTTGAGTAAAACGTTGCACCGTTGCCTCCGGAGAGGGCATGCCATCGATTTTTCACGTATCTCGCTGCGTGATTGATAAAAAAAACCCCGCCGAAGCGGGGTTTTAATTCGATTTCGATCAATTATCTGGTACGGGTACCGACAACTTCGATCTCAACGCGGCGATTTTGCGCGCGACCGGCAGCGGACTTGTTGTCTGCAACAGGCTGCTTCTCGCCTTTACCTTCGGTGTAGACGCGATTCGCTTCCACTCCCTTCGAGACCAGATAGGCCTTTACCGCTTCAGCACGGCGAATTGACAGCTTCTGATTGTACGAATCGGCGCCGATCGAGTCGGTGTGTCCGACGGCGATAATGACTTCGAGGTTCATACCTTGCAGCTTGGAGGTAAGATCGTCGAGCTTGGCTTTGCCGTCTGGTTTCAATACGGCTTTGTCGAAGTCAAAGAAAGTATCGGCAGCAAACGTCACCTTCTCGGAAACTGGAGCAGGTGCTACTGGTGCGGGCGCAGGTTTTGCTGGTGCAGGTGCAGTTTGGGCAGGTGCCACAGGTGCTGCTTGCGCCAATACGCCATCGCAACCGACTACGGTAGCATCAGCCGGAGTCCAGTAACCTGTGTGCCAGCACTCGCCAAATCCACTGCGAGTGATCATGCCGCTACCGTCTTGAACGTAAGCGCTATTTGGTTTTTGTGCTTGGATGCTAGTCGGAGTCTGTGCAGATGCGGAAAATGCAACGACTGCGGTCGCAGCGAAGACGAGTTTTACTAATTTATTCATGTTTCTCCTCTCGGGTGAGATATCCGCAGATTAACTGCGCAACAAAATGAACGACATCAAAATGGTTAGTGATCAGATAATAGCACGCGGTTCAACCCATCACACGTAAAAAATTGTCTACATGCAATATGTTTAACTTAGTTCCATTTTGCCACAAGCGCGTATGTATAGAGTAGGTTGCTAAATCGTCTAATCAACGTTTTTAAAGTTTCGTCGTACGCGTGCAACAATCTGCGGAAAAGGGTTTTGTATTAAAAATGTTTTATGTTAGCAATTTAAGAAAATCGGCGCTTCCTAAATAATCTGCTAAGCATGATTCTCCCTTGGCCTGATATGGGATGTTTTGCATTAAAGCAAAGCAAGATAATTTAGTTGCTCTACTCCTATCCCTGAACGTCAATAACGACGCGCCGATTGGGAGCCAGACACTCAATTAATTGTTTGCGGTCACGCATGTCGCTGCATGTCTTGATCGGCTGCGCTTCGCCGGCTCCGATGGTTTTGACTCCAGAAGCCATGCCCTTGTGGTGTAAATAGGCGGCTACAGCTTCAGCACGCTTTTTCGATAATTTTTGATTGTATTGCCGGGTTCCGATTCTGTCGGTATGTCCGGTGACTGTGATACTTTCGCCGCCGCGGCAGGTCGCCAGCTTGCTCAAGACTTCATCATCGATACGACGTTTGGCTGCGCTGCTCAACGCGGCGTTGTTGAATTCAAAGCTCTGACCGTTTTCCAGCGTAACCGTGAAGTTGCATGGCTTCGGAAGGGTATTTACCGTTACGGCTGGCTCCGGTTGTTGTGGTGGCATCACCGGAATTGCCGGTGCAGTGATTTTTGCTACTGGCGGGGCCAGCAGTCCATCGCATCCGGCGACCGCATCAGCCGGAGTCCAATACCCGGTTCGCCAGCATAATCCATATGGGCTGCGCACGATAATATTTCGACCATCTTGTGAATATGCGCTATCGCCGGCTTTGGCCGGTATATCGGTAATCGATTGAGCGAGCGTGCCCGCGGCTGAGAAGCCGATGACAAAGCCAAAGGCCAATTTGATGAGCATGTTATTTTCGCGAACTGAGTATGGTAATTAAGAGAGGCGCGGACGAATCAAACCGCATTTAAACATATTTTTTTATTAAAACGCGACTTTTGTATGGCAAGAAGGCGAGGGCAGCCATGATCTGAAAAGGCATGAGGAGGTACTTCCGCATGTTAAACTCTTCCACTTGTCGGCTCCTTACGAAAACGCCGTACGGACGCATCAACGTATAGTTAATTTCACTTTCAGAATCTACGACCAGCCAATGGATCAATTCGCCAAAGAAACAATCCCGATTTCGCTCGAAGAAGAGATGCGCAAAAGTTATCTCGATTACGCCATGAGCGTAATCGTGGGACGCGCCTTGCCAGATGTGCGGGATGGCTTGAAGCCGGTGCATCGCCGCGTTCTGTTTGCAATGCACGAGACGAACAATGTCTGGAATCGTCCATATGTAAAGTGCGCTCGTGTGGTTGGTGAAGTGATGGGTAAATATCACCCGCATGGCGATCAGGCGATTTACGATACTCTGGTGCGGATGGCTCAGGACTTCTCGCTGCGATATACGCTGGTGGACGGTCAGGGGAATTTCGGCTCGGTCGACGGCGACAATGCTGCGGCAATGCGCTATACCGAGTGCCGTCTGGACAAGATCGCCAGCGAGATTCTGGCCGATATTGAAAAGGATACGGTCGATTTCGTGCCGAACTACGACGGCAAGGAAAGAGAGCCGTCGGTACTTCCGACTCGAATTCCGAACCTGCTGATCAACGGATCGTCGGGCATTGCGGTCGGCATGGCGACCAATATTCCACCGCATAACATTACCGAAGTCATCGATGGTGCGCTGCATGTGCTGCGCAACAAGGATTGCACCATCGATGAATTGATTGAAATTATTCCGGCCCCCGATTTTCCGACCGCAGGAATCATCTATGGCGTGTCTGGCGTAAGAGACGGCTACCGCACGGGACGTGGTCGCGTGGTGATGCGCGCGAAAACCCACTTCGAGGAATACGGCAAGGAAAATCGCACGGCGATTATCGTCGATGAGTTGCCTTACCAGGTCAACAAGAAGTCGCTGCTGGAGCGCATCGCCGAGCTGGTGCGCGATAAAAAACTGGAAGGCATTTCCGACATTCGCGATGAATCCGATAAATCGGGCATGCGTGTCGTCATTGAATTGAAACGAGGCGAAGTACCGGAAGTCGTGCTGAACAATCTGTACAAGCAGACACAGTTGCAGGACACCTTTGGCATGAATATGGTGGCACTGGTGGACGGACAGCCGAAATTGCTGAATCTGAAGCAGATGCTGGAGTGCTTCCTGTCCCATCGCCGCGAAGTTGTCACGCGCCGTACCGTATTCGAGTTGCGCAAGGCGCGCGAGCGCGGCCATGTGCTGGAAGGTCTAGCAGTCGCCCTTGCCAACATCGATGATTTCATTGCAATCATCAAGGCAGCGCCGACGCCGCCGATCGCGAAATCGGAGTTGATGGCGCGTGCGTGGGATTCGTCGATGGTACGTGAAATGCTGGCGCGCACAGGTGCCGAAAATTCCGGTGGGGTCGATGCGTTCCGTCCGGAAAATCTTCCCCGGCATTACGGCATCCAGACGGATGGCTTGTACAAACTGTCCGACGACCAGGCGCAAGAGATCCTGCAGATGCGCCTGCAACGCCTGACCGGATTGGAGCAGGACAAGATCGTCAATGAATACAAGGATGTGATGGCGCAAATCGCTGACTTGCTGGACATTTTGTCCAAGCCGGCGCGGGTGACCACTATCATTACCGACGAACTGACTGCTGCCAAAAATGAATACGGCGAAGGGGCAAAGGATGTGCGCCGTTCACAGATCGAACTGAACGCAACCGATCTTGGCACCGAAGACTTGATAACGCCGCAGGATATGGTGGTGACGCTGTCGCATACCGGTTACATGAAGTCGCAACCGGTATCCGAATATCGGGCACAAAAACGCGGTGGGCGCGGCAAGCAGGCGATGGCGACCAAAGAGGATGACTGGATAGACCAGCTGTTCATCGCCAATACGCACGATTACATTCTGTGTTTCAGCAATCGCGGGCGCTTGTACTGGTTGAAGGTATGGGAAGTCCCGCAAGGTTCACGCAATTCGCGCGGCAAACCGATCGTCAATATGTTCCCTTTGCAGGAGGGCGAGAAAATTACCGTCGTGCTGCCGCTCTCCGGCGAGAATCGCACCTTCCCCGAAGATCATTACATTTTCATGTCTACCAGTCTGGGAACCGTCAAAAAGACACCTCTCAGCGATTTCAGCAATCCGCGCAAGGCGGGTATTATTGCCGTCGATCTGGACGACGGCGATTTCCTGATTGGTGCGGCACTCACCGATGGCAAGCATGATGTGATGCTGTTTTCCGACAGCGGAAAGGCTGTTCGCTTTGATGAGAATGATGTGCGTCCAATGGGCCGTACCGCGCGCGGCGTGCGCGGCATGAACCTGGAAGACGGACAGCAGGTCATCGCACTGCTGGTCGCCGAAAACGAGCAGCAGTCGGTATTGACCGCTACTGAAAACGGCTACGGTAAGCGCACGCCGATTACCGAATACACACGCCATGGTCGCGGCACCAAGGGCATGATCGCGATCCAGACCAGTGAGCGCAATGGCAAGGTTGTGGCCGCCACGCTGGTAGAGCCGAGCGACGAAATCATGCTGATCACGACCGGCGGCGTGCTGATTCGTACGCGCGTCGCAGAAATCAGGGAAATGGGGCGCGCAACGCAAGGGGTGACATTGATTGCGGTTGAGGACGGCACCAAGCTCAGTGGCTTGCAGCGCATCGTCGAATCCGATGTTGAAGAGGAAAACGGCGGTGTGCAGGAATAATGGGTCGCGTTTATTCCAATCTCTGTCCCGGCTGTCCGCTCGATGCGGAACAGCTTGAAGCAACTGCAAAATCATGACGATGGACGATAAACTTAAGCACTTGCGCGATCAAATCGATGCGATCGACACGCAAATTCTCGATTTGCTCAATCGCCGTGCGCGTATCGCGCAGGAGGTAGGTCATGTCAAGGCTGAAACCAATGCGCCGGTTTTCCGACCGGAACGCGAAGCACAGGTATTGCGCACTGCAGCCGAGCGCAATCCGGGCCCGTTGCGCGCAGACGATGTCCAGACGATTTTTCGAGAGGTGATGTCTGCGTGTCGCGCGCTTGAAAAGCGGGTGGCGGTAGCGTATCTGGGACCGGCGGGCACGTTCAGCGAACAGGCTGTATATCAGCAATTCGGCCATGCTGTGGAAGCGACGCCATGTGCGTCGATCGATGAGGTATTTCGTGCCGCTGAAGCAGGTACTGCGGATTTCGGCGTGGTGCCAGTGGAGAATTCGACAGAAGGTGCGATCAATCGAACGCTCGACCTGTTGCTGCAGACTACTTTACTGATCAGCGGCGAGCTTTCGCTGCCGGTACATCATAGCCTGATGACGAAAAGCGGATCCATGAACGATGTGGAGCGTATCTGCGCTCATTCGCAGGCCCTGGCGCAATGCCAGACCTGGTTGA
This sequence comes from Oxalobacteraceae bacterium, assembly GCA_036675035.1. GTDB lineage: Bacteria > Pseudomonadota > Gammaproteobacteria > Burkholderiales > Burkholderiaceae_D > MESE01. The sequence continues at coordinate 5,770 of JAKFFO010000064.1, forward strand.
ACCAGCGCTATCCGAATGTCAAGCGCCAAGCTGTCGCCTCCAATGGCGAAGCGGCTCGAATCGCGAGCGACGACTCGACAGTTGCAGCGATTGCCGGAGAAATCGCCGGTCAGCGATATAACTTGCAGGTGGTCAACGCACATATTCAGGACGATCCGCATAACCGGACCCGGTTCGCGGTAATCGGTCGCCTGCAGACGGCTCCAAGCGGGAAAGATCAGACTTCGCTGGTGCTGTCAGTGCCAAACAAGCCGGGAGCGGTTTACAACCTTCTTGCGCCTCTGGCGCGACACGGCGTATCAATGACACGCTTTGAATCGCGTCCCGCGCGCATGGGGACTTGGGAGTACTATTTTTATGTCGACGTCGAAGGGCATGCGGCGGACGACAAGGTTGCCAGGGCATTGGCCGAGCTGAAAGAGAACGCGGCGTTTTTCAAGCTGCTGGGTTCCTATCCTTTCACCCTGTGATTCGCCATTATGTTGACGGCGCGCGTCTTGCGGTCCTGCATTTGCGCGACATACCTTTAATCTATATAACGGAACCGCCATGTCGATCCAGTTCGGGCCCGAATACGTTCGTGCCATAGCTCCTTATCAAGGCGGCAAACCCATTGCGGAAGTCGCGCGTGAATTCGGCCTCAATGAGACCAAAATCATCAAGCTTGCGTCGAACGAAAATCCGTTGGGCATGCCTGCGTCTGCCAAGCAAGCGATGCTGGAAGCCATGGCCGAAGTCGGCCGCTATCCGGATTCAAACGGTTTTGAACTGAAGGCAGCGATTACGGCCAGGTATGGCGTTCCATCGGAGTGGATAACTCTCGGAAATGGGAGCAACGACATTCTGGAACTGGCCGCGCATGCCTTTGTTCAGCCGGCCCAGTCGGTCATCTATGCGCAATATTCGTTCGCAGTCTATGCGCTCGCGACACAAGCGCTGGGTGCGCGTGCGATCGTAGTACCGGCAAAAAATTACGGCCATGACCTGGTCGCGATGGCGCAGTCAATCACCTCCGATACCAGGCTGATTTTCATCGCCAACCCGAATAACCCGACCGGTACCTTTGTACCTGCTGGTGAAATCGAGACCTTCCTGAAGTCGGTGCCGTCCCGGATAGTGGTAGTGCTGGATGAAGCGTACAACGAGTTTCTGGCGCCGGAGTTGCAGTACGATTCAATTGCATGGGTCAAGCGGTATCCGAATCTGCTGGTATCGCGCACCATGTCGAAAGCATATGGGCTGGCTGGCTTGCGCGTCGGTTTCGGAATCGCGCAGCCAGCACTTACCGATTTGCTCAATCGCGTGCGGCAACCGTTCAATGTGAATTCACTGGCGCAGGCTGCCGCAGTTGCAGCGCTGAAAGATAGTGCGTTTCTGGCGAAGAGTGCGGAAATGAATGTCGCCGGTTATCGCCAGCTGACGCAAGCGTTCGACAAGATGGATCTTGGCTACGTGCCATCGTTTGGCAATTTCGTGCTGGTCAGGGTCGGTAGCGATGATAATGCGGGTGCTCGTGTGAATCTTGCGCTGTTGAAGCAGGGAATTATCGTACGTCCGGTCGGAAATTACGGCTTGCCGCAATGGCTGCGCGTGTCGATCGGACTGCCCGAAGAAAATGCAGCATTTATAGAGGCGTTGCAAAAAGCATTGGCATGAAGCACAACCAAGCTGAAGAATAATTCATCAACCTGTTCAAATATCCAAACCAGTTCCGTGTTCAATAAAATCGCGATTTTTGGAGTCGGCCTGATCGGCGGCTCGTTTGCACTGGCGCTCAAAAGGGCGGGTGCGGTCGAGCAGATTGTCGGTATCGGGCGCAGTGCGGCGTCGCTGTCGCGTGCGCGCGAGCTGGGCATTATTGACTTGGCGAGTACGTCGATAGAATCTGCATTGCATGGCACCGACCTGGTGCTGATTGCTGCTCCAGTCGCACAAACCGAATCGATACTGGCGTCGATTGCCCCCCATTTGGGAACAGACACAGTGGTAACCGATGCCGGCAGTACCAAGAGCGACGTTGTCACCGCAGCACGCAGGACACTCGGTGCAAAGATCGGGCAATTCGTGCCGGGACATCCGATCGCAGGGCGCGAACTGAATGGGCCGGATGCCGCTATCGCCGATTTGTATATCGGTAAAAAAGTGGTGCTCACGGCGCTACCAGAAAACACGGAAGGAAATATATCGCGGGTAGCTGATGCGTGGCAGAAATGCGGAGCCGTGATTCATCGTCTGACGGCAGAAAAACATGATCGCGTATTTGCAGCGGTCAGTCATTTACCGCATTTGCTTGCGTATGCGCTGGTCGACGATATTGCCAAAAAACCGCATGCAGATCTGCTGTTTCAATATGCTGCCAGCGGTTTTCGTGATTTCACTCGGATCGCCGGTTCTTCTCCGGAAATGTGGCGCGATATTTCCCTGGCCAATCAGGCGGCGCTTTTGGTCGAGCTGGATTTCTATATGGCGCAATTGGGCCGGTTGCGGGAATTGCTGGCGGCACGGAACGGCACTGGCATAGAAGAAATTTATGCAAATGCGCAACACGCGCGGCAAAGCTGGATGCGCATGATTGAAACTGATGAAAAGCAAGATCAGCAAGGTGGCGATTGATGAAACGTTATCCACGTCAGCTTTACCTTCAGCCTGCCCCGCAAGCGCAGGGCGTGGTCCGATTGCCCGGTTCCAAGAGTATTTCCAATCGTACTTTGCTGCTCGCTGCGCTGGCAAACGGTACGACTCGAATCATGGATTTGCTCGCATCGGACGATACGCACGTGATGCTGATGGCATTGCAAAAGCTTGGAGTTGGATGGGGGCAGATCGGTGATACGCAAAACTATGTCGTGCATGGTGTACGGGGTGCTTTTCCCACGCATCAGGCAGATATTTTCATGGGAAATGCCGGCACGGCGATCCGTCCGCTGACTGCAGCGCTTGCAGTGACCGGCGGCGACTATACGCTGCATGGAGTATCGCGCATGCATGAACGACCGATCGGCGATCTGGTCGACGCATTGAACTCGATCGGTGCACGCATCCAATATACCGGGATGGCGGGATATCCACCGCTGCATATTCAGCGCGGACAGATTGCCGCGCAACGGATGAAGGTGCGCGGCAATGTGTCCAGCCAGTTCCTGACGGCACTATTGATGGCGGCGCCGTTGATGGCGAGAGACCATGACGTCACAATCGACGTCGTCGGCGATTTGATTTCCAAGCCGTACATCGAAATAACGCTGAACCTGATGCATCGTTTCGGTGTCACTGTCAGACGTGACGGTTGGCAGTCGTTCACCGTGCAGGCTGGCCAGCAATACGCGAGTCCGGACATGATCCATGTCGAAGGGGATGCGTCATCCGCTTCCTATTTTCTTGCCGCGGGTGCGATCGCCAAGGGGGTGGTGCGGGTCGAAGGCGTTGGACGAAACAGCATCCAGGGTGATGTCCGGTTTGTCGAGGCGCTGCGGCAAATGGGCGCGACCATCACGATGGGCGAAAACTGGATCGAGGCGAAATCGAACGGCGTGCTGAAAGCGATCGATGCCGATTTCAATCACATTCCAGATGCTGCGATGACAATTGCGGTCGCTGCGTTGTATGCGGACGGCCCCAGTACCCTGCGGAATATCGGGAGCTGGCGTGTCAAGGAGACGGACCGGATTTCTGCGATGGCGACCGAATTGCGAAAACTCGGCGCCACAGTCGAGGAGGGCTCCGACTATCTTCGTGTTACGCCACCGGCGCAGATTCAGGCCGCCGCTATCGATACCTACGATGATCATCGGATGGCAATGTGCTTTTCACTCGCGTCGCTCGATGGCGCAGGCCGAAAGGGAAACAGGATTCAGATCAATGATCCACAATGCGTAGCGAAAACTTTTCCGGATTATTTCGAAGCTTTTGCGAAAATTACGCAAGGCGGCTTGCTCTGAGCGAGTGCCTCTTCAAGGCTTGTGTCTATCCCAAATTTGATGGTTCCGTGATCCAGTTGCGATAGATACCGGTTTTACCTGCCGCTTCAATACTTTGCCGAATATGACATCGTCCAACTTGATTTCCGATGTGCCTGTTATTGCAATTGATGGCCCGACTGCGTCCGGCAAGGGCACGGTTGCCCAGCGCGTCGCCCAATCGCTGGGATTTCACTATCTCGATTCGGGTGCGCTGTATCGGCTGACCGCGTTATCCGCACTACGCAAACAGATAGTCTTGAGCGATGAAGACGCTGTCGCCCATTTGGCCGAATCCTTGCCGTGTGCTTTCGTCGGTGAAAAAATATTGCTGGTCGATGAGGATGTAAGCGACGCGGTTCGCGCTGAGGAAGTTGGAAATGCAGCCTCCAGAATTGCGGCATTGCCGGCCGTGCGACAGGGTTTGTACAAATTGCAACTGCGGTTTCGCATGCCGCCTGGTTTGGTTGCCGATGGACGGGATATGGGAACAGTTATTTTCCCGCAGGCAGGCTTGAAGATATTCCTGACTGCAAGTGTCGCGGCGCGCGCTCAAAGACGTTATAAGCAATTGATTGACAAGGGTTTTTCTGCTAGTATGGACGACCTTCTGAAGGATTTGATGGAACGCGATGCGCGAGACACCAACCGGGCGATCGCACCGCTTAAACCTGCAGAAGATGCATATGTGCTGGATACGTCGGAAATGACTGCCGATCAGGCGGTCGAACAAATTCTGCGTTGGTATGCGGTCGTGAAAACGTAGTATTTTTTCGTAGTCCCATTGGTGCTCGACTGGACGCAAGGTCCGGTTGGGTGTTGATAAACCCTAACCCAATATTTGCCGCAAACCCGCGATCAAAATTGGATAACCTGTTCAAATTTATGTCAACTGTTGCTACCCCCTCCGCCTCTGCTCCTGGTATGGAAAGTTTTGCCGCGCTTTTTGAGGAATCGCTGTCGCGTCAGGACATGCGTTCCGGCGAAGTTATTTCCGCCGAAGTCGTCCGCCTCGACCATAATTTCGTGATCGTCAATGCCGGCCTCAAATCCGAAGCATTCATACCAATCGAAGAATTCAAGAATGACAACGGTGAACTCGAAGTCAACGTCGGCGATTTTATTTCCGTCGCGATCGAGTCGTTGGAAAACGGTTTTGGCGACACCATTCTGTCGCGCGACAAAGCCAAACGTCTGGCTTCGTGGCTCTCGCTTGAAAAAGCGATGGAGTCCGGCGAGATTGTTGTCGGTACCGTCAACGGCAAGGTAAAAGGCGGCCTGACTGTCCTGACCAATGGCATCCGTGCATTCCTTCCCGGTTCGCTGGTCGATACCCGTCCGGTCAAGGATACGACGCCGTTCGAAGGCAAGACCCTGGAGTTCAAGGTCATCAAACTGGATCGCAAGCGCAACAACGTGGTGTTGTCACGCCGCGCTGTCATCGAAGCATCGATGGGCGAAGAGCGCCAGAAGCTGATGGAAACCCTGAAAGAAGGCACCGTGGTTACCGGTGTGGTCAAGAACATCACCGACTACGGTGCGTTTGTCGACCTCGGTGGCATCGACGGTTTGCTGCACATCACCGATCTGGCATGGCGTCGCGTGCGCCACCCGTCGGAAGTGCTTACCGTCGGCCAGGAAATCACTGCCAAAGTCCTCAAGTACGATCAGGAGAAAAACCGCGTTTCGCTGGGCGTCAAGCAGCTGGGCGACGATCCATGGACCGGTCTGTCGCGTCGTTATCCGCAAGGCACCCGCTTGTTCGGCAAGGTTACCAATCTGACCGACTACGGCGCATTCGTGGAAGTCGAGCAAGGTATCGAAGGCCTGGTTCACGTATCCGAAATGGATTGGACCAACAAGAACGTGGCGCCGAACAAAGTCGTCCAGCTGGGCGATGAAGTCGAAGTCATGGTCCTGGAAATCGACGAAGAGCGTCGCCGCATCAGCCTCGGCATGAAGCAGTGCAAGGCCAACCCATGGGACGATTTTGCGATCACCCACAAGAAGGGCGACAAGGTCAGCGGCGCAATCAAATCGATCACCGACTTTGGCGTGTTCATTGGTTTGGCCGGCAATATCGATGGCCTGGTGCACCTGTCCGATCTGTCGTGGACAGAAACCGGTGAAGAAGCTGTTCGCCGCTTCAAGAAAGGTGACGAGCTCGAAGCAATCGTTCTGGCAATCGATGTCGAGCGCGAGCGTGTCTCCCTGGGCGTCAAGCAGCTGGAAGGCGATCCGTTCAACAACTTCGCCGCGATGAACGACAAGGGCGCACTGGTTACCGGAACAGTGAAGTCGGTCGAGCCGAAAGGCGCGGTCATTCAGTTGTCGGATGAAGTCGAAGGCTATCTGCGTGCGTCGGAAATTTCGCGCGATCGCGTTGAAGATGCCGGTACGCACCTGAAGGTAGGCGACAGGGTTGAGGCAATGGTTCTCAACATCGATCGCAAGGCTCGCGGTATTCAGTTGTCCATCAAGGCCAAGGACTCGGTCGAGACTCAGGAAGCCATGCAAAAAATGTCTTCGGATTCCAACGCCGCTTCCGGTACCACCAGCCTGGGTGCATTGTTAAAAGCAAAACTCGACAACAAGAACTAAAGGTCGAGCACGTCAATGACAAAGTCGGAATTGATTGCCCGCCTGGCCGAACGTTATCCGCAGCTGGTTGCGAAGGATGCGGATTACGCGGTCAAAACCATTCTCGATGCGATGACCGATGCCTTGGCAACTGGCCAGCGCATCGAGATACGGGGGTTCGGCAGTTTTGCGCTGAATAGCCGGCCGCCTCGCATCGGGCGAAATCCGAAGTCGGGTGATAAAGTGATGGTGCCTGAAAAACGGGTGCCGCACTTCAAGCCCGGCAAGGAATTGCGGGAACGGGTCGACGCCATGGTTGGACAACCAATCAAGGAAGACTGAGTTGCATGCAATGAAATAGGAACGGCATCTTCGGATGCCGTTTTTTTGAGCACGGCATCCGGAGATGCCGTTTTTTTTCACGTACAATTTCGGTTATTCTCAGCGCTATCCGGCAACCCGTCCGTGGACATCATAAGGAATCGGCATCATGAAGATTTTATTCAGAATCGTTGCAGCCATTCTGTTTGTCATATTTTTCGGGTTTGCGTTAAAGAACACGCAGGAAGCGTCGTTGCAATTTTTTCTCGGTTATGAGATTCGCGGACCGCTGGTTCTTCTGTTGCTCGGTTTTTTTGCTGCAGGCGCGGCGTTGGGTGTGCTTGCGATGACACCAACGGTCTTGCGCTGTCGCCGCGATCTGTCAAAACAAAAAAAGACGCTCGCGGTCATGCAGAAAGACAGCGAGGCGCAGCAGCTTGCGCGAATTCAGCCGCCGCAACCGGACAGTGTTGTTAATCCCTGATCGCGACCTGCCAGCATGGCGCGACTAATCAAAATAAAACTCCCGCATGGAATTTGAAACCTGGTGGTTGCTTGGCATCCCGATATTTTTCAGCCTGGGCTGGATTGCGGCACGCGTCGATATCAAGCAACTCATTTCCGAATCGCGCAGCCTGCCCAGCGGTTATTTCAAAGGCCTGAATTTTCTGTTGAACGAGCAGCCCGATAAAGCAATCGATGCCTTTATCGAAGTCGTCAAGCTTGATCCCGAAACCGTCGAATTGCATTTCGCACTCGGAAATCTTTTCCGGCGTCGCGGCGAAACGGAGCGTGCGATCCGGATTCATCAAAATTTGCTGGCACGCCCCGATTTGCCGCTGGAGTTCCAGGTCCATGCACAATATGAGTTAGGGCAAGACTATTTGAAGGCCGGCCTGCTTGATCGGGCCGAAGAGGCATTCAACAAACTGGTCGAAACACAATACGGTGTTCAGGCGCGCAGGGCGCTTCTGGAAATTTACCAACGCGAAAAGGAATGGAACCGCGCAATTGATGCCGCAGTTGCGCTGCAAGAATCCGGTGCCGGCAGCAGGCAAAAAGAGATAGCGCAGTTTTATTGCGAACTGGCGCAGGACGAACTGGTGCACACCCATCCAGACGCCGCATTGGAAATGCTAGAAAAGGCGCTGGCCGCCGATCGCAAGAATGTGCGCGCCACGATGCTGATGGGCGACGCTTATCTTGCAAAAGGGGATACCGAGGGCGCACTGCTGACATGGCGCCGGGTCGAACATCAGAGCGTTCCGCATGTGGCGCTGGTTGCGCGGCGCCTGATGGATGGCTACCGCGCCGTGGGTCGTCCGCAAGAGGGTGCAAATCTATTGAAGAGTTACCTCGCCGAGGCATCCTCCATTGACCTGATCGAAGTCGTGTTCGAGGCAACGCTTGAGTTGAATGGCGTGGCGGCTGCGAACCAGCTGGTAAGTGACGAATTGCGCCGCACTCCCACCTTGCTCGGACTGGATAAATTGCTTGAGGCGCGGCTGTTGAATGCAGTGCCGGAAGTCCGGCCGGAGCTGTCGCTGGTCAAAAACCTGGTGCATGGCTATGCTCAGAAGCTGGCACGCTACCAGTGCAGCCATTGCGGATTCAAGGCCAGACAATTTTATTGGCAATGTCCAGGGTGCAGTCAGTGGGAAACCTATCCTCCGCGCCGGACCGAAGAACTCAATGTAATGAATTGAAGCGCTACGTCATCGGCAAGATCACCTGATTTGCATTATCGGAAATGACAATAATCATTCTTGATTCCGCCGTTTATTTGGACCCATATCAACAGGTATGCACACCATGATTCCGACCACCTTGAGTTCTGCCAGGATACTTGTTGTAGGCGATGTCATGCTGGACCGTTACTGGTTTGGCGAGGTGGCACGCATCTCCCCTGAAGCGCCGGTACCGGTGGTTCGGGTCGAGCGGCGTGAGGAACGCCTCGGAGGTGCAGCAAACGTGGCTCGCAACGCAGCGTCGCTTGGCGCCGACATCGGCCTGCTTGGTGTGGTCGGTCAGGACGAAGCCGGAATGGTGGTCGAGAAGCTGCTGACCGAGTTGAAAGTCAAAAGTTATCTGAATCGCGACCCGGCAATTTCGACCATCATCAAATTGCGGGTGATCGGCCGCCAGCAACAGCTGTTGCGCATCGATTTTGAAGAGGCGCCGAGCGACCTGGTATTGCGCGACAAACTAACTCAATACAACGCACTGCTTTCGCAATATGACGTGATCGTGCTCTCCGATTATGCGAAAGGAAGTCTGGTGAACGTGGCAGCGATGATTGAAGCGGCAAAGCGATTGGGAAAACGGATACTGGTCGATCCAAAGGGGGAAGACTTCACCCCATACGCCGGAGCATCGGTGCTGACTCCGAATAAATCCGAACTGAGGCACATTGTCGGCTCATGGAAGACCGAGGCTGAACTGACCGAAAAGGCGCAGAAACTGCGCACTGCGCTAGGCTTGGAAGCGCTTTTATTGACCCGTTCCGAAGAAGGCATGACGCTGTATACCAACCAGGATGCCACGCATTATCCCGCACTGGCCAGGGAAGTTTTCGATGTATCGGGCGCCGGTGACACCGTTATCGCGACCCTGGCTGCGATGCTTGGTGCCGGTGTTGCTCTTGACGAAGCGGTATCGATAGCCAATCGTGCCGGCGGCATTGTAGTCGGCAAGCTCGGTACCGCGGTCGTTACCAAAGAAGAGCTCTTTTCTCCGAATTGAATTGAATATATCGCATATATGGTATGGACCCTCTCGTCTGGAGTGTTATATAAATGGCAAGTTCGCAGTGGCGGGTATCGTGCCTTCCTCTTGACGGACACATACAATCTTTTCAGAGAGGCTCGAATGTTAAAACAACTATTATCAGGATTTGCCATCTTCGTTGCGACCGTCGGATTCGCATTTGCCCAGGTCGATATCAACAAAGCGGACCAAGCTGCGCTTGACGGGATCAAAGGGGTCGGTCCGAAGATGTCGAAAGCAATTCTCGATGAGCGAAAAAAGGGCGGTGACTTCAAGAACTGGGCCGATCTCGAAAAAAGGGTCAAAGGGGTTGGAGCGAAAAGCGCAGTAAAGCTGTCGCAGGCTGGCCTGACCATAAACGGTGAAGCCAAATCAAGCACATCTTCCGCCACGTCGAACGATATGAAAAAAGACGCGAAATCTGAGCCGAAGAATGTAAAGGCAGATGTCAAGAGCGTAAAAAAAACCGAAATGAAGCAATAAGAATTCAATTAATCCAATCAACTCCCGCAATGAAAATTGCGGGAGCCCCCGTGCATCTGGTTGCCGTCGTCTTATACGTGAAATAACGTCTGCGATTAAAATGGTGTTTTTAGTGACGTCATCTTAAAGACACAATGACTTATCAAACTATCGAAGACACCATCGGCAATACACCGCTGGTGCAGCTCAAGCGAATTCCCGGCGAGGACGCTGTTCGCCGCAACAACATCATTCTCGGCAAGATGGAGGGAAACAATCCCGCCGGATCGGTAAAAGATCGGCCGGCACTGGCCATGGTGAAAGGTGCAGAGCAACGCGGCCGGATAAAACCTGGAGATACGCTGATCGAAGCGACCAGCGGCAATACCGGGATCGCGCTGGCAATGGCGGCGTCGATGCGGGGATACAAGATGATCCTGTTGATGCCGGAGAATCTGAGCCTGGAGCGTCGTCAGAGCATGGCCGCGTATGGCGCACAGATCGTTTTGACTCCGAAGGCGGGCGGCATGGAGTACGCTCGGGACTTGGCCGAGCAAATGCAAAAGGAAGGGAAGGGAATCATCCTGGATCAATTTGCCAATCCGGATAATTCACGTTCGCATTATGAGTCAACGGGACCGGAGATTTGGCGCGATACGGCTGGCAGGATCACTCATTTTGTTAGCGCGATGGGTACGACCGGAACCATCATGGGCGTATCGCAATATCTGAAGGAACAAAATCCGAAGGTGCATATCGTCGGAGCACAGCCGGAAGAGGGCTCGCAAATCCCAGGTATCAGGAAGTGGCCGGAGGAATACCTTCCAAAAATCTACGACAAATCGCGCGTGGACCAGGTCGAATCCGTAAGCCAGGCTGCGTCCGAACACATGGCACGGCGACTGGCGGCGGAAGAAGGAATATTTTGCGGAATTTCAGCCGCTGGAGCATGTGAAATCGCCTTGCGGATTTCTCAAACAACGGAGAATGCCACGATCGTTTTTATCGTATGCGATCGTGGAGACCGTTATCTGTCCACCGGAGTGTTTCCTGCATAGCTTGCAGGAAACGGTTACTGCTGATCCGAGGTTGCTGCCTCTTTAGGCTTGAACTGCTTGTCGCTGATGCGGAACTTGTCGCGGCGATCACCCATCAGGATGCGCAGATCACGAATGCTCAAATCACTCACTTCGTGCATCCGGATCAGCAGGGACGCGCCTACAGGCAGCCGGCGGTGACGGATTTTGCTGATCACCGGTGGTGCGACCTCGAGCGCACGCGACAATGCGGCATCATTCTTAAGATGCAGTTTTTCAATCAGCGAATCCAGCAAGTTGTTAGGATCGTAGGCAACTTGATCGGCCAGTCGGTTACTGCTCGTATTCTCTAACTGAGTAGTCATAATTTCAATAATTCCATGTTGCGAGTTGGTTTATAGGATATCGCCCGAAGGTACATTTGGTGTTAGGTACTAAACACTATTTTCTGAATGTCGACTTAATCTGTCGCACCGAATTATCATATCAATCAGAACATATTGTATTACGGCAATACTATAGCATAATTTCAAAAGAGCAATATTAAAGATGCCTTTTAATCAAATGTTGTTGTGTTAATGGTGCAGGCATTCAAGGCGCTCGCTCTAGTTAACCATATGGGGCTTTATCTCTTCACCTCTCATGTTGCGGCTTGATGTGCACGAGCCGAACCCGGCTTGCACTAATTCAACTTTATTCTATCGAATCAAAAAAATATTAGTTTGATAATTCGCAATCGCCTACGTGCGGAGCAGACGATTATCAAAACAAATACTTTATTTTCTCCTCCGATAACATCCGTTGGAAAAAGTTTCTCACATTGTTGATTCAGATAAAAATAAAAGGCTCCTGGCGCCGGCATGGAAAACAGGAGCAGCTCGACTGCTTTCGTTCATTTCATCTGCTTGATTGCATTCGGTATCGGAGCGGCTGCCTTGATTCGGTCGCTAAGCCGACGCCAGCCTTCCGGACCGAGTTGACGCAAGGTCGCGATGTTCTTGTCGAATATCTCCGAAGCGTCCGGAAATGCCGCCACAGCCGAATCGATGCTTGATTCACGCAACAGGTGAAGAATCGGGTAAGGCGAACGGTTGGTGCAATTATCGATATCGTCGGGTCGGGTGCCGGCAAACTGATATTCTGGATGGAAAGTTGCAACTTGAATCTGCCCGGTCAGCCCCAGTTTTTCGACTGTTGCATCTGCAATATCCAGAAAGTCGTTGTATTCCAGGAAATCGTTCAACACCCGCGGATGGATCAGCAGGGTTGTATCCAATATCGCCGGATCCGTGCGCTGCAATTTTTGCAGTTCGGCACCGAGCTCCTTGCGTAAATCGACAGGTGTCGTGGCATTGCTGACCACGTATCGAATCTGGTTTTTTACATAAACAGCCTTGGCGAACGGGCAAAGATTCAGACCGATGACAGCATGCTCAAGCCACGCTCGAGTCTCTGCAATAATTTTCATTTCATCCATGATGGGAGCTTTCCGACTTGTTGACGACGCATAAATGCCTGTCTTTACTGTCTTTGCAAAGATTGTGCACCGAAATTCATCGACACATTGAATCGATCGCACCTATCGATTGGCATGAAACCGATTTTGCGCGGACCTGCAGTATGGGCCGGATAAATCGGATATCCTTCGTTCCCATTACATCGATTCCGAAGTTCAATCAACATCGAGATTTCATCATGGCCCTCAAGGCAACCATATTCAAAGCCGAATTGCAAATCGCGGACATGGATCGTCACTATTATCAGAGCCACATGCTGACCATCGCACGCCACCCGTCGGAAACCGATGAAAGGATGATGGTCCGGTTAATGGCATTTGCGCGGCATGCGGATCCGGCGTTGTGTTTCGGGAAGGGGTTGAGCGATGTCGACGAGCCGGATCTTTGGAAGAAAGACCTGACCGGCGCCATCGATCTCTGGATCGAGGTGGGTCAGCCTGATGAAAAACGTCTGCTCAAAGCATGTGGCCGCGCCGCCCAAGTCGTCGTGTATAGCTATAGCAGCAATAGCGGAATCTGGTGGAATCAAATCAGCAACAGGCTGGAACGCGCACGGAATCTGACGGTAATCGATTTGTCGTCCGTGAGCAGTCAGGCACTGGCGAGGCTGGCACAACGCAACATGCAGCTGCAATGTACCGTCCAGGATGGACAGCTCTGGTTCACCGACAATAGCGACACGGTTCAACTGGACCTGACAATAATGAAATCGCGAATCGAATCTCACCCAAACGCCGCCCGCAATTAAAGGTTCGCTCGACCTCTAACGACCGCGGGCATTCTTGACTGCGTGTCCCAGATCAATCACCGACATTGCATAAAAAAAGCTGCGATTGTATTTCGTGATTGCGAAAAAATTGTCGGTGCCAAGCCAGTATTCCGTTGGCTCCAGACCGTTTTGCAGATCAACCAGGCCGTAACGCATTCCGGACGGAGCGTCGGTTTTCGGCGAGACGCCAGCGGCCTTCAATTCATCCAGTGAAAATTTTGCTTCGAGCCCCTGACCGATAAATGCCTCCCAGCTATTGGTATCCGGCGCGACGTTAACCGGAAAAACCGTCGGGTCACCGGTTTTCCACCCATGTTGCACCAGAAAGTTCGCGACGCTGCCGATTGCGTCTACCGGAGAATTGCTTAGGTCGATCTTATTGTCGTAATCGAAATCAATTGCGTAATTCCTGATGCTTCCGGGCATGAACTGCGGCCAGCCGATCGCGCCCGCGTAAGAACCGCGCAGCGAGAATGGATCGATTGCCGCCTCGCGCGCAAACAGCAGGGTATTTTCGAGCTCGCGCCGGAAATATGCCATGCGCGATATCCGATTCGACGTGTCCGGATACGCGAATGCGAGTGTCGTAATGGCGTCCATTACGCGGAAATTGCCAGTGTTGCGGCCATAGACGGTCTCAACGCCGATAATGCCGACAATAATTTCCGCAGGTACTCCGTACTCTGCTTGCGCGCGCGCCAGTGCTTCCAGATGTTCGTCCCAAAAAGCGGCGCCGGCGGAAATTCGAATCGGGTCGATGAAGCGATCCCGGTACGCCTGCCAGTTTTTCGGCCGTCCAGGCGGTGCCGGCTTCATCAACTGAATCGTTCTATCGACGTACTCGACCTGTGCCATGATTGCGGCCAGTTCGGTTTTGTCGAATCCATGCTGGGCGACCATCTGATCGATGAATTCGTTCACTTCCGGCCATTGGGAAAAATCGGCGACTTCACCAATTTTTCCCTGTTCAAGCGAGACTGTGCGTATTTGCGCGTTGGTTTCCTTTGACGCTGATGCGGCGCGGACGTCAATGGTGGCCGCAGCTGTCATGGCCAACACGAACAAACCAGCTGCAAATTTTGAAGCGATTGAAAAATTCATTTACTTACATTCAGCTAGAAGTGATTCAAGTTTCGAAAGATCTGCCGAAGAAACTTTTTGCGGACTTTCGGCAGTATGCGGCTTGCCATAGCGGATCGACTCATACATTTCAAGAAAGCGCCCGACGGCAGCTCGCTGGCCCGGCGTAAGCGACGATGGCTCCGACATCAGGCGCGCTGCATATGAACGCGGTCCCTCATGGAGGGCTGGAGCGCAGCCTCGGCGCGCCATGCGCCGGCATAAAATTTGGTACATTTTGTCCCATGGCTGGAGTTTCTGACGATTCCTCAGCAGCGGCCACGCAATGACCGCCATTGCCATCGCCCCGAGTCCAAACATCAACCCGGTCAAGGTGCGCCAATCCACATCATCGAAGCCAAGCGACTGAATCAAGCTTCGTTGCCGGTCCGGTGTGTAATTGAGTACCCACTGGTTCCATGAGTTGGTCACCGCGTCCCAATTGTGCCGCAACCCCCTCAGCGTAGTTACCCACGCGCCGGGCGTATTGTCCAGCGTGACCAGTCCACCCAGCAGCCGCGGTGGAATCACGCCGGTCAGATTTCGTTCGATGCGCTCCGGGGCTACCGCCGACGTTGGATCTACCCGCGTCCAGCCGCGGCCTTTGAGCCACACTTCGGCCCAGGCGTGCGCATCGGATTGACGCACGACCATGAATCCGTCGACGGTATTGAGTTCGCCGCCCTGATAGCCCGTCACGACCCGCGATGGAATTCCCAGCGCGCGCATCAGCACCACGAAAGCACTCGCATAGTGTTCACAAAATCCTTCCTTGGTCGAGAACAGAAAATCATCGACCGCATGTTGCCCGAGCAGCGCCGGCTCCAGTGTGTAGCTGAATTTTTCCTGTCGAAAGAATTTGAGAATCGCATCAACCGCCTCCATATCGCTGCGCAGATGCGGTCTCAATTGCGCTGCAAATTCCAGCGTTAATGGATTGTATCCGCGCGGCAGCGCAAGCCAATCGCGTAGGACCGCGTCGGACGCATTAGGTTGCAGTTCGAAGTCGACATACGATTCCGCATCGTAGCGCACGCGCTGGCCGATTGGCCGTCTAGTCAATATTTGCAGATCTGCCGAGAGCCGTGACGGATTCTTGGCGATTCGTGGCGCAACCATCGGCATCTCCAGCGCATACAGCGCGCGACGACCGTTCGGTTCCAGCGTAACCTGGTAACGAATCGGGGAGCCGCGCGGCGTAATGCCAGCCGGCTCTGCCTGGCTGAATGTGGTGCGCGTTTCCAGCGGTGTCCATGTGCGGCCGTCGTAATTGCCGAGGACGGGGCCACGCCAATACAGTCTGGATTGCGGAGGCGCATCGTCAATGAATTTCGCTCGGAAGGCGATTTCTCCCGATAGCGCGAGATCCGAGATATTGCCCGGCGCCATGCTGTCCGACAATCCGCTGCGTGCGGAATGCGCATCGCCGGGCAAACCCCATAACGGGCCCTGGATGCGTGGGAACAGGAAAAAAAGTATCAAGGTGAGCGGTATTGCAAGTCCGACGATCATTGCGCCAAGCGCGAGGCGCCGCTTCAATGGAGGCGCCTTCCCGGTATATTGAAACGACAACTGCGCGGTCAGCATCATGATGACCGACACGATCATCATGGTCGCGGTGCCGATGGTCTGGGAATAGAAAAAGCTGGCGAGTATCAGGAAGAAACTCAGGAACACCACCACGAACAAATCACGCTTCGCGCGCATCTCGAGCAATTTGAACGCAAGCAGCAGAACGAGCATCGTCACGCCTGCTTCCTGGCCGAAAAATGTCCTGTGAGTCCAGTAGACGCCGCCCATTGCAATAACGGCAATCGGCAGCAGTATCCAGCGCACCGGCATTCGATTGCCGCGGAACGTGATCCATGTTCGCCACAACAGCAGCGTTGCGCAAACTGTTGTGGCCCATATCGGCAAGTGCACGATATGCGGCAGCAGAACCGTCACGCATGCAGCAAGCAGCAGAAGCGTGTCGGCCTTGTCGCGCGACATCGGGCGGGCGATGCGCCGCAGAAGCGGGGTGCGGCCGGCGGCTGTAAAGGAAGGAATTTGACCACGCACCTTCATGACGTTCCCTCGTACAACGCAAGCGCCCGCAAGCATGCTTCCTGATGCGCAGGACCGATCGCCGAATGATAGGCAACATGACCGAGCCGCAGTGCGTAAGGCAATCCGCGCATTTCGGCTTCGATCACCCAGCTCGTCATCCGCGACAGCTTCGATTCGATATCCATGCCACGAGGAAGTTTGGAAAAATCCAGCTGCAGCTCGCTGCTGGCGCCACCTTCAAAATGCTTGCTGACCAGCGTACCGCCTGCTTCGATATTGAGCCTGGCGATCTGCCGCCATGCGAGCCGCTTCATCGAATCGCCGGCCTGATAAGCGCGAATGCCGGCAAAATCCTCGTGCCCGGCCTGACCTTGTCCGTCTTCCTGCGCTTCAGCGGCCAGAGGCAGCGGCGGCGCATTTTCTTCCGGGCGCGGGTAAACCAGCACCTTGGTGTCCGGCTGCCAATAGCTCCACGCGCGCAACAGGCCGAGTGGAAAGCGTGTTTGCAGACGTATGCGGGGAGCCGGCAACCAGCCCCGGTTCTGGGCTGATGTGCTCAGCACAACCAGGCTCGAGCCATGCGCGGGGATGTCGGCAGGCTGGGCCAGATCGGATGATTCTTCACCGATGAATCCGAGCCAGATCGCGTAACGGTCGTTCTTCCGGCGGTTGATCAGATGCAGCTCGAATTGCGCTTTTTCGCCGACGAAAACCGGCGAGGCACGTCCGGCCGCCAGGTGCAGATGCGCCAGGTTGCGGAAGGTGAGATGCATGTCGATAACCGCACAGCCGGCAATCAGGAAAGTCAGCGCAAAGCCCAGGCTCAATTCGTAGTTGATCGAGCCGATGAACAGTATGACCAGCATGACGCCCAGTCCGAGCCCGGGTCTGGTCGGAACAATGAATACGCGGCGCTGGTTCAGGAATGCTTCGCCGGGCTCCGCATCGCGCAACTGGAACAGCCATTTGTTGGCTGCCTTGGTCAAGCTGTTTTGCAGAGTTCCAAACATGGACAGGATCAGACGGCAACCGATTTCATGAGCTGCAGCACCAGGTCGCGGCTTCCGAGTGCGGCGCTGCCGGTCGATTTCAGCGGACGCAGCCGGTGAGCCGCCACCGGCACCATTACCGCCTGCACATCTTCCGGAATCACATGATTTCTTCCTTCCAGTGCTGCCCACGCACGTGCGGCCTGCAGCAATGCGATCGATGCACGCGGGCTCAGGCCTTCGGCGAACATGCCGTTCTGCCGCGATGCCTGTGCCAGCGCCTGGACGTAATCGATCAGCGACGAGGATGTGTGAACCTGCTTGAGTGCAATCCTGGCCGCGGTTAGTTCATCCGGTTGCATCGCGGTGCGTAATTCCCGCAGCATGGTGCGGCGATCATCGCCCAGCAATAGCGAGCGTTCTGCGGCAGCGTCGGGATACCCGAGTGAAAGACACATCAGAAAGCGGTCGAGTTGCGACTCCGGTAGCTGGAACGTGCCGATCTGATGGGTAGGATTCTGGGTCGCGATGACGAAGAACGGCTCAGGCAACTCGCGTGTGACGCCATCGGCGCTGACCTGGCGTTCTTCCATTGCTTCGAGCAGTGCGGACTGGGTTTTCGGTGTTGCACGATTGATCTCGTCGGCCAGCAAAACCTGCGTGAATATCGGACCGGGATGAAACGCGAAGCCGTTCTTTTCGCGATCGAATATGGAAATGCCAACCACGTCGGCCGGCAACAGATCGCTGGTGAACTGTATGCGGTTGAATTTCAATCCCAATGAGACTGCCAGCGCGTGTGCCAAGGTCGTTTTTCCAACGCCTGGCACATCTTCGATCAATAGATGACCGCCTGCCAACAGGCACACCAGCGATTGTCGAACCTGCAAATCCTTGCCGACGATGATTTGATCGACTTGTCTGGCAACGGCATGGATTTTTGCAAACATGGTTTTCCTGTAGCTGAATGTTGGAGAGGTGCGATATGGCGCAGTGCGGATATGCCATTCTGACTTACTATTGAGTATTCGCAAACTGCAAGGATTTGTGTCGACCGCATTCCGGCGATGTACGCATTCCTTTTTCGTTAAACTTGTAGGATTCTATTCGAGAACGCCAATCGCGTGCTCTGCAAAGTCATGACAACCGGCCTGTACACCCATCCTGATTGCAAACTCCATGAAATGGGATCGTGGCATCCTGAATCGCCTGCCCGGCTGCAGGCGATCGAAGACCAGCTGATCGCAAGCCGGATCGACGGCTTACTGGATTACCGGCAAGCGCCGGCGGCCGGTCTGGATGCGATAGCGCGGGTACATACCGCGAATGCGATAGCGCTGATTCGCGATAACATACCGTCGTCAAAATTGAAGACGGCAGGCGATGCATCGTCTTCGGCCAACATCGATTCGGATTACTATCCGCTGGATGGCGACACGTCCCTCAATGCGTACAGCTGGCAAGCTGCGCTGGAGGCGGCCGGAGCAGCAATTGCCGCAACCGATGCGGTGATCGCAGGCGAACTCGATAATGCATTTTGCGCCATTCGCCCGCCGGGCCATCATGCTCGGCCGACTGCCCCGATGGGGTTTTGCCTGTTCAACAATATCGCAATCGCAGCAATGCATGCGCTGGAAGTCCATGGCCTGCAACGCGTCGCCATTGTCGACTTCGATGTGCATCATGGCAATGGAACCGAGGAAGCGTTCAGTGCCGAACCGCGCGTCTTGATGGTGAGCTTTTTCCAGCATCCGTTCTATCCCTATACCGGCATACGCAACTCTTCCCGTCTCTACAACAATGCAGTCAATGTACCGGTGCCGGCCTATGCCAAAGGCGATGTCGTGCGCCAGCTGGTTACCGAACGGTGGTTGCCGGCGCTGCATGCCCATCGTCCGGAAATGATCTTTATCTCCGCAGGATTCGATGCACATGCGGAAGATGACATGGGGCAGATGGGGCTGGTGGAAGACGACTATGCATGGATCACGCGCGAAGTCATGGAGATTGCGAAACAGTATGCAAACGGCCGGATCGTCAGCTGCCTGGAAGGCGGCTACAACCTGTCTGCACTCGGCCGCAGCGTGGTCGCCCATGTGAAGGCGCTGGCGCAGCTGGACTGAATCAAATCCATTTCGGTTGTATCAATGTCATCGCGCGTTTTCGAAACCGGGAAAACCAGGCGAGCGGGTAAAATAGCGCCCTGATTCCGCAAATTGAGCATACATGTCTATTCAATGGTTCCCCGGTCACATGAACGCCGCCCGCAAAAAGGCGGCGGAGTCCATGGAAAAGGCCGATATGGTGATCGAAGTGCTCGATGCCCGCGTGCCGCAGGCGAGTTGCAATCCGATGATCGAGCAACTGCGTGTATTTCGCCAGCGGCCATGTCTGAAAATTCTTAACAAGAGCGATCTGGCCGACCCCGTGGCCACGCAAGCCTGGCTCGATCACTACAATCGGCAGAAGAATGTGCATGCGGTTGCGCTGAGCTGCAAGAAGCCGGCCGATGTCGCAAAGATTCCGGGATTCTGTCTCAAGATCGCACCGCATCGCGGCACCCCGCTGAAACCGCTGCGGATGATGATCATGGGGATTCCCAACGTCGGTAAATCGACATTGATGAATGCGTTGCTCAAGAAAAGGGTTGCCAAGGTCGGCGACGAGCCGGCAGTCACCAAAATGCAGCAACGCCTTTACCTCGGCAATAACATGGTGCTGATCGATACGCCGGGCATGTTGTGGCCGAAGATCGAGCATCCCAGCGATGGGCTGATGCTGGCCGCCAGCCACGCGATCGGCAGCAATGCATTGATCGAGGAAGAAGTGGCGACCTTTCTGGCGGACCAGCTGTTGACCCGTTATGCACCGTTGCTGGCTGCGCGTTATGGCTTTCCAACCGAAGGAATCGATGGCGTCAGCGTCATCGAAGGCGTCGCAAAACGACGTGGATACCGGCTCAAGGGGGGCGAATTCGATCTGGAAAAAGCTGCGCATACCTTGCTTCAGGATTATCGTACCGGTGCACTTGGGCGCATCAGCCTGGAAACGCCGGAAAGCCGGTCCGCGCTGCTGGCCAGCTACAAACCCGAGCCGAGACTGGGCGAGCCGCAAGACGTGCAGCACGACTCCAGCGGCGATTGATCGAAGGTACCCTTGGTCGCCGCCGGCGCATCATTCTTCATCGCAGATCCGAACCGGAGAAAAAGCATGAACCCATCCGACGACAAAACTGTTGCACGTCATGTTCTAAAGTCCCATGTCGGCGGCGTCCTGACCCTCACACTCAATCGCGGCGACAAGTTCAATCCGTTGTCGCACGAGATGATGAATGCATTACAGGCAGAGCTGGATGCAGCGGCGAAAGATCGGGAAGTGCGGGTTATTGTGCTTGCCGCCGGAGGCAAGGCATTTTGCGCCGGGCACGATCTGAAGCAGATGCGCGCCGAGCCGGCGCCTGAGTATTACAAGACTTTGTTCAATCAGTGCAGCAAGTTGATGCTGACGATGCAGAAAATGCCGCAGCCGGTGATTGCCCGCGTACACGGAATTGCAACGGCAGCCGGCTGTCAACTGGTGGCGATGTGCGACCTGGCCGTCGCGTCGAACGACGCGCGATTTGCAGTATCGGGGGTGAACTACGGTTTGTTCTGTTCCACGCCGTCGGTCGGTTTATCGCGCAATGTGTCGCGCAAGCAGGCAATGGAAATGCTGTTGACCGGCGAATTCATCGATGCGCAGACGGCAATGGAGCGTGGCCTGGTGAACCGGGTGGTGCCCGCCGGTCAGCTGGATAACGAGATCGGCAAGCTGGCCGGCAGTATTCTGGCCAAGCCCGCAATTGCGATAGCAATGGGAAAACGGCTGTTTTACAAGCAGCTGGAAATGGGCATCGATGCAGCGTACCAGTTGGCGGGGCAGACGATGGCGTGCAACATGATGCACGACGATGCGCTCGAAGGCGTGCAGGCATTCATTGAAAAACGAAAACCGGACTGGAAGCAATAAGCGCCCTTGCTGTTCGAGCCATGCCTTGAGCCGGCATAAATAAAAAAGGCCCGCATCGCTGCGGGCCTTTTTTCGCCTTGCTTCAGGCAGTCCGGTGCGGGATTCCGGTTCAGCTTGCGCCTCGCCGGAACACCAGTGGCGGTAAAATTACATCATGCCTTCCATGCCACCCATACCGCCCATGCCGCCCATACCACCCATGCCGCCGCCGGCTGGCTTGTCTTCAGCCAGTTCGCACACCATGCAGTCGGTAGTCAGCATCAGCGCAGCGATCGATGCAGCATTTTGCAATGCCGAACGAGTCACCTTGGCTGGATCCAGCACGCCCATTTCAACCATATCGCCGTAAGTACCGTTGGCAGCGTTGTAACCGAAGTTACCTTTGCCTTCCAGTACCTTGGCAACCACGACGGATGCTTCATCGCCGGCATTCTGAACGATCATGCGCAGCGGCTCTTCCATCGCACGCAGAACGATCTTGATGCCTGCGTCCTGATCGGCGTTGTCGCCCTTGATCTTGATGTTGGCACGTGCGCGCAGCAGCGCAACGCCGCCGCCGGGAACGATACCTTCTTCAACAGCGGCACGAGTAGCATGCAATGCATCTTCAACGCGCGCTTTCTTTTCTTTCATTTCGACTTCGGTGGCTGCGCCAACCTTGATCACGGCAACACCGCCTGCCAGCTTGGCAACGCGCTCCTGCAGTTTTTCACGGTCGTAGTCCGAAGTGGCTTCTTCGATCTGCACGCGCACTTGCTTGACGCGCGCTTCGATTGCTGCTGCCTGGCCGGCGCCGTCGATGACAATGGTGTTTTCCTTGCCGACTTCGATACGCTTGGCTTGGCCGAGTTCGTTCAGCGTGACTTTTTCCAGCGTCAGGCCAACTTCTTCGGCAATTACTTGTCCGCCGGTCAGGATCGCGATGTCTTCCAGCATTGCCTTGCGACGATCGCCGAAGCCAGGGGCCTTGACTGCGCAGGTCTTCAGGATGCCGCGGATGTTGTTGACCACCAGTGTTGCCAGCGCTTCGCCTTCGATATCTTCAGCGATGATCAGCAGCGGACGGCCGGCTTTGGCGACTTGCTCCAGTACCGGCAGCAGGTCACGGATGTTGGAGATCTTCTTGTCGCACAACAGGACGAACGGATTTTCCAGGATCGCGGTCTGCTTGTCCGGATTGTTGATGAAGTACGGAGACAGATAGCCACGGTCGAACTGCATGCCTTCGACGATATCCAGTTCGTCGTTCAGCGATTTGCCGTCTTCAACAGTGATGACGCCTTCCTTGCCGACTTTTTCCATCGCTTCGGCAATGCGCTCGCCGATCGATGCATCGCTGTTGGCCGAGATCGAACCGACTTGAGCGATTTCCTTGGAAGTGGTGCAAGGCTTGGCGATTTTTGCCAGTTCTTCTACGGTAGCAGCAACTGCCTTGTCGATGCCGCGCTTCAGGTCCATCGGGTTCATGCCGGCGGCGACGAACTTCATGCCTTCGCGCACGATAGCCTGGGCCAGCACGGTCGCGGTCGTAGTACCGTCACCGGCGTTGTCGGAGGTCTTGGAAGCGACTTCCTTGACCATTTGCGCGCCCATGTTCATGAGCTTGTCTTTGAGTTCGATTTCCTTGGCGACCGAAACACCGTCCTTGGTAACGGTCGGGGAGCCGAAAGAACGCTCCAGGACAACGTTGCGGCCCTTTGGACCCAGGGTGACTTTGACGGCGTTGGCCAGAATGTTGACGCCTTCGACCATCTTGGCACGGGCGGCGTCGCCGAAAATAACTTCTTTAGCTGCCATGTTAGTTACTCCTTAAATTCGTTGATTTGTGTGCTTGAAATTCAAAATGCAAAGTCGCTGCGTCCGGGCGTACCCGGATATCGCGTTACTTTTGAACGATTGCCATGATGTCTTCTTCGCGCATGACCAGCACTTCTTCGCCTTCGACCTTGACTGCCTGGCCGGAGTACTTGCCAAACAGGACACGGTCGCCGACCTTAACGTCGAGCGGGCGAACCTTGCCGTCTTCCAGAATCTTGCCGTTGCCGATGGCGATGACTTCGCCTTGATCCGGCTTTTCAGCGGCTGCTTCAGGGATGATGAGGCCAGACGCAGTTTTGGTTTCCTGGTCGAGGCGCTTGACGATGACGCGATCGTGCAAAGGACGAAGGTTCATACAAACTCCTTAAATTTCAATGGTTTATGATTATTTGCGGCAAAGCTGCTGCAAAACGTAATTCACAATACAGCTTGGCCGCACTGGAAAATTCTAGAAGGCCAGGGGAGTTATTAGCACTCTCCGCCAGCGAGTGCTAATTATATGGGCGGCCCAAGGCTTTTTCAAGGCATGGTTTGGTAAATCGAAAATAATCACGCGTTCAGGTTCCGTCAAACCTCGAAACCGGCCGTCCGCCAGGTGCCGGGTCATGCGCCGGACATGCAACGCAATCCATGACGCGCTGGATCTGCCGGCGCCGTAATTAATCCACCCGTCACGCGTTGTTGAGTGCCTGGTCCGAGCGTCAATCATTCATGGCGCAATTTACCTCTCTTTGATTAAAACACAACGTTTGTCGTATTTGCCGGCGCTATTCTTTTGCTGATTCGGTCTAAACGCTGAGCACCAAAGCGTATTTCGTTTGGAAAAGCAGATTCTCCTATCGCCTGATCGTCGTATTGATTTCACATTTCAATGCCTTCCATCAAGATTCCTTTCGTTTTAACGCTGGCCCTGATGACCGGCGCATATGTAGCGTTGGGCAGGATTTCGCTAATGCTGGCTGTCTCTCCGGGCAATGCTTCTGCGGTATGGCCTGCGGCTGGATTGGCGGTGGCGCTCTGCCTGACATATGGTTATTGCGTATGGCCGGCGATTTTCCTGGGCGCCACGATCGTCACTGGAACCACCGGCGTATCGCCCGCTGCAGCGATCATCATTGGAATCGGCAATACGCTGGGCGCACTGGCAACTGTATGGCTGGTCAGGCATCACGCCAGCATAAGTGACCGGTTTCTTGCCAGCATAGACGTGTTCAAACTGGCCTTGTTCGCGATTGCCGGTTCTCTCATTGCCGCATCCGTTGGGGTCACGACCTTGCTGTTTCGCGGTTACATTCAAAAAGAGATTTATTTCCAGAACTGGCTTACCTGGTTTTTAGGGGATATGAGCGGCATGATCATTGTTGCACCCGCCATAATCAGTTGGCGGATGCACCGAATGTATCCATGGAACAAACAAAAAATTGCAGAGCTGGCTTTGTTCGCACTGTCGTTTTTGCTGTGCGGCGTGTTCGTATTTTCCCTCGACGCGATTCCGTTGCTGTTCCTGTTTTTGCCCTTGCTGACCTGGCTGGCTTTTCGTTTTTCGCAAAAGGAAGTGGCGACCGCAAACGTTGCGCTCGCCGCGATGGTCGTCGGCGGCACGCTGAGCGGTACCGGCCCGATGACCGGCTTGCCGTTTCATTCCACGCTGCTGGTTTTGCAGGTGTTTGTCAGCGTGGCCAGCGTCACGGCGCTGGCGCTGGCCGTGACCGTCGACGAGCGCAGCCGAGCTACGCATGGCCTGAAGAAAATGCAGGACCATCTTGAACAGATGGTCGACCAGCGCACCGTGCAATTGAACAACGTTGTAGAAGCGCTTGAGGCCGACATCGTTCACCGCGAAATGATTCAGCAGGAACTGCATGCAAAGGAAAAGCAGCTCGAAGAAGCGCAGCACCTGGCGCATCTCGGCAGCTGGGAATGGGATGCGATCGACGATCACATGATCATGTCGACGGAAATGATGCGGATATACGGTGTGCCGCCGGAGGAGCGGCGCTCGCTGAATTACCGAAAGTACTTGCACTACATTCCGGACGACGAATGCCCTCGGGTCGACGAAGTGGTGCAGGCGGCATTGGCGACAAAAAAACCGTTCAGCTACGAACATCGTATCGTGCGACCCGACGGTACGCGGCGCCACCTGCAGTGCCGGGGGGCGACGGAAACCGACGAGGCCGGCAAACCGGTTCGCTTGTACGGCACCGCACGCGATGTCACCGAAGAAAAAGCCCTGGCAACACAGCTGCGCGAAGCCGAAGAGCTGTACCGCAAGCTGGTCGAGTTGTCGCCGGATGCGATTTACCTGCTGCACCGGGGGCGTTACACCTTCAGCAATAGCGCCGGATTGAAACTGGTGGGAGCAACACGTGCCGAACAGTTGATCGGCCAGCGATTTCTGGATTACATCTGCCGCACCACCAGGAAAACCGTCATGGAAATGCTGGAACAACTGACGGAAGGCGCGCAATCCGTGTCTATGGAAACCGGAATCCAGTGCATCGACGGTACCAACATCGATATCGAATTGGCAGCCACGCCTTTTCATATCCGGGACAGGCTGGATACGCTGCTGGTGGCGCGCAACATATCGGAGCGTAAAAAATCCGAACAGCAGATTTACCATCTGGCGCACCATGATCCTCTGACCGGACTGTCCAACCGGGTCTTGTTCAAGGAACGGCTGGAACATGCAATGTCTTATTCGCACCGTACCGGCCGTCCATTGGCGGTGCTTTTCATCGACCTTGATCGCTTCAAGGGCATTAACGATACCGCAGGTCATGTTGCCGGCGACCAGGTGCTGCATGAGTGCGCACATCGCCTGCGCGCCTGCCTGCGTGACAGTGATACGGTCGCCCGCGCCGGCGGCGACGAGTTCCTGGTCCTGATCGAATCCGCTTCCGACCCGCTGCATGTGCCGTCGGTCGCGCAGAAAATCCTGATGGCCTTAGGCCGCCCATTCAACGCCGTCGGCAAGGAGTTTTCGATAGGCGCATCAATCGGGATCAGTACCTATCCGGCCGATGGTACCGATGTCGAGACGCTGATCCAGCATGCGGATATTGCGATGTACCGCGCCAAAACGGAAGGCAGGGGCGATTTCCGCTATTACTCGGCCACGATGGCTGAGCAGAGCCGGGAACGCTATGCAATGGAAACCGCGTTGCGGCATGCGCTCGAACGCGGTGAAATGGAGTTGTATTTCCAGCCCAAGATCAACTTGAAGACCGGTTACATCAGCGGTGCCGAAGCACTGATTCGATGGAATCATCCGGATAATGGCTTGCTGCTGCCCTATCGTTTTATTTCGCTGGCAGAAGACATGGGCATGATCGCCGAAGTGGGCATGTGGTGCCTTCGCAAGGTATGCGAGCATTGCCGCGACTGGCAGCAGCAAGGCCTGCAGGAAACGCGCATCGCGGTCAATCTTGCGTACAGCCAGTTCGCCGATGGCCATTTTTTTACCAAGATCGAACAATTGCTGCAAGATTATGATTTGCCGCCTGAAAGACTGGAGCTTGAAATCACCGAGACCATGGTGATGGAAAATGCCGAGCGCCTGATGAGCACACTGCAGCAGTTGAAGCGACTGGGCGTGCATTTGTCGGTGGATGACTTTGGCACCGGCTATTCGTCGCTCGCTTACCTGAAGCGCTTGCCGGTCGACAGTGTCAAGGTCGACCGCTCATTCATCCGTGATTTGCCGGGCGATACCGAAGACGTGGCAATTACGCACGCCGTTCTGGCGCTGGTGCACAGTCTGAAACGCTCGGTGGTGGCGGAAGGCGTGGAAACCCGCGAGCAACTCGATTTTCTGATCAGGAATGGCTGCGATGAGGGGCAGGGATTTTATTTCAGCAAGCCATTGCCGGACAAGGAGTTCCGCCAGTTCCTCGCCGACGCGAAATGCTTCGCGGTATAAGTGACGGCTAAGCAATAACGGTGGCGGATTACGGTGTATCGGAGTCCGGAGCAATGCCAGCCGATCTTGTCGCGGACCAAACGAGATTGGCCGCAGATAAATCCTCGATTCCGGTGCCGACCGATTTGAACAGGGTAACCTGTCGTGGATCGGCTCGCCCGGTGTGGCGACTGGTACTCAGATCGGCAAGTTCCGCCGCGATTCCGTCCGGCGCGAACGATCCGGACGCGATCGGCTGAATCAGGTCGCCGGCTTCGGCCAGCGTGCCCGCGACCGTGTCGACAAAAACCGTCGACTGGCTGATCAACTGATCGTCCGCTTCGCGCATGTTCGGCTTGAAACCGCCGACCAGATCGACATGGGTGCCGGGCCGGATCCATCGGCCGAGCACGAGTGGGGTGGTACTGGTGGTGGCGCAACTGACGATGTCGGCATTACGAACCGCTGCTTCAAGATCGCTTACTGCTTCCATGGAA
The DNA here is from genome assembly GCA_036675035.1 of Oxalobacteraceae bacterium. Lineage (GTDB taxonomy): Bacteria > Pseudomonadota > Gammaproteobacteria > Burkholderiales > Burkholderiaceae_D > MESE01. The sequence goes on from JAKFFO010000064.1 coordinate 33,562, forward strand.
ATCTCAGGTGGCAAGCCCATAACCGCAATCTGACGAACCGTGTCGGCAGCTTTTTCGGTTGATCGTCCCCACACCTTGATGCTTCGAATCGGCCGTGCGGCGCAATGCGCTGCGGCCATGTAGGGGGCGAGTTTTCCGGTGCCGACCAGCAGCAGCGTCGCGCTGTCGGGGCGGGAGAGGTAAGTCGATGCCAGCGCCGACGCGGCCGCGGTTCGACGCAAGGTCAGTTCCTCGCCATCGATCAATGCCATCGGGACGCCGGTCCTGGTATCGAACAGAATGAAAATCGAATGCACGGTCGGCAGTTGCCTTGCCGGGTTTCCCGGTGCGACGGTGACCAGCTTGACGCCCATATTGCTGCCTGGATCCCAGCTCGGCATCAGCAGCAAGACTGTATTGTCATCCTTTGATACGGTATGCACATGCCGGGTCGGGGATTCGATATCATCTCGAAAAGCCTGGCGCAACGCGGAAATCAGAGCCGGGAAGGGCAATGCGGCGCGCACTTGCTCCGCGCTAACATATGGAATCATATCGATTGAAAGGATGGGTTTGCGTCCAGAGTACGCAACCATCCGGTTCGCGTCAACCGACCCGGCGGTAATACGCGCGAAGATCCGGCGCGGCCGGCCTAACAGGAGGGCGAGGCAGCAATATCATTACCAATGCTGCCGTCGGACTCGCCGGCTGGAATGATCGGCATCATCCCGGCCGACGTTCAATGACTGTTATTTACGCTAATGCGACTTTGACGTCGATATTGCCACGTGTCGCATTCGAGTACGGGCAGACTTCATGCGCCTTGGCGACCAGCGCTTCTGCGGCACCTGATTCCATGCCCGGCAGCGCGACACGCAAATCTACCGCAAGGCCGAACCCGCCTTTGCCGTTTGGACCGATACCGACTTCGGCGGTAACCGCGGCGTCGGCCGGCAGGGTCGCTTTCATATGCATCGCAACGAATTTCATTGCCGAAAGAAAGCAGGCCGAATATCCGGCCGCAAACAACTGTTCCGGATTGGTGCCGTCGCCGCCGGCGCCGCCCAGTTCCTTCGGCGTGCTCAGGCTGACATCGAGACGCTTATCGTTGGTGACGGCGCGGCCTTCGCGGCCGCCGGTTGCTGTTGCCAGCGCTTTGTATGCGATCTGCATGAATATCTCCCGGTTGGATTAAACGGATGAATCGGTTTTCAGGTTTTTAATTATACACAATTAAATTGTGTGCAACTTAATTGCCATTTTTTCCGAACGATGAAGCGAAACCTGCGAGATGGAATCAGGTGTTGGACCGAATCAGGTCGTCGCGAATTACCGAAAGCTGCGCCCGAAGATTGCCGATGGCTGCCTGTGATTGCCCGCTTGCGCACAGCATCTGGCGCGGAATGTCTTGTGCCTTTTGCTTCAGCAGCCGTCCGCTTTTGGTCAGCGTGATGCGAACCTGCCGTTCGTCCGTCTGATCGCGAACGCGCGCAATCAGGCCGGATGCCTCCAGGCGTTTCAGCAACGGCGTCAAGGTGCCAGAATCAAGAAAAAGTCGCTCGCCGATACTTTTGACCAGCACATCATCCTGCTGCCACAGAACCAGCATCACCAGATATTGCGGATAGGTGATACCCAGCCGATCGAGAAAAGGTTTATAGGTTTTGGTCATCGCAAGCGAAGCGGAATACAGTGCGAAGCAGAACTGATTATCGAGAGACAGCAGATCGGTAGGCTCGGGTCGGGACTTGGGCATCGTCATTCCTTGACCGGTACGGTGTAGTTCAGCGCCAGCCGGGCGCCGTCCGCGTATATGGTCTGGCCCGACATGTAGGACGCGTCATCGCCGGCCAGGAAAGCCGCAATCGAAGCGACTTCTTCCGGTTCGCCGCAACGGCCGATCGGTGTGCGCGACAGTATCTTGCGCCGTGCCTCTTCGCTCGACAACACCGCCTGTTTGGCAAGCTCGGTCAGGATCGTGCCGGGGCCGATTGCATTGACCCGAACGCCGTATTGCGCCAGGCTGACCGCCATCACCTTGGTCAATTGATTGACGCCGCCTTTGGACACGACATAAGGAACCTGATTCGGAATCGCCAAGACCGCATTCACGCTCGACATATTGATGATAGCGCCGCTGCCTTGCTGCACCATCACCCGCGCCGTGGCCTGTCCGCACAGGAACATCGATTTCAGATTGATGCGCAGCACGCGATCGAAGTCCTCTTCGGTCAAGTCGAGAAATTCCGCCGCATGGGTGACGCCGGCATTGTTCACCAGGATATCGATGCGGCCGAATGCGGACAAGGTCGCGTCGATCAACGCATCAACCTCGGCTTTGCAACTCACGTCGGTGCGGCAAAACGCGGCAACCACGCCCAACTCACCTGCCGCGGCCGAGCCGGCCGTCTCGTTGATGTCGGCCAGCATCACCTTCGCGCCCTCTTGCACGAAACGCCGGGCACAGGCAAGGCCGATGCCTTGTGCTGCGCCGGTGACGATCGCCACTTTTCCGTTTAACTTCATTTACTGCTCCTGTCGCATGGGATAATGCGTCGACCCGATTTCAGAACGCATTTCATCGATGCCGTGTTAATGAAATATTGTCTATCCATCCTATGCGAATTTTAAAGAGACTCCAAGCGGTTCGCAGTCTATTTTTGCTGCTGGTATGCTGGTCGGCCGGCACGGTATCTGCCCAGGCGTTGCCGCCCGACGTTATCGCCGCGCTGACCCGCACCGATATCCCGGCCACCGCGGCCGGGATTTACGTGCAGGCGCTTGATGGCGGCAATCCGCCGATCACCTTGAACGCGACTACGCCGCTCAATCCCGCGTCGACCATGAAGCTGGTGACCACCAATGCGGCTCTCGAATTGCTCGGCCCCATTTACAAGTGGAAAACCCAGGCCTTTGCGAATGCACTGCAGGTAGGGGACGTCTTGCACGGCGATTTGATCATCCGGGGTGGCGGCGATCCCAAGCTGGTGCTGGAAAAATTCTGGTTGTTCCTGCGTGAACTTCGCATCAAGGGGCTGCGGGAAATCCGTGGCAACCTGCTGCTCGATCGAAGCATGTTTGAAGCGGACGCTTACGATGCGGCGCTGTTCGATGGCGATCCGCTGCGGTTGTACAACGTCGGGCCAGACGCGCTGCTGCTCAATTTCAAGTCGATCGGCTTCCGATTCCTGCCAAGTACGGAGAACGGCACGGTGAATGTGCTGGTCGATCCGCCGATCGACGGCTATCCGGTGCAGGTTCCTGCGCTGTCGAACGACGCATGCGGCGACTGGAAAAGCAAACTGGAACCGGTGTTCAACGGGAGCGAGACTCGCTTTCTGGGTGCATTTCCGGCGTCGTGCGGTGAACGTGCCTGGTACATACATCCATACCAGATGACACAAAATCAGTATTTCGAATCCGTATTTCGGCGGATGTGGACCGATCTGGGCGGTACCTTGATCGGCGAGGTGAAGAATGGCGAAGTCCCGGTCAACGCCCGCCTGATCGGCGAAATTGAATCCGCTCCGCTGACAGAGGCGATCCGCGACATCAACAAGTACAGCAACAATGTGATGGCGCGGCAATTGCTGCTGACGCTGGCGGCGGAGACTTTCAAATTGCCGGCGAATCCGGAGCTCGGCGCACAGGCAGTCACGGCATGGTTGGGGCAAAAAAATATCAGTGCCCCGGAATTGATCATTGATAACGGCTCGGGACTTTCGCGCATCGCGCGAATCTCGGCACAAACGCTTGGCCGCATGCTGGTAGCGGCGTTTCGGTCGCCGACCATGCCGGAGTTTATTTCTTCGCTTCCGCTGGCGGGCATCGACGGCACGATGCGCAGGCGCCTGTCGGAGCAAACTGCTGCAGGCAATGCGCACGTCAAGTCTGGAAGCCTGGCTGACGTGCGTGCCGTTGCCGGCTATGTGCTGGCTGCCTCGGGCCGCCGCTATGCCGTGGTGTTCATCATCAACCACCCGAACGCGCCGGTCGCGGGCCATGAGGCGCAGGATGCGTTGCTGCAGTGGGTGTACGAACAGGGATAATCAATTGTGCGTCCTGCGGAGTGGCCACGGTGATGCTGTGCTTGCCTTCTGCAGCGGCGCTCCGTCAATTGCGTCAATGGACGTTCAAAGCAGAATAGGTTGGTCGGATAGCTGATTCCGTCGGGAATCATCGTCCGGAAAACGCGAATGGAGCAGCGCATTCAGCTTCTTCACCGCTGCAATGACACTATCGCCATAGACCTGGTTTGCGAAGCCGTTCGTCATCGTCCGGCAAACGTCTTCCCACTCGGTGCGATCGATAATGCGGTTTACCGCACGGTCGCCGACGATCTCGACATCGTGATCGGCCAGCTCGATATAAATAAGAACGCCGCAATTTTCTTCAGTGTCCCAGATGCGGTATGTCGAAAAAAGCTCCAGCGCACGCTCCCGTGGCGTGGTTCCGTTGAGCACTGCCTGTATCGAAAGCGATGGCTCGATGATCAGCCGCACTTCGGCGCGGTGCAGTGTTTCGCCTTCGGTAATGACTTTCTGGATTGCCTCCAGCTTTGCCGGCGGGAACAGTCGCCGCGCAGCCGCGCTGGTAGCAACAAGATGCCGGAACATACGCGAGAGAGTTTTCATCACCAGTTCCCCGATGCGCCGCCGCCATTGAAACCGCCTCCGCCGCCGGAAAACCCGCCGCCGCCAAAGCCGCCGCCACCGAATCCGCCATGCCGGCCTATCGCATGGCCGAGGATGACGCCCGCAGCCGGTCCCCAATGGTTATTGCTGAGCACGCCGCGTCGCCGCGACCGCGAGCGGAGGCCGCCGAGGAAAATCATCGCAAAAAAGAGTAAAGGAATCAGGCCCGCCCAGCTGGACCCGGCTTCCTGCCGCGCGTCCTTTGCGGCTGCTGGAAATTTTTCCTGGTTGAGCAGCGCAGTAATCGCCGATACGCCGGCTACCAATCCGCCGTAGAAATCATTCTGCCGGAAGTGTGGTGCGATCACGTCTTGCAGGATGCGTTTTGATTGCGCATCGGTAATCGTGCCTTGCACACCGAGTCCGGCTTCGATGCGCAAGCGGCGCAGCGCCGGCGGATTGTCTTTCGCGACGATCAGGATCACGCCATCGTCGATGCCCTTGCGCCCGATTTTCCATGCGTCGGCAACCCGGATTGAATACTGTTCAATCGCTTCCGGTGCAGTGCTGCCGACCAACAGGATAGCGATCTGGCTGCCGGTACGGGATTCGTACTCTGCCAGCACATTTTCCAATGCGCTGCGTTGCGCCGGCGTCAGCATGCCGGCCTGGTCCGTCACACGCGATTGCAGCGGCGGGATCGACGCCAGGTCCTGTGCGCCGGCCGCGATCGCGGCGAGCGCCAGCATCCATCCCAGAAGCAGCCGCATCCCCGTGATTGGCAGCATGTTCCGGTTACTTGCCAAAATTGACTGCGGGCGCATTCGAAATCGCTTTTTCGTTTTCAACTGTAAACGTCGGCTTGACCTCGTAATCGAACATCATCGCGGTCAGGTTGGTCGGAAAACTGCGCGCGAGTACATTGTATTCCTGCACCGCCTTGATATAACGCTGGCGCGCGACCGAGATGCGGTTCTCGGTCCCCTCCAGCTGCGATTGAAGATCGCGGAACAAGCCGTCGGCTTTCAGCTGCGGATAGTTTTCGGCCACCGCCATCAGGCGTGACAATGCCGAGGACAGCTCGCCCTGCGCCTGCTGGAATCGCTGGAATGCCTGCGGGTTTTCCAGAACTTCCGGCGTGACCTGGATACTGGTCGCCGCGGCACGCGCATTGATCACCGCTTCCAGCGTTTCTTTTTCATGCGACGCGTAACCCTTGACCGTATTGACCAAGTTCGGGATCAGGTCGGCACGGCGCTGATACTGGTTCACCACTTCGCTCCATGCGGCCTTGATGCTTTCGTCCTTGGCCTGGAAGTCGTTGTATCCGCAAGCGCTCAGCGTCGACACCAGAAAACCGATTGCCAGCAATTTCAACCATTTGTTCATTATTGTTTCCTGTAAGAATAGTTGTTCTGCAACAGAGCGAGCCCGTATTATCGATTGATCAATTGCAGCTCACGGAGTTCAAGTTGGGGCCGGCACGCGAGGTTTCAACAGTACCGTGCTCATTGCTGCCAGAATCAGCACCATTGCAGCATAGTCTTGCCAATGTGGGGTTTCGTCGAGAATCCATGCGCCGGAAAATACGCCCAGTACCGGAATCATCATCACCGATAAACTCGACGCAACCGGCGGCAGCGTGCGGGCCAGCCTGAACCAGACCACATGGGCAAAGCCGAAGATGATCGCCGCGTTGTAGACGATGGCTCCCGACTCGACCGCGTTCGGCATTCGCCACGCGGCGCGCTCGAACAGGAAGGAAGCGGCGCCCATCGCTGCGGTGGTCAGCAGCAGCATCCAGAACGTCAGCACAATGGTCGGCATGTCGAGCCGGGTCCGCTTCATCAACACCGTTCCATAGCCCCACGCCGCTGCGGCGATCAATACCAGTACGCTGCCCAGCGGCTGGCCGGTCAGGGTGATCAGTTCGCTCGACAGCAGCAGCAACGCACCGGCCAGTGCGAAACCGATGCCGAGCCATGCCAGCCGCGTCACACGTTCGCCGAATAACAGCAAGCCGAACAACACCGCCCAGATCGGCATCGTGTAACCGAGAATCGCGGCGCGTCCGGAGGTCAGCATTTTCACGCCCAGTATTACGAACATGTGCCAGATCAGCATGTTCGGAATCGCCAGCGCGATCACCGTCTTGATCTGCCCGCGCGGAATGGCGATCGACAGCCCCTGCATGCGCGCTACTGCCCATAGTAGCGGCAGCCCGCCGATCATGCACACGGTGCGAAAAGCAATCGGCGGGAAATCCTGTACGCCGATTTTCATGATCGGCCAGTTGACACCCCAGCACAGCGTCAGAAGTGCCAGCAGTATCCAGTCTTTTCGGGAAAGCGATGTCATGCCGGAACGATAGCACGGCACGTTACAATGGGCGGGTTTGAAACATCGGATATTGAGACATCATAGTGACCTTCATCGATAAATTATCTGCCTCGTGGACCGCGCACGATTCCCTGTTATGCGTCGGGCTCGATCCCGATATCGCGAAATTTCCTCCGCATTTGTGCGATCAGCCGGATGCAATTTTCACATTCTGCAAGGAAATCATCGATGCGACCGCCGATGCCGCGTGCGCATTCAAGCCGCAGATCGCGTATTTCGCCGCGCTGGCGGCGGAAGACCAGCTGGAAGCCATCTGCGCGTATCTGCGTGAATCGTATCCCCGGATTCCGATCATTCTCGATGCCAAGCGCGGCGATATCGGCGCTACCGCCGAGCAATATGCGCGCGAAGCGTTCGAGCGCTACGGCGCAGACGCCGTGACAGTCAATCCTTACATGGGTTACGACTCGATCGCCCCGTACCTGGAATGGAAAGAGCGCGGTGCGATCGTGCTGTGCCGCACGTCCAACCCGGGCGGTTCCGACCTCCAGTTCCTGAACGCCGATGGCAAGCCGCTGTATCAGCATGTGGCCGCGATGGTGGCCGATAAATGGAATACCAACGGTCAATGCGGACTGGTGGTCGGCGCCACTTTTCCGGCGGAATTGGCGCAAGTGCGCAAGATCGTCGGGGACATGCCGCTGCTGGTTCCGGGTATCGGCGCGCAGGGGGGGGATGTTCAGGCCACGGTGCAAGCAGGACGTACCAGCGCAGGTGCCGGAATGATGATCAATTCATCGCGCGCTATCCTGTACGCCAAACCGGATGACCAGGCCGGTGAAACCTTTGCACAAGCGGCCAGGCGCGTGGCGCTTGAAACGAAAGACGCGATCAATCGATTCCGCTCCGCGTCACGCGCCTGAGTATCTGATCGCCGCCGGCCGGGCGACCGGGTTCTACAAAAGTATTGAAGGTGGCGCTGAAACACGGAGCGGCATCAATGCTGCTCCAGGAAGCGCAACAGGCCTTTCAACGCATGTGCCACCGTCTGTTCCCGTACAGCGCGGCGGTCGCCGGCGAATACCAGGCGTTCGGTGTGGGTCGCATCGTTGCTTGCCCACCCGAAGCAAATGGTGCCGACCGGCTTGCCCGGTACTGCGCCACCCGGCCCGGCAATGCCGGTAGTCGACACGGTGACATGTGCATTGCTGTTCGAAAGCGCGCCCTGCGCCATCGCAGCGGCGATTTCTTCACTGACGGCGCCGTGCTGGGCCAGCAGCGCAGCCTGCACGTCCAGCAATTCCGATTTCGATGCATTGGAGTAGGTAATGAATCCGCAGTCGAACCACTCGGAGCTGCCAGCGATTTCAGTGATCGCCTGCCCTACGCCGCCGCCGGTACATGATTCGGCGGTCGCAAGCAACCAACCCTTGCTTTGGAGCGCGCGGCCCACGCGTTCGGCCAGCTCAATAGTATTTTCCATAAGGGCGTGCTCCAGAAGTTGAGACTTCAAAAAAACGGTTGCGCATTGCCGGCCGGCGCGCAAAGATCAGATCGCACGCCACAATGCAAAGACCAGCAGCGTATAAAACGCCGCCACGATATCGTCGAACATCACGCCGAAGCCGCCTTTCAAATGGCGGTCGAAATAGCCGATCGGTGCCGGCTTTACCATATCGAAAAACCGGAACCATAAGAACGCCAAAAGCTGGGTCAGGAAGCCGGCCGGCATCAAAAATATCAGGACCAGCCAGAACGCAATGATCTCATCCACCACCATGCTCCCATGGTCGGCGATGCCGAGATCGCGTCCGGTTTTTGAGCAGGCCCATATGCCGACTGCAAACCCGATGCCGACAATGACGGCCCAGTTGAATGGCGTAAAGATATCCGGCCAGCGCAGCGTGAGTACGGCGAACGACAGCCATGCAAGCAAGGTGCCGGACGTGCCCGGCATCAGCCGCGACAGGCCGCTGCCGAATCCCTGCGCAAGAAAATGGGCGGGATGGGACAGCATGAAGCGCGCATTCGGCTTGCTGATGTAAGCAGACTGTCCGGGTTCGAGTATCGTCATGGCGAAGCGAAATGGTCGAAGGATTTCAGATCCAGTTCGAGCGCTACACCGCCCGCGTCCGTCAGACGCAACCCGGGATTCGATTCGATACGGCCGATGCGAGTGACCGGCGTATGCGCTGCATCGGCCGCGGCCATGACCTGATCCCGTTGCGACTCCGGCGCGGTAAAGCACAGCTCGTAATCATCGCCGCCGGCAAGACTGAAACGCCGGCGCAGGTCCGGCGCGCGTCGCGATAGCGTCGGACCGGCCGGCAGTGCATCGGCATCGACCGTGGCGCCGACGCCGGAGCGTCGCAGGATGTGACCGAGATCTCCGACAAAACCGTCCGAAATGTCGATTGCGGCATGCGCTGTTCCGCGCAATGCAATGCCGAGTGCAATCCGCGGAATCGGTTCATGCAGGCACTCGGCGGCCGCTTCAACGGTTGCGCTATCAAGCACGATTTCCGCGCGGTAACCCGCCAATGCCAGCCGTGCATCGCCCAACGTGCCCGATACCCAGATATCGTCGCCTGCCTGCGCGGCATCGCGCCGCAATGCTTGGTTACGTGGAAGCTCGCCAAAGACCGTGATGCAGATATTCAAAGAACCCTTGGTGGTATCGCCGCCGATCAACGGGCAGTCATATTCATCTGCAAGCTTGAACAAACCTTCCGAGAACGCCGTAAGCCATTCGGTATCGGCTTCCGGCAGCGACAACGCCAGCGTAAATGCAATCGGCTTCGCTCCCATTGCTGCAAGATCCGACAGGTTGACGGCCAGCGCTTTATGACCCAGCTTGATCGGATTGGCCTGTGGAAAAAAATGCCGGCCTTCGACCAGCATGTCCGTCGATACCGCGAGCTGCATTTCCGGTGAAGTGGCCAGCAATGCACAGTCGTCGCCTATGCCTAGCGCAATCCGGCCGCTTTGCAGAGGTCTGGTGAAATAACGGGCGATCAGATCGAATTCGGACAACATGTCGAGATTGTACCGAATGATGTGTCTGACAAGTCAGGAATGGAAGGCTGGCGGTTTGATTTAGTTAAACAGAAACTGTTTGGCTTGCTGCAACCTGCGTGCGCCATGACACGGTCGTTCGCGTTGCTGCTTCAATTGGCGGACGGAAAACTTGATTCCCAAGCCGTCCCCGCTATCGGGCGTGTTCTTCAATCTTGGCCAATGCAAATCTGTGCGCTTCCGCTTCAGCGTCCTGCTGGTTCGGAAAGCTGCGTTCGAGCGATACCCGTTGTTCCGGAAAAATACTATTGCGATGCATTGGATTGGGCGATGGAGCGAAGATCGCAACATGCGGCACCCATTCGGTGCTCTCGGCTAACTGCACTCCTGAATACTCAATCTCATATTGACCTATCTGCTCGCTAGGCATTTTGATTCTCCTTGAGCTTGGTAAACAACATTGAACATGACGCTACTAAAATAGATTTTATTGGATCATATTGATCCGGCATGAAGAAGCCTCTATTTCATCGCGCCGGTTTTCACCCTTTCCGTCCCGGAGAGGCGAGCATGAGGGAATGCGGCTCCCTGCAAATTCTTGCCGCAACAATTATCGGTCAACTGACGATGCATCGGGTCAGCCTGTCGAAGCGAGTGGAGTTGCAAGCTTTACGCGGAGGGAAATATGCCTGTTTCAGAATATACCAGGAGCCATGGAAAATGCCTGACTTATACCATTGCATATGATCATGGCGAGTATTTCATTCAGCGCGACAACCAGTTGAAGAAGTCGGTCCCGGACGCAGTCGCCATCGGCATCGCGTCGAATGAGGCAAAACCATCGCTGATGCTACGCATGGCAATTGCCGACATTGAAGCGCTGCTTGGAATGGACGAGTAGCTGGCCGGGATTTCACGCCGGCAGACCAGACCGGGATTTGCCACGCTGCCCGAAGCGGTAACGCATGCAATCGTTTCTCGATGCGCGGTGGCGCGAGAGTGCATGCGTAAAAAAACAGTTGGGAACGGCCAAGGGCCAGCGCTGCGGTTAATTCAACGTGTCTAGCAACTTTTCCGGTCGCGCCATTCCGAGTCCGGCCAGCAATAGCTGACGTACCGCCGCTTCTTGCGGCGCGACGCCGAAACCGGTCATCACGCCTTGCGCATCATAAAAGCGACATATCGTTCTGTGGTTCTCGGTCTCAGCGTGCCAGCAACCGGTGCCGATTGCATGCAATGGAGGCGGAACAAGTGCCAGCGGATAGCACGGCGTCTTCACGATAACGGGCGCCGGCTTGAACTCGATTGGCGTCGGCTGCCCGGTCAGCGTGCGAGCAATTGCGCGCGCCGCAGCCATCATCGGCGCAATGTACGGCAGTATCTGCGTGCTGCCGGACGCGGTCGAATATTCTGCGCAATCGCCGAGCGCGTAGATGTCAGGTGCGCTGGCCTGGCCGAATGCGTTGACCAGAATGCCGCGGCCGGTGGCCAGTTGCGCTGACTTTGCCAATCCCAATTCCGGCCGCAGGCCGACTGCCGACAATACGATATCGGCCTCAATGGTTTTGCCATCGGCGAGTGTGATCCGCAGCTTTTCTGCTGCGTGGTCGATGCGCGCTGCAGTTGTGCCGAGGCGCAAATTTATCCCGCGCGCTTCAAGCGCTTGTTGCAAGCCGCGCGATAACGCCGGAGCGGCGAGCGCAGCCAACGGCAACGGGTTCGGATCGATCAGCGTGACCGCGTGGCCGGCGCCGGCCAGATCGTCGGCAAACTCGCAGCCGATCAGGCCGGCACCAAGGATCGCGACCCGTGCCGAAGAAGAGATTCGGGACCGGAACTGCGCGTAGTCGGTGACATGGTTTACCGACAGCACCTGATCGGCCGCATCACCATCGATCGTCAGCCGGATCGGCTGCGCGCCGACTGCGATCACCAGCTTGTCGTATTCAAATTTGCCGGCGCTGCTATCGATGGCCTTGTTTGCGCTGTCGATGCCGTCGACGCGTGTGCCGATCATGATTCGCGCATTAAGCTGGACCGCCATTTGTTCCGCCGTCTGCGTCACCAGCTGGGCCGCTGCCTTGTTTTGCGCAAACGCATTCGACAGCATCGGTTTTGAATAGAAGCCGCCGTCGTCGGCGGTGATGATGGTGAGCGGCGCGCTTTTGTCCAGTCTGCGGAATTCTCGCGCGACTGAATAGCCGGCAAGGCCGGCGCCGATGATGGTGACAGGTCTCATTCTTACTCTCCCGTTGCGAAGATATTGAACACCGTTCTCCCCGAAAGCCGGAACGGTGTTCAAGCGATATTAAACTTCGACCATCTCGAAATCGGCTTTAGCCACACCGCAATCAGGGCATTCCCAGTCGGCCGGGATGTCGTCCCATCGAGTGCCGGCGGCAATACCTTCTTCAGGCATGCCCGCGGCTTCGTCGTAAATAAATCCGCAAACGATACATTGATAAGTTTTCATGACGATCCTTTTATATGTGCTGGCAGTTGCTGCCTGATTGCTTATGCTTTTTCCAAAGTGGCTGCGAGTACGGCACGGTAGTGATTCGCATGGCGCTCTTCCACCTTTGCCAGCGCCGCAAAGCGTTTGGCCGCCTTTTCCAGCGTGCGCCTGAAATTCTCCGCATGCTCTCTGGATTCGGCGATCTGCTCGTCGAATTCGGAAACGGCAGCCTGGTTGCCTTCCTGGACAGCGAGATGGCGGAACTTCGGATACATTTCGGTGTATTCGTAGGTTTCGCCTTCGATTGCAATTTCAAGCGACTTGGCGGGCGTCAGCTGCGCTTTCGGATACAGCAGGTCAAGATGGCCGAATGCATGCATCACTTCCTGGTCGGCCGTGTCTTCAAAGATCTTCGCCACTTCATCGGCACCCGCCTCGCGCGCCAGCTTTGCGAAGTAACGGTATTTGATATGCGCCATCGATTCGCCGGCAAACGCAGCTTCGAGGTTTTCAATCGTGATTGATTTGGCAGCAGGATTCCGGTTGCTCATGACTCGCTCCTATGTGGTGAAATCGGTGATCCAATTTTTAAATCGGCATGAGAAGGATAATAGTGTGCGCATATTAATAAATAAAATTGATTGTTTTTATTAAATTCATAGCCAATAGGTATGATGCGAAGCAGGGCATTCGTCTGACACCGGCCAGGCGGTCAGCGGCGAAATAGGTCTAAATACGTATCCGGACCGTGCGGACGGTCTGATAAAATCGAAAGTTTTTCACAAGTGTTTACTTAGAAGGAAGGCCGTGGAAATGGACTCGCTCATCAATCAAAAAGAAGAAATGCGTCAGCAACTACGTCAGGCTGCGCTCGAATATCACGAGTTTCCGACTCCCGGCAAGATCAGCGTCACGCCGACCAAGCAATTGACCAACCAGCGCGACCTGGCACTTGCCTATTCGCCCGGCGTTGCGGCTGCGTGCGAGGAAATCGTCGCCAATCCCGCCAATGCGTTCAAATACACGGCGCGCGGCAACCTTGTCGCTGTCATTACCAATGGCACTGCGGTGCTCGGCCTCGGCAATATCGGTCCGCTCGCGTCGAAGCCGGTGATGGAAGGCAAGGGCGTACTGTTCAAGAAATTCGCCGGTATCGATGTGTTCGATATCGAAGTCAACGAGTCCGACCCCGACAAGCTGTGCGACATCATCGCCGCACTCGAACCGACGTTCGGCGGTGTCAACCTCGAAGATATCAAGGCCCCCGAGTGTTTTTATATCGAGCGCAAGCTGCGCGACCGGATGAAGATTCCGGTGTTCCATGACGACCAGCACGGTACCGCCATCATCGTCGGCGCAGCGATCCTGAACGGCTTGAAAGTGGTTGGCAAGGACATCAGGAAATGCAAGCTGGTGGTAAGCGGCGCGGGCGCTGCGGCACTGGCTTGCCTCGACTTGATCGTCGATCTCGGTTTTCCGATCGAAAATATTTATGTCACCGATCTGGCCGGCGTGGTTTACAAGGGCCGGGTCGAGCTGATGGACCCGGATAAGGAAAAGTTTGCCCAGCCGACCGACGCGCGCACGCTGGCAGAAGTCATTCCAGGCGCCGATATTTTCCTCGGCCTGTCTGCGGGCGGCGTACTGAAACCCGAGATGGTCAAGGCAATGGCGGCCCGCCCGCTGGTGCTGGCGCTCGCGAATCCGACGCCGGAAATCCTGCCGGAAGAAGTCCAGGCTGCCCGTGACGACGCAATCATCGCAACCGGACGCTCCGACTATCCGAATCAGGTCAATAACGTTCTATGCTTCCCGTATATTTTCCGCGGTGCACTGGATTGCGGTGCGACCACCATCACGCGCGAAATGGAAATCGCCACGGTGCATGCCATCGCGGATCTGGCGCAGGCCGAACAATCCGATATCGTCGCGACCACCTACGGCATTACCAATCTCTCGTTCGGGCCCGAGTACATCATTCCCAAGCCGTTCGATCCGCGCCTGATGATGAAAATTGCGCCGGCGGTTGCCAAAGCGGCCGCCGACTCCGGCGTTGCGGCACGTCCGATCGCCGACATGGAGGCATACATCGATCGGCTGCAGCAGTTCGTCTATCGCAGCGGGACTTTCATGAAACCGATTTTTTCGGTCGCGAAAAAAGCGCCGCCCGAGAAAAAGCGCATCGTATTTGCCGAAGCCGAAGAAGAGCGCGTCTTGCGCGCGGTTCAGGTCGTGGTGGATGAAGGACTGGCACGGCCGATCCTGATCGGACGGCCTGCGATACTGGCACAACGCATCGAAAAATTCGGTTTGCGATTGCGGCCCGGTATCGATTTCAACGTGACCAATCCGGAGTTCGACGAGAAGTATCGCGATTACTGGGAAACCTACCTGGCGATGACGATACGCAAGGGCATCACCCAGCAATACGCAAAACTGGAGATGCGTCGCCGCCATACGCTGATCGGCGCGATGATGCTGCACAAAGGGGATGCCGACGGCATGATCTGCGGCACCTACGGGACCACTGACCTGCATCTCAAGTACATCGACCAGGTTCTGGGCAAGCGCGAAGGCGTGAACGTCTATGCCGCGATGAATGCGCTGATTCTGCCCGACCGCCAGGTGGTGTTGGTGGATACGCATGTCAATGAGAATCCGAGCGCCGAACAGATCGCCGAGATCACAATGCTCGCGGCAGAAGAAATGCGGCGCTTCGGACTGGATCCGCGCGTTGCGCTGCTGTCGCATTCCAATTTCGGTACCAGCAACAGCGAATCCGCACGGAAGATGCGCGCTGCGTTGGCCATCATTCGAGATCTGGCGCCGGATCTGGAGATCGATGGTGAAATGCATGGCGATTCCGCGCTCGATCCTGTCCTTCTGAAGTCGACGATGCCCGATTCGCCGCTCAAGCGCGATGCCAATCTCCTCGTGCTGCCGAACATCGACGCGGCCAACATTTCGTACAACCTGCTCAAGACGACTGCCGGCAACGGGATAGCGATCGGTCCGATTCTGCTTGGTTGCGCCAAGCCGGTCCACGTTCTGACGCCGTCGGCCACGGTGCGGCGCATCGTAAACATGGTTGCGTTATGCGTGGTTGACGCGGTATCGAATCGTTAATCCGTAACGATTCGGCACGCTACTTTTTGATCGGCACCCGGCCGGTCTGGACCAGTCGCGCGGCCCGGTCGCAATGACCGGGCTGGTCGTCAAAGAAGATATGCGGCTTGAACGCTTCCAGTACCGCCGATTTGGCGACACCGCCCATGAAAAAGGTTTCGTCGATTGCGACATCCCATGCGCGCAACGTCCGAATGACCCGTTCATGCGCGGGCGACGATCGCGCGGTGACCAGCGCGGTGCGAATCGGCGCGGCGCGGCTGTCACCGCTTTTGACATGGTTCTGGATGAACGATAACGCTTTCAGCAGTCTGGCGAACGGGCCTTCCGGCAACGGCTTCAGCGCATTCTCGCGCTCGTGGTTTTCAAACGCCTCAATGCCCTGCGTCTGGAAAATCCGTTCCGACTCATCGGAGAAAATCACGGCGTCGCCATCGAACGCGATCCTGATCTGATCGAGTTCTTCGAGCGCATTATCCGGCTTCTGATACAGCAGTGCGGATGCGACGCCGGAATCGACTGCCGCCTGGACGTCGTCTTCATGCAGGGACAGAAACAGGCTGACGTTGAATGCCTGCAGATACGGCGCCAGCGATGCGCCGCCGGACAATACCGCGCGCGTCACGTCGAGACCGTAATGCTTGATCGAATTGAAAATGCGCATCGACGTTTCGGACGAATTGCGCGACATGATCACGACTTCGACGAAACGCTGGTTATGCGTCAGCACGTTCAGTTTCAGCAATGCGCGCACCAGTGCGAATCCGGCGCCCAGCTTCAGGATTTCATTTTCATTGTCGATCTGATGCTGGCGATAGGCTTCCAGACCCTGGGTGCGGAAAATGGCTTCTTCCACTTCCAGATCGAACAGTGCACGGGAAGAAATGCCGACGACCAGAAGATTATCGAGGGAGACGGGCATGGTGAGCGACGTTGTTGAATGGGTCCGGAGCGGTTGGGTGGGCGGCCATCGCAATACGATGTCCGGCAGATTCGTTGCGATGTAACGGATTATAAGCATACCGGACCGGAGGTTGATGATGTCAACGATCGGGATCGCGCAGATATCGATCACGATGCCGTGCAAGGGCCGGCGGTGAAATGCGATTCTTTTCGTAGCGGCGCCATATATAGGACAACACTGCAGATGCATGGCGCTTGCAATGCATCCAGTTGCATCGGTTCACATGTTGGATGCAAATGAGTATAATTCTCATTTGAATTTGTTGCCTCGGCTTATTAGAACACCACTTGGCGCGGTAAAAAATCGGCTTTCGATGCTTTTCGCGGCGGACAGGACACAAGTGTCGGCCAAAGCCGCAGGGCGCAATACTGCTTCAATTCCATTTCCTCACATGCAAACGAAAATCACGATGATTTCGCTATCCCGCACTTTAGCCGCCGTTCTTTTATGCACCGTTTCGCTCATCGCCCCGGTGAGCCATGCGGTCGATTCCGCGACCGATCCGGCGACGGAAGACAAGGCGAAGCAAATCTGGCAGTTGCTCGATTACATGGCGGTCGACTATAGCGCCGCAGTCGCGGATGGCAAAGTCACGAACCAGGGTGAATACGCGGAAATGGAAGAGTTTTCGCAAGTGGCGCAGCGCCAGCTTGCCGAACTGCCCGATCAACCGGAAAAGCCTGCACTGCTGCAGCAAGCGGCGACATTGAAGGCAGCTGTCAGCAGCATGTCGGCGCCGCCTGAAGTCGCGAATCTGGCCCGCGAGCTCGCGGCTTCTCTTTTGGCTGCGTATCCGGTGCCGGTCGCACCCGCCACCGCACCAAGCTTGAAGCGTGGTGCGGTGCTGTATCAAAACCAGTGCGTCTCCTGCCACGGCGCGCAAGGTCGTGGCGACGGACCGCTTGCGGCCAACATGGATCCGCCTCCGATCGACTTTACCGACCGCGAACGTGCCAGGGAGCGCAGCGTATTTGCACTGCACCAGGCGATTACCCGTGGCGTGGAAGGCACATCGATGCCGGCGTTTGCTGCCTTGTCCGACGAGGACCGCTGGGCGCTTGCATTTTATGTGTCCACGCTGTCTTACAGCGACGACGAACGCAAGGCCGGCGCAGCGTTATGGGAATCGGACCAGGAATTGCAGGCGGCGATACCTTCGCTCGGCGCGCTGGTCCAGACTACCGAATCGTCGCTCGCAAAAACAGTGCCGCCGAACGATGCAGCCGCGACGCTTGCCTATCTTCGAAGCCAGCCGGATGAATTGAACCAGTCGAAAAGCACCAGCATTGCGCTGGCCAAGGACCGGTTGCGCGAGAGCCTGACCGCGCTTGAAAAGGGCGATCCGTCGAACGCGTCCAGGCTGGCACTGTCTGCGTATCTCGACGGCTTCGAGCCGGTCGAACCGGCGCTGGCAATCAAGAACACGAGCTTGTTCAATGAAGTCGAGCAGGGCATGGGCCGCTACCGCGCCGCAATTTCACAGGGCGACGTCGAGCAGGCGCGTGCCATCGAAGCGCAACTGCAGACTTTGCTTACCAAATCCCAGGATGCGCTTGCCGAAGCCAGCGATGATCCGCTCGGCATCTTCCTGGGCGCATTGACGATTCTTTTGCGCGAAGGGGTCGAAGCACTGCTGGTGATCGTCGCGATGATCGCTTTCCTGAAAAAGGCTGGTCGCAGGGATGCATTGCCCTATGTGCACGGTGGCTGGGTGGCGGCGCTTGCGGCGGGCGGGCTGACCTGGTTTGCAGCCACCTATCTGATCGAGATCAGCGGTGCGAGCCGCGAATTGACCGAAGGATTTTCCGCAATATTTGCAGCGGTGGTTTTGCTCAGTGTCGGGATCTGGATGCACCAGAAAAGCCTGGCCGGGCGCTGGCAGGCGTACATAAAGGAAAAGCTGTCGTCCGCGTTGAACAAGCGCTCGGCATTCATGCTGTTCCTGCTCGCGTTCGTCACCGCTTACCGGGAAGTGTTCGAGACGGTCCTGTTCTATACCGCGTTATGGACCGACGGTAATGGCAACTATCTGCTGGCCGGACTTGCGGTGGGTATTGTCATTCTCGCGGCGATTGCGTTCGTGATGCTGAGGACATCGGCCCGGCTTCCGATTTCACAGTTCTTCGCGGTCAGTTCGGCGCTGGTTGCATTGCTGGCAGTGGTTCTGGTCGGGAAAGGGGTTGCGGCGCTGGAGGAGGCCGGCATGCTGGACGTGACACCAATACCGATTCCGCGCATCGACCTGCTCGGGATTTATCCATCGCTTCAACCGGTCGCAGCGCAGCTGCTCGTGGTGCTGATCATTGTAGTCAGCGTGGCGATAAACCTGCGTTCGCAAAAGCGGGCGCGGGCGGCTTGAGCCGCGCATTGAACCGAAGCCTCGAAACATTGGCGGAATCGCGGTGCGGCAGTGGCCAGCGCTTTCGCGCTACGCAAAAATTGCTGCGCGTTTCGTAAGTGCGACCGCCACGATATAGAAAAATACCGCAAGCGCAGCGACGAATGCGCCGACGCGTATCGTTTTTGTCCGGCCGCGCTTCAGTGCCACGGTGCCGAGCATGATGTAGGCGGCCAGCGCAATTACTTTTGCGCTAAGCCAGGATTGTACGAAAGGATACTGGCCGCTCCAGGCTGCCAACGTAATCGCGCTCGCGAGCAGCGCGGTATCGATGCAGTGCGGCGCAATCCTTACCCAGCGCCGATCCAGCATTGCGGAATTGCGCAGCATCCAGAGGCCGCGCAGGAAAAAGAAGCTGCCGCTGAACACGACACTGGTTACGTGGATATGTTTAAGTGCGAAATAGAGCATCGGACAGAGGCGAAGCAGGATATGAAAACAGCCGGTTTGACGAAGTCGTATTATCGACGATTCCGCAAACCGGCTGTTTCATTTTTTGGTGCAGGCTTCGCAACCGGTCAGCCGGTTACCTGAAAGTCGATCACAATCTCGCCGGGCGAGCGCGAGACATAGGCAATCCTGATGTGCGAGCCGAAATGACTGTCGAGCTGTGCCAGAAGCGGCAGCGGGTCGTGATCGTTGCAAAACCGCATGGTTTCGCCGGGCTGCAGCGCTTGCAGCGCACCGAAAATTGCGGCATGCCGGAACCGCTTGGCGACGCCGCGCGCATCGAACGGATACACGCCTTCGGCCATTACGGGGAGAGAACAATCGTGTGCCATGAAAAACTCCTTGGATAAATAAACCGGAAGAAGCTGTGATACGTGTACAGCCCCGTCCGGAAAGGTCAATGAATCAAGCGTTGTTCGGGAGTGCTCCGCGCACTGTCTTCGGCTTGCCGCCCAGGCTGGCCTTCAGCAAACGGAATGCGAAGAGCGCCAGGAACAGGGTTCCGACAGCGAACACGATATCGCCCGGCACCCGCAGCCACACCATGGTTTCCATGAACGGCGAGTGAACCACTTCTGCGGAGCGGGCATACCATACGCCCTGGGTGATGCTGGCCCATGCCTGGTAGATGCCGGCCGGCAGCAGCGAGATGAAAACCATCATTGCCAGGCCGATATTGAGGGTCCAGAACATCGGTGCCAGCAGACGATCGGGCCAGTTGGAGCGCTCGAACAGACCGCGCAGGCAGAACAGCATCAGGCCGATACCGAGCATGCCGTAGACGCCGAACAGTGCGGCATGGCCATGGGCTGCCGTCATGTTCATGCCTTGCATGTAGTACAGCGCGATCGGGGTATTGATGGCGAAGCCGAGCAGGCCTGCACCGACCACGTTCCAGAAGCCGACGGCGATGAAGCACAGGATCGGCCATTTGTACGCTTCGACCCACGGAGCGGCTCTGGTGCGCTGGTAATTGCGATAAGCTTCGACGCCGATCATAGCGAGCGGTACGACTTCGAGTGCCGAGAACATGCCGCCGATGGCGATCACGAAAGTCGGTGTGCCGGTGAAGTACAGGTGATGCAGCGTACCCAGGATACCGCCGGTCATGAACACGATGGTTTCGAGCACGATCGCGCTATTGGCGGTTGCGGCGCGGATCAGGCCAAGACGGGTGAACAGCAGAGCGATAACGGCTGTGGCGAACACTTCGAAGAAGCCTTCGACCCACAGGTGCACCAGCCACCAGCGCCAGTACTCGACCAGTGCATAGTGCGTATGCTGGCCCCAGGTCAGGGAAGTCGCATAGAAACCGCCGATACACAGCGCAGCCAGGAATACCATCGCGATGATGCCGCGGCTCTCGGAAGGTTTTTTGAGTGCGGGCCAAAGTCCGCGTCCCAGCAGCAGTGCCCAGAACAGCAGTCCGATGAACAGCAGGATTTGCCAGAAGCGGCCCATGCTGGTGAACTCCAGGCCCTGGTTACCGATCCAGAAACTGTAATCGTTGCCCATGCTTTGCAGCGTGCCGAGCCAGCCGGTCGCGGTCGACCCGACCACGATGAACAGCAGCGCGTAGAACAGCACGTTCACGCCAAGTTTCTGGAACTTTGGCTCATGCCCGGAAATCGCCGGTGCGATATACAGGCCGGTCGCCAGCCACGCGGTTGCGATCCACAGCACCGCAAACTGGGTATGGATGGTACGGCTGACCGAGAACGGCAGGATCTCGCCCAACGGAATGCCGAAGAAGCTCTGCCCCTCGACCGCGTAGTGCGCGGTAATCACGCCCATGCCGACTTGCGCCAGGATCAGGCCGATCACGACGAAGAAGTACTTCTTCGTCGCGTGCATCGACGGCGTGGCTTTCAGCGAAAACAGCGGATCGGCCTTGGGCGGCGTCGGGTCGTCCTCTTCCTTTGCCATCGAATGATAGAAAATCATGCCGGCGATTGCGGCGATCATCAGGATCACGCTGGCAATCGACCAGATGCCGGCGCCCGCGGTCGGCGTATTCCCGACCAGCGGTTCATGCGGCCAGTTGCTGGTATAGCTCAGGTGGGTTTCGCCCGGTCGGTCGGTTGCAGCCGACCATGATGACCAGAAGAAGAACGCGGTGAGCGCGGCGCGATCGGCCGGATCGACCAGCGAGCCGGACTTCATCGCGTACTGTTCGCGCAATTCGTCGAACGATTTTTCATCGCCGAACAATGCCGCATAGTGCGCCGCGACCTGTTTTACCGCCTGCGCGCGCTCTGCGCTCAGCGTGATGGTGCCGCTCTTGTCGTCGTAGGTGTTGCGGCGCATTTCGGCTTTCAGCAAGCCGTCGAGCTGCGCCTGCTGGCCGGCGTCCAAATCGGCGTAGGGTTTGCCGAAATCACGCTTGGACCAGATCTCGCGCAATGCCAATGCCTCGCGATGCAACCAGTCTGCCGACCAGTCCGGCGCCAGATAGCTGCCGTGGCCCCAGACCGAGCCAACCTGCTGGCCGCCGGCCGTCAGCCAGGCTTGCTGTCCGCTCTGAACCTGGCCTTCGGAAAATACAATATCTCCTTTGATGCTGGTTACCTGTTTGGGAATCGGTGGCGCCTGGAGATAGATCTCGGTTCCTACCCATCCCAGTACCGAGAACGAGAGGAGGCAGATGATGCCTAGCCAGGTCCATAGTTTGCGTGTCGCATGCATGGCTTGTTCCTTGTTGAAGTTTTGAAAAGTGTGGCAGTTGAATTCGGTTAAGATGCATTTTATATGCACCATTTAATAGATGCAATTAAAATGTATCTTAAATGCCTTAAAGTCTTCTCCGAGTGCAGATAAACCTATAAAATCAATACATCTTTTAACGTTTCTATAGCAGGCAAGACGTCTTGGCCTGTCAAATTGGGCGAAGGATGCGCAATGAGACACATGTTTTTTTGGATAACCGGGTAATCACCACACCATGAGACTGACCACATATACCGACTACGCGTTGCGCACGCTGATGTACCTTGCCGTCAACCGTGACGAGCTGGTGACGATTCAGGACATCGCGGATGTGCACGGGATCGCAAAGAACCACCTGACGAAAGTGGTGCATCAACTTGGCCTTCTGGGTGTCGTCGAAACCGTACGCGGCCGCAATGGGGGGC
>JAKFFO010000163.1:0-12887 GCA_036675035.1 Oxalobacteraceae bacterium
TGCTGGCTGCGGATGCGCTTGTAATGGCGCTTCACGGCAGCGGCGAGCTTGCGCTTGCGCTCTGCAGTCGGCTTCTCGTAAAACTCACGCGCACGCAATTCGGTCAGCAAACCGGTTTTTTCGATGGTGCGCTTGAAGCGACGCATGGCGACTTCGAACGGCTCGTTTTCTTTAAGGCGAATTGTGGTCATGTAAACTGGAACCAAGATTTATGGAGACGGAAAGTATAGCAGTCTTATGCAGCAAATGGAAGGCGCATCTGCCACGAAATAACTTGCAGCCACGGCAAACATTACAAATAGGCAATGAGAAACCAATGAAACGAATGCGCCCGAACTACCCGAGGATTCACATCGAAAGCCCCGCCGCCATTCCCGATGCCCATGCCCATTGAAAATTATATCCACCCAGCCAACCGGTAACGTCAACCGCTTCACCGATAAAATACAACCCGGGGACTGAATTTGCCATCATCGTTTGCTGCGATAACGCCTTGGTGTCTATTCCCCCGCAGGTGACCTCCGCCTTGCGATAGCCTTCCGAGCCCGTCGGAGCGATACTCCAGCGATTAAGCGATTCGCCCAGGCGCCTTAGTTGCCTGTCGGGCAAGTCCGCTACGCGCGCGTCAGGCTGAAAATCATTTGCGGCCAACCATTCCTGCACGAGTCGGCTTGGAAGCCATTGTGCAAGATGGTTAGCCAAATTTTTCCTGGCCGAATTCTTTGATTGAATCAGCTCGTTAGCCAAGTCGACTTCCGGAACCAAATCAAGGTCGAGCGACGTGGATGGATTCCAGAAGCTGGATATCTGCAGCACTGCCGGCCCGGACAAGCCCCGATGCGTAAACAGCAAGTCTTCCCGAAAAAGCTGCCGCAATTTTTTTTCACCGGTTTCAATCTCAACCGGCAATGCAACGCCGGCCAACTGCACGAATTTTTGCCATGCGCCTGAATCGAAAGTCAGCGGCACAAGTCCAGGGCGCGTTTCGATAAGCTTCAGTCCAAACTGTTTGGCAACCCGATAAGCAAAATCGGTTGCGCCGATTTTTGGAATTGAAAGTCCTCCGGTCGCAATTACCAGGCGATCGGCGAAAATTTCTTCAGCCTCGGCATCGATCCGAAATACATTCCCTGTCTTGCCGATTGCCGCGACTCGACACGGCATGCGCCATTCCACCCCGCCTGCGTCGCATTCCGCCTTGAGCATATTGATAATATCTTCGGATGAGTGATCGCAGAAAAGCTGGCCTTTGTGTTTCTCGTGGAAGGCGATTCGATGGCGCTTGATCAGCGTCAAAAAATCTTGCGGCGTATATCGCGACAACGCGCTTTTGCAAAAATGGGGATTTTGCGAGAGAAAATTCTGCGGACCGGTATCGATATTGGTGAAATTGCAGCGACCGCCACCCGAAATGCGAATTTTTTCCGCCAGTTTGGGCGCATGGTCGATCAGCACGACTTTATTGCCACGCTGGCCGGCGACTCCGGCGCACATCATTCCGGCGGCACCTGCGCCGATCACCGCAACATCAAACTGTTTTGTCATGACTGCCCTGAATTCAAGGAAGTCATGATTGTAAGCCAGCAGAAGCTATCGAAAATGCGGTGATGCGGAATTGGCCATCCATAATCGGGACGAAAGCCGCATCACGTCATGCATGGAACCATGCTGCTTGAATGCATTGCGCAATCGACATGCGTCATTCATCTTTTCGCAGGCAATGTGCCGCAAACGCTTGAGTGAAAGAAGATCGAAATCGTTGGTCGCGTAACGTTTCAGACTATGCAAGCACTCAAGGATGTGAGAAAAAATCGATTGCCTGACCGGAGGAGCGTCGCTGCCATTTCTCGAAACCGCAATCTCGCCGGCCAAGCCGTGGCGGCTCGCTGCAAACCGGTTACCTTGATAAAGAGAATAAAATTTGTCGTCGATAACAAATGGCCGCTCCGCGAGCAACCAACGGGCGAGCAGCTGTGCATAGCAGCCCAGGTGCGCAGCATGCTCAAGCGTCAACGGCGTGTCGCAGACGCGAATTTCAACCGTTCCATACTCCGGTTTCGGCCGGATATCCCAATAAAAATCCCTCATGCCCTGGATAAGGCCAATTTGCCGTAGCTCCTGGTAACACGATTCAAAATCTCGCCATCGGGTAACCAGCGGAACGGTGCCGGCCAGCGGAAACGTCCGCACGACATCGCTGCGCGAGGAATCAAATGCGGTATCCAGGCCCTTATAAAACGGTGACGCTGCCGACAGCGCAATAAAATGCGGTACAAACCGGGAAAACCCATGCGTGAGATAAAGCGCATCATCGCCGTTGCCGGCACCGACATGAATATGCTGGCCAAAAACGGTGCATGTCCTGGCGAGGTAATCATACCGTTCATGCACATTTTCAAAACGCTGCCCGGGTACAATGCGCTGATCGCTCAGGCACTGGAACGGGTGCGCTCCGCCGCCGGCAGCATCGATGCCCGTGTGCGTTAGACTTTTTATCAACGAGTTGCGAAGAGCCGCCAGTTCATCCTGCAAATAATCCGCCCGCTCATGTATGCCGGATTTGACTTCGACCATGCCCAAGCCGACATTCTGTTTGATTTGCGCATCGAAGCCGTCCTGCACGATTGCGGATCCCAGTTCATGAGCGTCGATGGCGAGCGCACAGTCATCGCGTTTCACTAGCTGCAGTTCCAGTTTGATACCCAGACTAAAAGGTTTTGATGAAGCGAAGGGCAAGGTGTCCATGGATGTCTCCTTTGTATTTTTCATTCGCACCTTTGATCGCCGAATAGGCTTCTTGTGCAACATGTGGTCGTTACTCGGTGTCGATTCGAATCAGGCTATCTGGCCAGTACCTATCGCCGTCTTCGCGTTTGCTCGGTATCAGCGGCAAGCCAATTTTCGGTAACCTGGAATTGCCTTTGCAGCGGTCGCAGCATGGAAGAACAGGCAACAGAAAACGTCACCGCTGCAATCGACAGGCACATGAGGTAACTTGACCTCTTGTCAAATGTGATCTTTGTCATCGGCGGCGAAATAAAGTTCCGAGCGAACCTGCAAAGAAATCGTTGTCCTGAAATTAAAAAATGCGATAGACAAACTCGCTTTTTCGCCGAGTTTCAGCTGAGCGTTCAATGATTTATTCGAAGGAAGATACGTAGCGTCTGTAGCGACACCGGCGTTGTCTGGCCTGATCAATAATTTGCAGGACATGGCCCCCGGCTTCGGCTGGGTCGCAACATGTATCGTGCAGACCACCGGGGTGCTTGACAACGTGTTTGCCAAGGTGAACAGACTTTGCGCTTATTGACTCTCGTGCAGGACAGGATAGTGATTTGCGCGCAAATTTTGCGACACAATCAGGCAATGCCGCAGCTGTTCCGCGATTGGTGCAGGAATCAGGTTTTCGTCCTGCAAGGCAAGTTCGATCCATGCGGCCGTCGTCACCGCATCGGCTTGCGACGGCAAGTGTGGCAACTCGTCCACCGGACCTTGCTTGTGGACCAATGTCGTATGTCCGTTACCATGAAACCATTCGATCTGTTGCGCGCGTTTGGCGTTGGCGACCGTTTCCCCTTCGGTTCCCCTCATCAGGAAAACGTCGCCTCTTTCCGCCGGTGCGGCGGTCGTAAAATAGTCGGTGAGCATCGCAAGATATTCGGGATGGGTATACGAAGTCAACCGCAACACTGGTCCTGCAAACGGTTGAAGAATCTTGACCAGCGTATGCGTTGAATTTCGCACACCTAGGACCTCACGCATCGCCAACAGCTTTGCGATGTTCGGCGCCAGTGCATCGATCGGCATGAATACCGGCATGCACTGCGCAAAGCTCGTTTCAACCTGAGCTGCGGTCCGCGAAACCGAATATCCCAGAGTTTGCAATATCTGTGCGGTCGTGACGCGCCCCGGATCGTTCGCTACACCATGGATAAATACCGGCACGCCTTCCCTTGCAAGCAGCAACGCCAGCAACGGAGTCAAGTTCGGCATCTGGCGCGATCCGTTATAGCTCGGGATCGTGATCGGGGCATATCTCCCTGCCGGGACCGGCAGTTTCTCGATCGAGGCTTCTGCCGCATCCAGAAAACCGGCAATCTCGTCTACCGACTCACCCTTGAATCGCATCGCGAGCACGATACCGCCCATTTCCAGGTCGGAAACGCGTCCGGCCAACATCGCTTCATACAGCTGATAGGCATCATTGCGCGCCATGCTTCGCGCACCTTTTTTGCCGCGTCCGATTTCCTTGATGAAGCGTGCCGCCGGAAATGGTGTGATTCCAGTTAATTTATTCATGCCCAAGATTACTACGAACCCGAGGCACCGGTTAGCCCGGCGCATCGATTTGTCGCGACATTGACGTCCGCGTGCGCCGATCGCCGTTGCGAATTCCATTGCGGTTTATAACTGAGCCTCGGAATTGCACAACTCATCCACAGCGAATGGATATCATTTTCTTCAACTCCGGAATACAGGAACCACAATTGGTTCCGCATTTCAGTTTGTCCTGAACCAAGGAGAATAAAGCAGCACTTGTCCCTTGATTCGCTAGCTCCCGCGCCACCAGCACTTCAGTGATTTCCGTTTCCGCCACATTGAAGCAATTGCAAACAATACGACCTCGCGACTTGAAGCCCTGTGGCGCTTTCGTCGATGGCGTCAACAACGAGCGGCCCAGCCCGGCGATCGAATGCTCATTCTCCAGATATTCTTTCAGCCAATGCTCTGCCGAACCATCTCCTGACAGCGATACCGCTGCGAGTTTTCCGCCCTCAACCAAAATATGTCGCGCATTGCCCCGCTTCCTGTCGTCATAGCGCAGCACATTCGGCCCCTCGATCCCAAACCTGCTTTCGATTTCATTGATCAGTTCCGGCGCTGCGGCATAGTCATCGCCGGCACGAAACAACAGTCCCACTCGGTCGCGCCCAAACAGCGTGCATGATGCGTAGCTGAAACGCCGCATGAAAGGGCGCAGGCCTGCTTGCAATGCCAGTACCCGTGATTGCTCGACCCAAGCGAATGCTACGAAACGCCATGGCAATTCGGCCTTCAGAATCTTTACCGCGGCATGCTTGAGTTCCGGCTGTTTCGATTTCGGATCAAGCGCCGGCAATGTCATTGCATTGACGCCGTAGCTGCCATCGGCATCATGGCCGCGACCAGATACATACTCTTCGCCCCAATGCATGCCAATGAACGCCTGTCCAGCCCGCATGTCCTCGCCGGCTGACGCGAGCAGGATCTGCGAGCCGCGCCGACTGGTGACGTGTACCAGGTCGCCATCCTTCAAAAAGCGCCTGTCCATATCAGCTTGCGACAACACGATTGACGGCTCCGCGGCATGCGAGAAAAGCTGCGCAACCGTTCCGGTGCGGCTCATGCCGTGCCACTGGTCGCGCAAACGCCCGGTTGTCATGCTGAATGGATAGCGCGCGTCGACCGGTTCCGCAAGCGGCTTGTAAACTGTATTGACAAATTTTGCGCGGCCGCTGGCGGTCGGATAAATACCGTCTTCGTAGAGTCGCTTTTTCCCGGTAGCAGCGCCTTCCGGGAACGGCCACTGCTGCGGCCCTTGCTGTTCCAGTATCTGGAACGACAGGCCGGTGATATCGAGGTCGCGGCCGCGCGTCGATTCGCGATGCTCGTTCCAGATTTGTTCCGTGCTCGTGTACGGAAAAATAGTTTCGGATCTGCCCATCATCCGCTCGAGCCTGCGTGCAAAATCGATGACGATTTCCCAGTCATGCAAAGTCTCTGCCGGCTTGGGCAAGACTGGTTTCACACGGGTAATGCGGCGCTCGGAGTTGGTAACCGATCCCTCCTTTTCGCTCCAGGTCGTGGCCGGCAACAGTACATCCGCATAGTCGACGGTGGCCGTGGTCGTATAGGCTTCCTGCACGATTACCAGTTCGGCATTCCTCAGTGCTTCCCGCACCAGCTTTTGATCCGGCAGCGATTGTGCCGGATTGGTGCAGGCAACCCAGATGATCTTGATTTCGCCCGATCGCACCGCATCGAACATTTCGATCGCTGTCTTTCCCGGCACGGACGGCACATCGTCGACTCTCCATAGCCGCGCGATCTCGGCGCGATGCCCGGAATTTTCCATGTCTCGATGGCCGGATAACAGATTGGCCATTCCGCCAACCTCTCGTCCGCCCATCGCGTTTGGCTGGCCTGTCAATGAAAACGGGCCTGCACCGGGTTTGCCGATCTGGCGCGTAGCCAGGTGCAAGTTGATGATCGCCGCATTCTTCGCCGTGCCGGAAGCAGATTGATTCAAGCCCTGGCAATACAGCGAAAGCGATGCGGTCGATTTGCCGAACCAGCATGCCGCCTTGATCAGATCTGCTTCGTCTATGCCACAGATTTCAGCCACGAATTTCGGCGTGTAGTCGCGCACCGTCTGCTTCAGTTCCGCAAAGCCTTCCGTATGCGCGTCGATATATGCATCGTCGACCAGCTTTTCCCACAGGCAGATATGCAACATACCGTTGAATAATGCAACGTCCGTTCCGGGAAGAATCGGCAGAAACAGGTCCGCGTCGCGCGCCGTGTCGGTGCGTCTCGGATCGGCAACGATGATCTTCAGATGCGGATTCCTCTTGCGCGCGTCCTCGATACGCCGGTACAGAATCGGGTGCGCATATGCGGTATTGGAGCCGACGATAAAAATCACGTCCGCATGATCGATGTCTTCATAACAGGAGGGCGGCGCATCCGCACCGAGCGTCTGCTTGTAACCTGCGACCGCACTCGACATGCAAAGCCGGGAATTGGTATCGATGTTGTTGGTGCCGATCAAGCCCTTGGCAAGCTTGTTGAAGACGTAATAGTCTTCGGTGAGCAATTGGCCCGAGATATAGAATCCGACACTGTTAACCCCGTGCTCGCGAATGGTATCGGCAAATTTTCTCGCAATGAATTCCTGTACTTCATCCCATGATGCACGTTCACGCCTGTTCTCGCGCGCTGCACGCATTTCCGGATACAGCGCACGCACCTGATGCTGCAATTCCGGTGCCGCCGAAAGATGCAAGGTGCTGCCTTTTGTACATAGGCGGCCGAAATTTGCCGGATGATCCGGATCGCCGCGAACACCGATTATCTTCTTGCCATCAGTTTGCACGATGACGCCGCAGCCAACGCCGCAATAGCAGCAGGCGGACCTGGTTTCGGTTATTGCTTCGGCCTTATCCACATTCCGTTTCCGGTTCGCCGTATCGGAAGAAGGAATTTGTATGCCGGAATAATCAGCGACGTTCAATTGCACGTTCCATTCGAATTCCGGTCATTGTTCATTTGAACCTTCCGAGCTGCCGCCCTCCCCAGCATAACGGCATGCGAGTACGTCATGCTGTCGCAGTTTCGATTGGAGCGGCATTCAGTTCGGCCGCGTCCATGAAGACTTTTCCATCTTCAATCCTGACGCTGAATTTTTCTGCACACCCTTCATCAGGTGCATCCGCACAACCGGATCCGAGATCGATATTCCAGTTGTGCAGCGGGCAAGCGACGCGCTCGCCGAATACAATGCCTTGCGACAGCGGCCCGCCCTTGTGCGGACAGCGATCGAGTAAAGCAAAAATCTTGTCGTCGCCATTTCGGAAGATCGCCACATCGGGTCGCGATTCACGACGAACCACACGCGCCCCCAGGACCGGAATATCCGCGACATTGCAGATGACTTTCCATTGGATCGACATCTCATCTCCTTCATTAACCAAAAATTCGTGCATCGCTTCGTGCCTACCTGCACATGTCCGCAATGACGTTTATCGAAGCAGCCAATAACTGCTTGTTTACGCTGTAATCGGCGCGAACTGACGCGTATCGACCATGGCCTTTTCCGGCTCATGCCATGGGTCGGGCACACCTTCAAGCGAGAACAGCAGTCGCTCATAAAGCGCCTTGCGGTTTTCGGTGTCGTCCAGAACCCGTTTCTTCACATGATCGAGACCGACACGTGCGATGTAATGGACTGTGCGTTCGAGGTACCAGCCCTCTTCGCGATACAGCTGGAGAAAGGCGCCTGCATGCTCCAGCACTTCTTCATGCGATTTCAGCTTGACGAAGAATTGAGCGACTTCGGTTTTGATGCCGCCGTTACCGCCGACATAAATCTCCCACCCCGAATCGACGCCGATCACACCGACGTCCTTGATGCCGGATTCCGCGCAATTGCGCGGGCACCCGGATACCGCCAGCTTCACCTTGTGCGGTGCATACATGCGGCTCAATGCACGCTCAAGCTGCTGCCCCATCAGGGTGGAATCCTGCGTGCCGAACCGGCACCATTCCGATCCGACGCAGGTTTTCACCGTGCGCAAGCCCTTGGCATAGGCAAGTCCAGACGGCATGCCGAGATCTTTCCAGACCGCCTGCAAATCCTCCTTCTTGACTCCGAGCAGGTCTATA
Source organism: Oxalobacteraceae bacterium (assembly GCA_036675035.1). GTDB lineage: Bacteria > Pseudomonadota > Gammaproteobacteria > Burkholderiales > Burkholderiaceae_D > MESE01. Next base: position 8,425 of record JAKFFO010000163.1, read on the forward strand.
CGCTGGCCACCGGTCACCTTCACTGTCGGAATCTTGAACTTGTCCACCACGTCGGCAATGCGCCGAAGTTCGGACGAACTGGTTTCGCCGCCCCACATGCGCGGAATGACAGAATAGGTGCCATCCTTCTGGATATTGGCGTGCGCACGTTCGTTGATGAAGCGTGATTGCGGATCATCCTTTGCGTCATGTGGCCAGGTCGAGATCAGGTAATAGTTGATCGCCGGCCGGCAGCTCGTACAGCCATTCGGCGTGCGCCATTCCATGAATTGCATCGTGCCGGTGACGGTCAACAATTTGTTGGCCTTGATCGCATCGCGCACTTCCTGATGCGTGCGGTCGGTGCAGCTGCATAGCGGCTTTGCCTTGTTGGCAGTCGAATAGTCACCGCCTGCGGTAAACATGATGATCTGCTCGACCAGTCCGGTGCAGGAACCGCAGGATGCCGACGCCTTGGTGTGTTTGCGCACGTCTTCCAGCGTAAACAGGCCCTTTTCCTTGATCGCCTTGACGATGGTGCCTTTGCACACGCCGTTGCAACCGCATACCTCCGCGGTATCCGGCATTGCAGCGGCCATCGTGAATCCTTCATGGCCGGTGTCGCCCGGCCGCCCGGTATTGGATTCTCCGAACATCAGCGCATCGCGAATCTCGCCGACATTTTTGCCTTCGCGCAGCAGCTTGAAGTACCAGCTTCCGTCGACGGTGTCGCCGTACAGGCAGGCGCCGACCAGCTTGTCGTCCTTCAGCACAAGCTTTTTGTAGACGCCGCCGATCGGGTCCGACAACACGATTTCTTCGGTGCCTTCGCCGCCCATGAATTCGCCGGCGGAAAACAGGTCGATCCCGGTGACCTTCAGCTTGGTCGACGTGACCGAACCCTGGTAGCGCCCGATGCCGAAGTTGGCCAGATGGTTCGCGCACACCCTGGCCATTTCGAACAGCGGGGCAACCAGACCATAAGCGGTGCCGCGATGATTGACGCACTCGCCGACCGCATAGATGCGCGGATCGTAGGTCTGCATCGTGTCGTTGACGACAATGCCGCGGTTGCAGTAGATACCGGATGCTTCCGCCAGCGTCGTGTTGGGACGGATACCGACTGCCATTACAACGAGCTGCGCGGGAATCTCAAGGCCGTCGGCGAAGCGGATCGCCTTCACGTGACCGTCTTCGCCGCCGACAATTTCTTTCGTGTTTTTGTCGAGCAGGAACTTGAGGCCGCGGTCTTCCAGTGATTTCTGCAGCATCTTGCCGGCGACCGGATCGAGCTGACGTTCCATCAGCCATGTCGGCAAGTGCACGACCGTTACATCCATGCCACGCAGCTTCAAACCGTTGGCTGCTTCGAGGCCGAGCAGTCCTCCACCGATAACGACCGCATGCGACTGTGCCTGCGCCGCTTCGATCATCGCGTTGGTATCGTGGATATCACGATAGGAAATGACGCCGTTCAAATCCTTACCCGGAACCGGCAGCAAAAACGGATTGGAGCCCGTTGCCAGCAATAGCCGGTCATACTCGGCCGTGGTACCGTCTTCGGCGATGACCAGGCGCCGGACCCGATCGATTTTCGTTATCTTTTTGCCGAGATGGAGCGTGATGCCGTTTTCCTGGTACCAGTCGACATCGTTCAACATGATGTCCTTGATGGTTTGCTCGCCGGCCAAGACCGGCGACAACAGTATGCGGTTGTAGTTCGCATAAGGCTCTGCACCAAACACCGTGATGTCGTACACATCCGGCGCTATCTTGCGCAACTCCTCGAGCGTACGCACACCGGCCATTCCATTGCCGACCATGACCAATTTCAGCTTCTTCATTAGAGCCTTCCAAATAATCTGGCGCGATTAGTTTTTATTCAATCGCGCCCTGTTCTCACCCTCTCCTTTGGGAGAGGGTCGGGGTGAGGGAACGCAGCGTCGTCATTGAAGCTTTTCAAAAAATCCCGTCACAGACCTATTAGCAAAACTGATGCCACGTTTTTTTGGATAAGCGCACCGGGGAAAAGCGGGAATTCGCCCATCGTCGGTGCAGTCCGCAAATATCTTGGTGCATCGCGCTACATCGGCTCGCATATCTCACACGGGACATGGCCGCGATGAAGTAAACCGATGGCACAGCGTTTGCATATTGCATCGCAACTTTTAATACTCGACATAAGGAACTTCATGCCAAAGACCTCATTCTGGAAGGCCGGCCATACGCCTACCTTGTTCGCATCGTTTTTTTACTTCGACATGAGTTTCATGGTGTGGGTAATCCTCGGTCCATTGGCGGTGCAGATAGCAACGGACATCGATCTCACGCCGGCGCAGAAAGGGTTGATGGTGGCCACCCCATTACTGGCGGGTGCGCTGCTGCGCATCGTGATGGGCATACTGGTCGATCATCTGAAACCAAAGAAAGCGGGCATGATCGGTCAGATCGTCGTGATCTTCGGATTGGCGTGGGCATGGCTGGGTAGCCTGGATACTTACCAGAGTCTGCTGTCGCTCGGTATCGTCCTCGGCATAGCCGGCGCGGCATTCGCAGTTGCGCTGCCGCTGGCATCGCGCTGGTATCCGCAGGAGCATCAGGGTACCGCGCTCGGTATCGCCGGTGCCGGTAATTCAGGCACCGCGATCGCTGCACTGTTCGCGCCGTCGATGGCAATTGCGTTCGGCTGGCAAAACGTATTCGGCTGGTGCCTGATACCGATGGGAATCGCGCTGATTGTCTATATGGTGTGGGCAAAAGATGCGCCCTCGGCACCGGCGCCCAAACCGCTGGTCGAGTATCTGCGCATCCTGAAAGACAAGGATGCATGGTGGTTCATGTTTTTCTACAGCGTCACATTCGGCGGGTTTTCCGGACTCGCATCATCGCTGACGATTTATTTCAATGGTCAATACGGCTTGTCGCCGGTGACAGCCGGTTACTTTACCGCAGCGTGCGTGTTTGCCGGATCGATGGTACGTCCGCTAGGCGGACGCATGGCCGACCGCATCGGTGGAATCAAAACACTGTCTATCATGTATATCGTTGCCGCAGTTTTTCTGCTGGTCGCCAGTTCCGGGCTGGAATCGGCGGTCGCGGCAGTCCTCGTCTTCGCCGTCGCCATGCTGGCGCTCGGCACCGGAAATGGCGCGGTCTTCCAGTTGGTGCCGCAACGCTTTCGCAAGGAAATTGGTGTTATGACCGGCCTGGTCGGCATGGCGGGCGGAATTGGCGGCTTTTATCTGGCATCAAGCCTTGGGTACTCGAAGCAGTTGACCGGCGATTATCGAACTGGACTGATCGTCTTCGCATCGCTGGCGGTGATTGCATTGATCGGACTTTCGTCAGTCAAGGGCCGTTGGCGCACCACGTGGGGCAGTGCGGCGATGACCGCCGCCCGAATATGACACGCCTTTTATCATCGGCACCGATCGTGCCACGCTCGCCGGACCGCCAGCGTGCAACGAAGACTTCGTTGGCATGGTCGCGCCTTGAACTGGGCCATGCCACTTGCAGCGTCGCGGACATCGTCGTCAGCGAAACACGATCCGCGTACGCCGTGGCATTCTGCTGCAATTATTTGAGTTATTTTTTATTGCAAATTTGATACTTATTTATCTACCGATGTTGTATTGAAGCGATGCTGTGAAAAATCGCAACAGAGGCTGTTTCCGACAAATGTATTGACGCTTGGAAATAATTCGGATTTACTTTAGGGTATCTATCTTCTTTGCCGCCGACCAACGGCCTGTTTTAATGGTCAGATGCCATGATATCCAGCCCTACCACCATCAGCCCTGATTTCTTCAAGACGGTTAACTCCGACGTCTCGTGCCATATCAAGAAAAAATTGCGCGCGATGGATGTGGAAGTGACTGCACTGGAGTTGCATAACTCATCCCTGACCAAAACATTTCGGGTATACCTGACCGTTGCGCGGGCAGTAAATCTGAAAACGCTGTACATGGCTGAACAAATCGTATGCCAGGAGATCGAAAAGCAGTTTGCATTTCGCCCCCATGCTTTCTACTGGTGTTATCGCCCCGATTCGACGGAAGCACACGACGATAAGTAACTGCTGCCTGCTTTGCCGTTCGCCCGCCTGACAAATCAATATCCGCGTTCTTAATCCTCGACGGGCCTGACTGCGGCACCGGCATTGGTGCGCCTTGATGCGTTATTCCACTCCAGTTGCGCAGATACGGGCGGCTCGCCCGTCTCCGACGCAAATGCCAACAGCATATCGCCGACGATCCTGAGATGCGCTGAACCGATCTCGCGAGCCTTGGAAATATAAGGAAAATGGGCTTTCCTTTACAATACGGTTTGCAAAAGCCATGCCATCACATTAATCATGATCATTCTCGGCGTTGAATCCTCCTGCGATGAAACCGGCCTTGCGTTGTATGACACGCAACAGGGCTTGCGCGCGCATGCACTGTATTCGCAGGTCACCATGCATGAAGAATACGGCGGCGTCGTCC
>JAKFFO010000087.1:0-12827 GCA_036675035.1 Oxalobacteraceae bacterium
AGGCCCAGTCGTTGCCGGAATAGTCGATGTGCGCGTTGCTCGGGATCTGCAGCGCTACGCAAGCGGCACCGTCGCTCCTGAAGCCGCGCTCGCACCGCCACGCGGTGCCCGCGGAATCGAGATAGCCGTTCGCCGGCACCTGCACCGCATCGCAGCGCTCGCCGCTTCGGACGTAACCGCGATTGCACGTCCAACGCTCGCCGCTGGCCGCGATATGACGGAAACGACGTGATACCGGGACGGCGAGATTGATATTCTTCGGTTGTCCGATCCATGGTTGCAGCCAAAAAAAAACGCTGCCGGCAAAGGCAGCGCTTTTTGGCTTCAGACGATTCAGTTGCGAACCACCCGTTTGTACTCATTGGTACGAGTATCGATTTCAATAACGTCGTCCGTACTGACGAACAGCGGCACTTGAACGGTGTGGGCATGCGCGTCGATTGCATTTTCAATTCTGGCTTCCTTCAGCACGTTGCCGGAAGTATTGCCTTTGACCGCAGGCTCGGAATAAGCCACCTTGCGAGCGATGGTTGTCGGCAATTCAACCGAGATTGCCTTGCCGTCATAAAAAACAGCTTCGCATTCCATTCCGTCTTTAAGGTAATGCAATGCATCGCCCAGATTTTCTTCTTCGATTTCGTATTGATTATATTCAGCGTCCATGAACACGAACAATGGATCGGCGAAATAAGAATAGGTCACCGGCTTTTTGTCGAGAACCACCACGTCGAACTTGTCGTCACCACGGAATACGTTTTCCATCGGCGAGTTCGTCAGAAGATTTTTCATCTTCCATTTGTAGGTGAAGCCCGTGCGGCTCGAACCGTTGACATCAGAGCGAAGTACGATAAAAGGCTTGCTGTCAACCATGATGATGTTGCCAACACGAATTTCTTTTGCAGGTTTCATAGAGAGTGTACGTAAAAAATAGGTTGCATGAAAATCATCTGTCGCCTCATGGCCAACAGCGCCTTAAGCTCGCGTTTGATCGGAAACAAACGCTTATAGATTAACCGCGCATTATACCTAGTTTTATGCAGTCGCCGACCGCAGCGAACCGGCAAACTTCAGAAGATTGGACGCCAGATCGCCATTTGCCAACATTTGGCGCAGCCAATCGGCGGATCTGTCTGCAATTTCCGGCATATCAGCCTGGAACGACGTCCATAGCATCGCCCAGTCGACTTGCTCTTTCATGTCCACTGACCCGGCTCCGTTCCAGTGCAATGACAAGGCGGTCAAACTATCAATGCCGGCTGCATAGCGTCGCAAAAACGCCCGCAGTTTCTTGTGATGCAGGTTTTCATCTTGCTGGTAGATATGCCAGACAAACGGTCTGCCGGCCCACTGTGCGCGAACAAACGAATCCTCTCCACGCACGAAATTAAGATTGCACGCCCATAAAAGCCTGTCGTAGTCGGGTTGCGCAACGAAAGGCAAAACGCGAACGGTCAACGCGCCCCGGGTTCGTACCGCTCCCGGTTTTGCTCTGGTGTCGAGAAATGACTGGATCGCATCGACCGCAATGCCTTCCGGAACCAGGCAGGTAATCGCTGTGTCACCGCATTGCCATTGTTCCAGCAAGGTCGAGACCGGCGCGTGCGGATAACAAAACAAGGATATCTTCGACGACGCCACTTCCGCCGGCGTCATGCCAAACTGAGTGAGAAACGCCGCCATGGCAGTTTGATCTGATTGAAATTGCCGGCGATCCTGTTCCAGTGAAGCCTCGTGCAGCAAACCACCGGTTTTGCTGGTAAAGCCAGGAAAGAAAAAATGTTTCGTCAATGGCAGGCGCGGATGCGGCGACGGTAACATATGACAACCTTCAACCCATTCCTCGGCAGTCAAACCTTCCAGGTTAAGCCACACAGGACGAGGATTACACTCGGCCATCGCGGCAATGTAACCGGGTGGAATGTCACACGCGAAAAATTCAATGACAATATCGGCGATGTCGCCGGTTGAAAATGTGCCTTCCTGGTTGTGCCAGTGACACACCGTCACGCCGGCCAGATGCTGGACCTCGGCGTCGATCATGACGTCCGGGCAAATCCGCCGGAAACTCGGCAGATTGTCGACCCATAGTGTGACCGCGATGCCATGCTCATGTTGCAACTGCCTTGCCAAGCGCCAGCAAATGCCGATGTCGCCAAAGTTATCGACCACTTTACAGAAAATGGCCAGGGACAATGGATGGTTATTGTTGGAAAACATTTTTGATGACTTGATGCCGGCAGTGCGGCGATTTTAGTACGCTGACCATTCGCGCGGCTCGCCAGAGAAGCATGAATCTGATCACACACGCAATGCGTGGCCGCCATGAGTTGCGAAATAGTCGAGCACCATCGCAGGCAGCGCATGCAATGAACAAACCTCGTGGGTTGCGCCTAATGCGATCGATTCGCGCGGCATGCCAAACACGACGCACGATGCTTCGTCCTGCGCAAAATTGAACGCGCCCGCTTCTTTCATTTCCAGCATGCCGCGCGCCCCGTCCTTGCCCATACCGGTCAGGATAACGCCGACTGCGTTTTTGCCCGCATATTTTGCCGCGGAAGAAAACAGCACATCGACCGATGGCCGGTGGCGATTGACCGGCGGCCCCTGGTCCAGATGCGTCATGTAGTTGGCGCCGCTGCGCGACAGCATCAAATGGGAATGCCCCGGCGCGATGTAGGCATGGCCCGGCAACACGCGTTCACCATGCTCCGCTTCCTTGACCGAAATCTTGCTCAGCGTATCCAGGCGTCGCGCGAACGAGTGGGTAAATCCTTCCGGCATATGCTGGGCAATCAGGATGCCGGGACAATCGGGCGGCATCCTGATCAGGAAGTCCTTGATGGCTTCCGGACCTCCGGTCGACGCCCCGATGATAATCAATTTTTCGCTACTGGTAAGCGGATTGCGAATCAGAGGCAGCGCTTCTTGCGATGCGGTTCCCAAGGTCGTGCCGGCAAGTGTACGCTGCTTGATCTTCGCCTTTGATGCGACGCGGATTTTGTCCGCGATCATATCCGTATACTCGCGCATGCCGGCCTGAATCGACATCTTCGGCTTGGTCACGAAATCCACTGCGCCGAGCTCCAGTGCCCGCAATGTAATCTCCGATCCGCGTTCGGTCAGCGAGGACACCATCACCACCGGCATCGGCCGGAGCCGCATCAGCTTTTCCAGGAAGTCCAAGCCATCCATGCGCGGCATTTCCACATCCAGCGTCAGCACGTCGGGATTGGTTTGCTTGATGAGATCGCGCGCGACCAGAGGATCGGGCGCAACGCCGACGACTTCCATGTCGCACTGGCTGCTGATGATCGCGGTCATGACGCTGCGTATCAGCGCAGAGTCGTCGACTATTAAAACCTTGATCTTCATGATTCAAACCTTCGCGCTACGCGCGGATTGCGGCGTTGTCCCGCCGGTTCTGTTCCGTAAATCAACCAAGTCGCCTGTCATGAGAACAACTCGATCTCTCCGCCCACCGCTGTCTTCTGCAATCGATGCGCGTAATCCTGATCGCGATTGACCAGCGTGTTGTTGTTGAGCTGATTCAGTTTTCTGACGAATACTTTGCCGTTTCGAGGAAAGAAATATACCTTGCGCGGATGAACGTCATTCAGGTCTTCCGCGACGATCTTGATGTTTTCCGTGTGCAGGTAGCGGCGCACGAACTGGGCATTTCTTTCGCCGATATTGATTGCCAAAAATCCGCTCAGCACATTCCCGCCGCCAAACACTTTTGCTTCAAGATTTTCGCGCCTGGCGCCTGCCTTGAGAAGATCGTTAATCAGAATTTCCATCGCGTAAGTGCCGTACCGCATCGATGCGGAAACCGGGCTGCTGGCGTCGCTGCCGTTGTCGGGCAACATGAAGTGATTCATTCCACCGACCCCGGAAACCCGATCCCGGATGCAAGCCGCGACACAGGATCCCAGGACCGTGACGATCATCATGTCCTTGGCAGTGAAGTAGTATTCACCGGGCAGGATTTTTGCCGCGTCCCGATCGAATGTCCGGTCGTAATATATATTCGATGAAAACTGTTCTTGAAGTACTTGGCTCATGATTATGTTTTCATGCTCGGCGTAACAACGCGGATTTTCTGCTGCCCTCGCGGGCCGGTTCGTAGACAGTCTCGCCGCGCAGGCTGAACGCATCCGACACGTACAGGAAATTTTCCGAATGCCCCGCGAACAGTAAGCCATCCGGCTTTATCAATGGAACGAACCGCTCCAATACCTTTTTCTGCGTCGGCTTGTCGAAATAAATCATCACGTTGCGACAGAAAATAGCGTCGAACGGTCCCGAAATCGGCCAATTGTCGGCGAGCAGGTTCAACTGTCTGAACGTGATCATTTGCCGCAGTTCCGGCCGGATTCTTGCCAATCCATTGTTGTCGCCCTTGCCTTTCAAGAAAAAGCGCCTGGCTTGTTCGGCCGGCAATTTTGCCAGCCGGTCCATGGTGTAGATGCCTTTTTCCGCAGTTGCCAGCACATTGGTGTCGATATCGGTCGCGACGATATGCGCGGGCGGCGTCAAAGTATCGAAGGCTTCGCACAAGGTCATTGCAATCGAATAAGCTTCCTCGCCGGTAGAACTGGCCGAACACCATATTTCGATGTGCTCTTTCCGGGTACGGACATGATCCGCCAACAGCGGAAAATGATGCGCTTCGCGAAAGAAAGAAGTCAGGTTGGTGGTCAACGCATTGGTAAAAGCCTGCCACTCGTCCTGTTGCCTGCCGCTTTCCAGTTCGTCGAGATATTGCGCAAATGTTTTGATTCCGGTCGCACGCAGCCGACGCGCCAGCCTGCCATAGACCATTTCCTGTTTACTGTCGGCCAATGATATTCCTGCACTCCGGTATATCAGGGCACGAATGCGATCGAAGTCATGCACGGTAAATTCGAATTCCCGCGAATTTTCCGCGTCGGCTTTGCGGGCTGGCTTGATGCTCAGTTTGAGCTCCTCACAAAACATTCAAATGGAATGAATACACTGATGTCACCTCATAGCGGAAACGGCACTTAGAATTCTTCCCACTCGTCCGCCTTGCCACCTTTGCCGAGCTTGGGCTTTTCTACCGGTAAAGCCGAAGCTTTGCGCGGTGCAGGCGGAGCTATCGGCAAGGGCTTCGCTTTGGCAGGCAGGGCTTTAACCTCTGCGTTGCGCCTGCCAATCACCGCTTCCGACCGCGGCGCGGACTCTGCGCTACCTTCGATCTTGAATATGGCGACTGCCTGTGCCAGCGCCGCTGCCTGGTTTTGCATGCTCTCCGCTGCAGCGGCCGCCTGCTCAACCAGCGCCGCATTCTGCTGCGTCATCTCGTCGATCTGGGTGATCGCCTTGTTGACCTGCTCGATGCCGGCGCTTTGCTCCTGGCTGGCCGCCATGATTTCGCTCATGATATCGGCGACATGCTTGACCGAGGTGACAATCTCATCCATCGTTTTGCCGGCTTCATCGACCAGCTTGCTGCCCAGGTCGACCTTTTCGACCGAGTCGCCGATAAGCGACTTGATTTCCTTGGCCGCGCCTGCCGAGCGTTGCGCCAGGCTGCGCACTTCGGCTGCGACCACCGCAAATCCTCGTCCCTGCTCGCCTGCGCGCGCCGCTTCGACCGCGGCATTGAGCGCGAGGATGTTGGTCTGAAACGCGATGCCGTCGATTACACCGATGATGTCGACGATCTTGCGCGAGCTCTTCTTGATCGAACCCATCGTGTCGACCACCTGTCCGACCACGTTTCCGCCTCGCACCGCAACGTCGGATGCAGATACCACGAGCTGATTTGCCTGCCTTGCGTTATCTGCATTCTGTCTCACCGTTGATGTCAGCTCTTCCATTGAAGAAGCGGTCTCTTCCAGCGAACTTGCCTGTGATTCGGTGCGCGATGACAGGTCCGCGTTCCCCATCGCGATTTCGCGCGATGCCAGTCCTATCGCATACGTGCCGGCTCGCACCTGGCCGACTGTTGCAGCCAGACTGCCGTGCATGTCCTTCAATGCTTGCAGCATCTGCCCTGTTTCATCATTCGTACGGACATCGATTTTCTGGGTCAGGTCGCCGGAGGCAACGCGACGTGCGACTCGTACCGATTTGTCGAGTGGTCCGGAAATCGCCCGGATTAGCCAATAGCCCATCAACATGCCAAGCAGCACGCCGAATATGATCGCGGCCGCCGACAGATTGCGAATCATGAAGTACCGGCCTTGCGCGTCACTGTAGTCGCGCTGCGCTTGCGTATCCTGGAACTTGATCAGAGCATCGATGTCCTTTTCCACCACCTGGTATAACTGGCTCATGGGCCCGTTCAGCAATTCCATCGCATACTGGACATTAATTGCGCGCAGCACCGCGATAGTCGGCTTCATGCCTTCTTCCGTGAATTTGACGCGGCTGGCAAGGGCCTTTTCTGCGAGCAACCGTTCGTCGGAAGTCATCTTCGCGGAAACAAAAGCGTTCCAGACCTTGTTGATCTCGGCAAGCCGCGCTTCGACTTCATCCATGCGCTTGTTGACGATCGTCGGATCGCCATACATCGATTCGGCAATAGCCATGCGGTTCCGGTCAATCAATCTGACGACCAGTCCCAGCTGTTTGGTCGGGATCAGGCGATTCTCGTAGATCGACTTGAGCGATTCGTTCGTGTCGCGCAAGCTGACCAGACCCACAATGCCGCTCCCTATCAGCAATAACGACATGGCCGCGATCGTCAGGATCAAGCGGGATTTGATGGTCAGCGCTTTCAACATTTACATACCTTTTGGTTGCATTTTCCGAATCAGCCGACACAGTGCAGACTGATTCAGTTGTTCCGAAATCCAGCACGTCTTTACGCGACGACCTGGTCGATCAAACCCATCTCGGCACTGGACATCAATTTATCGATATCGACCAGAATCAGCATGCGCTCATCCAGTGTGCCGAGTCCGACCAGGTAATCGGTATTGAATGCCGCGCCCATTTCGGGCGCCGGCTTGACTTGCTCGGCCGATAACGTGATTACATCCGATACGCTATCGACGACCATGCCCATGATTCGTCCGCTGATGTTAAGAATGATCACGACGGTGAACTGGTCGTAGGTCGGTTCGCCAAGGTTGAACTTGATGCGCATATCGATGATCGGCACGATAATGCCGCGCAGATTGACTACGCCTTTAATGAATTCGGGTGCATTGGCGATGCGGGTAACCGCTTCGTAACCTCGTATTTCCTGCACTTTCAGTATGTCGATTCCATACTCTTCCTTGCCTAGCGTGAAGGCGAGGAATTCATTCCCGGCGGTCTCTGCACCGAATTTCGATCCTTGTGCCGAAGCACTTCCCTGTGCGGTATGCAGCATGGCTTGGTCCCTATAAGGAAAAAATGGTTTCGTCGGCGACCCGACGGCTCGAGCGCAACAGCGCGGCAACGTCGATGATCAGTGAAACGCCGCCGTCTCCGAGAATAGTCGCGCCGGAGACGCCGGCTATCTTGCGGTAGTTCGATTCGATATTCTTGACGACCACCTGCTGCTGGCCAACCAGATCGTCCACCAGCAATGCGGCTTTTCGGCCCTCCGATTCGAGGATCACCGCAATGCCCTCAGACGGATGGGTAAAGCGCGGTTCAATACCGAACACCTGATAAAGCAGAATCAACGGCAAATATTCGCCGCGCACCTTGATGACTCGCCCCTGGCCGCTGATTTCCTTGACGTCGCTTATCGCTGGCTGAAGAGACTCGAGGACATAGCCAAGCGGCAATATGTAGACTTCGTCACCGACCTTGATCGACATGCCGTCGAGAATTGCCAGCGTCAAAGGCAGCGACACGGATATCGTGGTGCCAAACCCTTTCAGCGAACGGATATCAACCACTCCACCCATCGCTGTGATGTTTCGCTTGACCACATCCATGCCGACGCCACGGCCTGAAATATCGGTTATCGTTTCTGCGGTTGAAAATCCCGGCGCGAAAATCAGCTGCCAGATATCGTTGTCCGACATGTCCTCAGGTAACGAAATGCCTTGCTGCCGTGCCTTCGCCAGGATTTTGTCGCGATTCAGGCCGGCGCCGTCGTCGCTGACCTCAATGATGATGTTGCCGCCTTGATGTGACGCCGACAACGACAGCTTGCCAACCTCGGCCTTGCCGGACGCACGTCGCACTTCGGGCACCTCGATGCCGTGATCGATGCTGTTGCGAACCAGATGCGTCAACGGATCGATGATTCGTTCGATCAGGCCCTTGTCCAGTTCCGTTGCGGAACCATGCGTGATGAAATCGACTTTCTTGCCGAGCTTGGCCGCCAGGTCGCGGACCATCCTCGGGAAACGCGAAAATACATAATCCATCGGCATCATGCGAATCGACATGACCGCTTCCTGCAGATCCCGGGTATTGCGGGTCAACTGGCTGACGCTGTTTAACAGCCTTTCATGGGTCAACGGATCGAGCGAGTCGGTGCGTTGCTCGATCATCGCCTGCGTAATCACCAGCTCGCCGACCAGGTTAATCAACTGATCGACTTTTTCGATACTGACCCGAATCGACGAAGCTTCGCCTCCGGATTTTTCAGTATCGTATTTCGAGTCCGCTCGCTTATCGCCGACGTCGTAAGCGTCCGACTGAGAACCTCCGTGCGCAGACATTGAAACGTTATCGGGCTGACCAAGCTGATGACTGGCATCCTTCGATTCCGCTTCCAAAACATCGCGCGATGCAACCGGGGGCAGTGGCTCGAAGAATCCGTATCCCTGATCTTCTTCGCCCGTATCCGCAATCGTCTCCGCTGCCGCGGGCTCCGTTTGTTCGAACAGACCGTAGCCTTGCTCGTCTTCATTGCCTGTGGCATCTGCTGCAGGCCCAGGCATCGGCTCCAAAATAATGTTGATTTCATGCGGCTCAAGCATGAACGCGCAGATTTGAATGATATCGTCAGCGGTTTTGGTCGTAGACAGGGATAAAACGAAACGCTTCTCGTCGAGCGCGGCTTTGCTGATTTCGCCCAGCAGACCAAGTTCAGCCGACAGTACATCGACTTCGCCCTCCGGCATCAGTGGCAGCTCGATGCGGAACCGCTGGCACGCCGGCTTCGGCGTTGTTGGTCCGGCCTCGGGATCAGATTTTTTGCTCTCGTCGGATTGCGCTGGTGCAGATTGTTGAGAGAGCGACTGCAGCGTCTTGCGCGCTTCGGCCACCGCATCCCGGTCAACCGGGGTTTGCAAGCGATGCCCGTCCAATTGCATCTTCAACATGTCTTTTGCGCAAAGGAACGCATCGACATGTTCGCCGGTCAGGATCATTTCTCCCTTGCGAATCCGGTCCAGAAGCGTCTCGGTCAGATGCGTCAGTTCGATCAGGTCGTCAATGCCAAAAGTCGCAGCACCGCCCTTGATCGAATGAGCGGCGCGGAAGATGGCATTGAGATGCTCCATGTCCGGCGCTGCCACGTCCACCACGAGCAGCAATCTCTCCATTTCGGCCAGAAGCTCATCGGTTTCGTCAAAGAACACTCCGAAGAACTGCCTCATATCGATCGTCATTATTGCGCTCCGTCGTGATGGCTAGGCATGATGTCTTGTCAGTATGGAACGGTTTAACCGATGACTTTTTTAACTACTTCCGTCAGCCGTTGCGGATCGAAAGGCTTGACCAGCCAGCCGGTGGCGCCAGCCGCCCGGCCCTTCGCCTTCATTTCATCGCTGGACTCGGTGGTCAGCATCAGAATCGGCACACGCTCGTAGTTCGAGATAGTCCGCAGCGAGCGAATCAGCGTCAGCCCATCCATGCGCGGCATGTTGTGGTCGGTCAGCACCAGGTCGAACACTTTGGTCCTGGCTTTGTCCAGGCCATCCTGTCCATCCACTGCTTCAGTGACCTGGTAGCCTGCGGCCAGCAGACTGAACACCACCATCTGCCGCAGCGAACCTGAATCGTCAACCGCCAGTATTGATTTTCCCATCGTCTCTCCTACTTGTTTCCTTTGTTTGCGGACCAGGCGTCCGTTCTCCGTTACCGATGATGCGTTAAAAAAGCTCGACGTCACCGCTATTCATATGTGTTTGCGCTACCTGTTTCCACAATCCGCTCTCAAGCTTGATGCTTTGATCTTCCAGCAACTTGTTGATACGGTTAAGCAAATCCACGATCTGTTCGGCATCGCTTTCCGGCTGTACGCCGGACCCGCTTGAACCGACCGCTCCTAGCACATCCCTTAATCCGGTGACGCGCCGCACTGTCCGACCGATCAGCTGGCTCGTCATATCCTGAAATTGAAGACCCGTGACAGCAGAATTGATATGGCCGCTGATTTCTCCCTGCATATTCTTCAATTGCTCGGTGACTTCCGGTGTCGCCGGACTGCTTGCCAGCAGCTTGTCGACCGCCTCCTGCTGCGCGCAAACACCCTTGTGGATTGCCATGAAACTGGCACCGAGCTTTTCGATCGCTTCGCTCAGCAGAAAAGTTGTTTGGACCAGATCGGTTTCAACTTCGGTCAAATGTTGATTGCCGTGATCCGACAGACCTGAAAGCAGGCGTCTCAACTGCACTCCCAATAATGTTTCTGTAGTCATGGAAATCACTCTGCCATTCAGCGCGTCAGCAACCAAGCGATAGATCGATTGTTCTGAAGCTATCACACCCAATATTCACGTCGACTTCGATAACGGCTGTAAAACCAATGCTGTGCGCATCGACAATCATTATTTGTTTACCCGGCGGCTACTCCGCCTCCTTCGCAATGCGGCGCATCAAGCCGGCAATCCAGGCCGGCGCCAGTGGAGCATCCGCCAGCAGTACAAGCTTGTCGTCGCGAGTCAGCCGCGTTCTTAACTGCCGCAGCACCCGCTCGTCCACATTTTGATGCCTCAAATGGCGCAATGCCTGAATCACCAAGCCGCTGATGCGCCCCGCGGTTGCCATATTCCGCGGCGTCGTCGGCTTCAATACAATTTGCCGTCCGCCGATTCCGACGGTACGCGGCGCGCCATCGGTCAAAAATACCAGCTTCAACGGCATTTGCTTCGACAAACCCAGCAACTTCGCTGCATATTCGCCACACGCCTGCACGCGAACACTATCCTTCCCCGCCAACAAGCGGGCAATTTCTTCCGCAGACGGCAATGGCGAGGCGGTGTCCGGACGGTCATACAAGCCGCGTGCAATGCGCCTCAAGCCACCGCTGGCGGTCAAGCGCGACAGCACCTTGTCCACTGCAGCCCTGCTTCCAAGGCCGGCAAAGTCCGCCGGACTGAAAATACTGCCTCGGCTTGCCATATCGACATGAGCACGGATTGCAGCATCGATACTGGTCGATGTCTTGCGACCGATGCGCCCGGATCGTGCTGCGATCTTAGCCGGCAAAGCGGAAATAGTTTCCATGAAGGAAAAAATACCACGGTTTTCTGACAAAAGGAATCGGAATTGTTCTTTATGGGTAACTTTTCCGCATTCGTGCACACGTCGTTTCGCCGGCTGGGTGCGCGTCTCGCTGCAGAGCTGTCGTACTGACCAATTTCCCCATTTTTGTTAGGCACGGCCGACCCTTCCTGACGCCGTGTTCTTGCATCATTGCGGCAAAATCGGGAGTGTCCGATCAAATGCCGCTTGAAACATGTGAACTCCAATGCTGGCGTGGCTTAGCGGCCGATTTTATGAAGCGCTTTATTAGTGTGGCGTCCCGCAAATAACTTTATATAAGTTGACGTGTCTATTGACTATGCTGCTGACATAGGAGACTGGCCATGGAACGTGGACGCCCCAAAAAAGCGGAACTCAATCTGTCCGAGCAGGAATATGCCGAGCTGCACATACTGGCACGGTCCCGTTCCCTGCCACATAGCGTGGTGCGCCGCGCCCAGATGATCCTGATGTCTGCCGCGGGTTACTCCAATACAGCCATCGCCGCGCACTTTGACTTAACGCTGCCCAGTGTCGGTCACTGGCGAAAGCGCTATCTCAGTCAGGGCATCGCTGGCCTGTACGATGGCATGCGGCCTGGCCGACCCCGCAGCTATAACGACGACCGTATTGCCACACTGCTCAATAAAGTGCTCCAGGACAAGCCAAAGCAGGCCAGCCACTGGAGTACGCGTCTCGCTTCGCAAGAGACGGGTATTTCCAAAAGTACGGTGCAGCGCTACTTGCATCTGTTCGGTGTGCAACCGCATCGCAGCAAGTCATTCAAGCTTTCCACCGATCCCTTCTTTGTCGAGAAGGTGCGCGACATTGTCGGGCTGTACCTCAATCCGCCAGACAAGGCATTGGTACTGTCTGTCGACGAGAAAAGCCAGATCCAGGCCATTGAGCGCAGCCAGCCTGCGATGCCCGCCGGGCTTGGGGAAGTCGAAGGCATTGCGCATGATTACTTCCGTCATGGCACGACCACCCTGTTTGCCGCTCTGGACGTAGCCAGCGGCGCAGTCATCGGACAGTGCAAGGCACGGCACCGACATCAGGAATTCCTGTCCTTTCTGCGCCATGTTGATCAGTGCGTTCCTGATGAACTGGATGTGCATCTGGTGATCGACAACTATGCCACGCACAAGCACCCCAAGGTACGTGCCTGGCTGGCACACCGTCCTCGCTATCATGTCCACTACACGCCGACTTACAGTTCCTGGCTCAACCAGGTGGAGCGCTGGTTTGGCTTGCTCACGCAACGCGCGCTGCGGCGTAACTCATTCAAGACGGTCGGCGAACTCATCCGCAAGATTAACCAGTTTGTTGAACAATATAATGCGCATTCCCGTCCGTTCATCTGGACTGCGACAGCCGATTCAATCCTGCAGAAAGTCGAACGACTTTGTAAAGTTATTTGCGGGACGACACACTAG
>JAKFFO010000220.1:0-55043 GCA_036675035.1 Oxalobacteraceae bacterium
GATCATCAGCAGCAATGCCGCACCTTGCCATGTCATATTGATATATCCCATCGGGATGAACAGCGCGCCGACCAGGCAGTCTAGCATCAGTATCGTGGTGCCCATATTGCCGATGCGCCAGTTGGGCCTGGCGCCCGAGACCAGCATGCCAAGCAAGGTGCCCGCACCGTGTGCGCCCATCAAAACTCCGAATGCTGCCGCACTGTCCAGTTGAGTTGCGAGCACCGGGATGGCGATCTGTATCGGCCCGATGATGAATAATGCGACAGCAGCCACGTACAAGAACAAGACGCGCAGGCTCTTGTCGCTCCAGCAGAAATGCAATCCGCCGTACACCGACTGCAGCACATTCGCATCGGTACCGGAATTGTTTGCTGCGGCATCCGGCTGCATGGCAACCTTGGCCAAGGTCCACGCCGAAAGCCCGAAGCTGAATGCATCGAGCAAAAACGCAATGCCTATGCCTCGCATATTGACTGCGTTTTGCGATTCGCCGCTTCCGGAAAGTGCAATCAGGAGACCCGCAAGTATCGGTCCGACTACCATGGTTAACTGCCGCATGCCCTGCATTACGCCATTCAGGAGACCCGCAAGTATCGGTCCGACTACCATGGTTAACTGCCGCATGCCCTGCATTACGCCATTCGCTGCCGGCAGCTGCGTTGGAGCGACGACATGCGGCAATATCGCGGTCCCGGATGGAATGCTGAAGGAGGTCGATATCCCGATCACCGCGGACAATCCGTACACCATCCACAATTGCAAGTCGCCGCTGAGCACAAGTACCGCCAGAAGCGAGAGCAACAGCGTGTTGACATATTTCGTCAACATCAGCACGCGCTTCGGCGAATACCGATCCACCACTGCGCCGCCGATCAGAATGAACAATGCACGCGGCACGCCGATCAACGCGAGGACCGTACCCAGCACGAACGGGTCGCCGGTCATTTGGAGCACCAGCCACGGCAACGCGATGAGCGTGAATTGATCGCCCAGCATGGATATCGCCGCGCCGCTCAACAGCCAGCGGAAACTTCGGTCGCGAAAGAGTAGCGCCGACGCGTTGTCAGGCTTGTTGATTTCATTGGTTTTATCGGTATCCATCAGAGTAAATTTTCCGTTCAGATTGTGGCTATTCGAAGGTTTTTGCAACGCAGGGCATCAGCTTATGCGGTGCCGGTAGACGCCGGGTCGACGAAAGCACCGGCGGCGAGCTTTTTCGCATGATCGCGAATATCGATCGGCCACCCTTCGATCAGCTCCGAAAAGCGAGTCCGGTCTGCTGCGAACAGCGCGCGCGCCACTTCTTCAAAGTGCGGCCGATTGCCGGCCATCACCGACATGAACCTGAAGCAGCTTTCCTGTGAGCGCCTTATCTGATCCTTGCCTTTTCCGGTTCGTTTCGCGTCTTCCACCAGCTTGCGTAATGCCACCGAGGCGCCGCCCGGTTGCAGGTTCAGCCATTCCCAGTGACGCGGCAACAAGGTGACTTCGCGCGCGACAACGCCTAACTTCGGGCGTCCCGGCCCGCGCGGGACATCCTGACCGGCATCGGACGCCCTGGTGCGCGCAGTGTCCATGGCGACGGTTTGCGACAGCCGCTTCAACACATCGTTTGCGGTTCCGCGAAAATCGACTTCAATGGTATGGCTGGTGGCGTCGTCGAAAATCAGCACGGTCGCGTGCGGGTCGGCATCAAGAATTTCTTTCGCTTTCAATGCGACGTGCTCCAGGTTTCCGGAAGCGATGTACCTGGTGCCTGCGAAAGCCGTGCAATGCGGTTGTTTCAATTGGTTCATGCCGAATCCTTGGCGGGGAAAACAGGATTCGGTAATTATACCCGGGTAAAATAGCTAGAGTCAATATTACCCGGGTAAATTATTCGATATTCGAGTTGTGCGCCAAATTTCAACGAGGCTGGACCTTGTGCAGGAGAATATTTTTGGCTGAAGAGCGAGTAGGCGGACTAACTCGAGCAACGGAAACTGCGTGAATCCAACTGGAAGATCGGCGCGTATATGAAGTATGTCCAGTCAATAAGCGCCGTGCCGAAACAGGAGTCGGACGCGCCAAATGCCGGATAAGCCGAGGCCCGACCTTCGGGTTGTTCCTTGGAGTAAGCAAATTCAACTCACCCTTTTGGAGATTCAAAATGAACGCTGGAAAATTAATGGTCGCCGCTACCTTGTTCGCGGCTACAGGACTGGTACTTGCGCAATCTGCTGAATACGTCGCACCGGACGCAAACTTCGTATCGTCGAAAACTCGTGCCGAAGTCAGGGCAGAGCTCAAGCAGGCGAAGGCGGACGGCATCTTGTCCTTCAGGGAAGATACCTATCCCGTTATTGCGGCTGGAGATCGTTCGCAACAACATGCAGGCACGCAGGGCGACACGATTCAATCGGCTCGCAGCGGGCACCTCGATCGCAGCATCTATTTTGGTTCATAGCAGCATAGGCTCTGGCGAAAACAGCGGCTAGAGTCATAGTGGCGATCAAGTCGTCTGGCAAGCCCGGTCCGATTTGATCGCTTTTTTATCCCGTCACGTACGTCGGCTCTTTCCGACCCCAATTTACTGAAACAGCGCCCATAAATTCCTTCAATCACTTCAGAAAGCATTCGAGGTTATCCATCCGTTCCGGAATCGGAACTGAACACGCCTTTTGCCAAAAAATCGACAGGAAGCCCAAGCGCACGCATGCCATTCGAATGATTGCCTCAGTTCAACCGGGTCCAGAGAGTCGGTCCAGTTCTCAGGAATTAATTGCCAGACCAATTGGTGTTGGGAACTTAGCAAGAATTCGAGGATCACATTGGTTGTTTCAATCAACCAAGGTGTTAGTAACAACGATGACGAACCATAAAAATAATAAGGGTGGCTGACCCATGTTCGTTACCGGAATCGGAACTGCAAGCCCGGCCCGGCGCTATTCCAAGGCCGAGTGCTGGGATGCATTCAAAACGTCGAGCTGGTTCAATCGCCTCGGGCCGCGCGCGCACGCGATTGCCGAAACCGTCTTGCTGCGCGATAACGGTATCGAATCGCGCCATCTTGCCGTGGATTCTCTCGACGATGTGTTTTCGATCGACCCGGATACCTTGTACCAGCGATTTATAACGCATGCGCCGGCGCTGGCCTCGCAAGCCGGAAGCCGGGCGCTCCAACAGGCGCGGCTGGATGCGGACCAGATCGATGCGGTCGTGGTCAGCACCTGCACCGGGTATCTCTGCCCCGGATTAAGCGGCTATGTGATTGAGCAACTGGGACTGAGGGACGATATCCAGGCTTACGATCTGGTCGGGCAAGGCTGTGCGGCTGCCTTGCCGAACCTGAGATTGGCTGCGGCACTGTTGGCATCGGACCAATGTTCGCATGTGCTGTCGGTATGCGTTGAAGTCTGCAGCGCTGCGATGTATCTCGATGATGATCCGGGCGTGCTGATCAGTGCCTGCCTGTTTGGCGACGGTGCCGGCGCGGCCGTTCTTTCGCAACGTCCGCTCCAGACCGGACGGCGCATCGAGTGGACATTCAGCCGGTCCGTGACGGATACCGGTGCACGCAGCACACTGTATTTCGAACAGCGCCAGGGAATGCTGCGAAATATCCTGACTCGCGCGGTGCCGCATCTGGCTGCGCAACATGCGCATCGGCTGATGCAGGCGGTGCTGGCAGATGCCAATGTCGATCGCACGGAGATCCGTCACTGGATCATGCACGCCGGCGGGCGCGATGTACTGCTGGCGTTGCAAAAGCGGTTCGAGGCGGCGCATGCCGATTTCAAGTACAGCACATCGATGCTGCGCGAGTACGGCAACCTGAGCAGCGCCTTTGTCTATTTCGTGCTGCAGGCGGCGATTGCCGATAATGCCGAAGGCGGATGGTGGTGGATGTCGTCTTTCGGCGCCGGCTTCAGCTGCCACGGCGCGTTGCTGTCGGTCGACTGACGCAAGCGGAGGCAATTCGACATGCACCCATCACGTTCCGTCCAGCCTGAAATGCTCGATCAGCTTGCGGAAGACGATCCGCGCGCGATACGTTCGCGGGCCGACCTGCGCCGTATCAATCGCGTCATGGGAACGCGCTCGATCATGCTGCGTGGGTTGCGCGGCTCGGTCGCGCCGCGGCGCGTCCTCGAGCTCGGCGCCGGCGACGGAACGCTGATGCTGGAACTCGCGAAACGGCTGGTCAACGATTGGCCGCCGGTGCATCTGACCCTGCTGGATCGGCAAAGCCTCGTCGCGCCCGGAACCATCGGCGCGTTTCATGCGCTCGGCTGGCATCTCGATATTCTCAATCTCGACGTGCTGGATTGGATAAAGGAACCGGAAGCCGGCCATTACGATCTCATTACCGCCAATCTGTTTCTGCATCATTTCGACGATGCGCAGCTCGCATTGCTGATGCCGGCGCTTGCCGAGCGCAGCAATGCCTTCTTTGCCTGCGAGCCGCGGCGCGGGCATCTGCCATTCGTCGGCAGCCATTTGCTCGGGCTGGTCGGCGCAAATGCGGTGACACGCCAAGATGCACGGCTGAGCGTGCGCGCCGGATTTGCCGGCGACGACTTGACTGCATTATGGCCGCAACATCAGTCTGCCTGGCGGCTGCAGGAATACGCGGCCGGCCTGTTCAGTCATTGTTTTTTCGCACTGCGGCAGGGCGAATAAGCAATGCAAACCCATTACGACGTACTGATTACCGGCGCCGGGCCTGCGGGTGCCACTGCAGCGATCTTGCTGGCGCAGGCAGGATGGTCGGTCGCGCTCATTGAAAAGCAGTCATATCCGCGCCGCAAGGTGTGCGGCGAATGCATCGCTGCCCCCAATCTGCCGTTGTTCGATGCGCTTGGTATCGGCGAAAAATTCAATTCACTGGCGGGTTCGGAGCTGCGCCGGTTCGCGCTCATGTGCGGCAACGAACGCATCGTTGCGGAGCTGCCGCCGCTGCTGCAGGGGCGGCACCGCTGGGCGCGCGCGCTGGGACGCGAGCATCTCGATCCAATGCTTGTCGAGCGCGCCAGGCAAGCCGGCAGTACGATATTTCAACCGTGGTCGGTGCGCGGCGTTTCCGGAGGGCCGGGCGCATTCCGGGGTGAGATCAAAGCCGTCGATTCTGACCTGACCATCACGTTGACCGCGCCGGTATTGATCGCTGCGCACGGATCATGGGAGGCGGCACCGTCGCCTTCGGAGAAAAAGCACCGGCGTAGGTATGCCAGCGATCTTTTTGGCTTCAAGGCGAATTTCCGCGATACGCGCCTTGCTGATGGATTGTTGCCGGTGCTGGCATTCGAGGGCGGCTACGGCGGCATGGTCGTCGGAGGGAATGGCGTCATGACGCTGGCCTGCTGTATCCGGCGCGACAGCTTGAGCGCGTACCGCGGCAAAGCAGGGCCGGCGCGAGCCGGCGATGCAATCGAGTCCTACCTGAAAGAAAATTGCAGCGGTGTATCGGATGCGCTGTCAGACGCGCGCCGGGATGGGCCTTGGCTCAGCGTTGGTCCGATTCGGCCGGGTATTCGTCTGCTGCGACGTGGAGGCCATGCGTTCCTGGTCGGGAATGCTGCAGGCGAAGCTCACCCGATTATCGGCGAGGGGATCAGCATGGCAATGCAATCGGCCTGGCTATTGTGCGGATACCTGGCCCCGCATCGGAAGCATCTTGTCGCGGGAGGTTCGCAAGATCGGCTGCAGCGCGAGTATGCCGACACCTGGCGGCACAATTTTGCAGGACGAATCCGATTGGCTGCGTTGTTTGCCCATCTCGCGATGCGGCCGGCGCTGGCCTCGGGCCTGCTGCCGCTGCTACGGCGATATCCGCGATTGCTGACTCGCGCCGCATATTGGAGCGGCAAGGTCAAACCAGCGGTGAATGAATCGCTATTGCAAACAGCCATGTTGTGAATCCTGATCGAAATTCTCGGTTTCCTGGTATTCGAAATAACCTGCCGGAGTATCTGCCATGACTACACTTTCGCGCCTGCAAACCATACTGATGAAGAATTATCCATTGGAGCGGGATACGCTTTCCCGCGACGCCGTGCTGGAAAACCTGGATATCGATTCGCTTGGCGTGATGGAACTTTTCTTCAGCATCGAGGATGAATTCAAGCTGACCGTGCCGAATGATAAAGTGGACTTGAAAACCCTTGGCGACGTGGTCGACTATATCGACCGGCTGGCGGCGGAGCAGCATGAACAAGATGCTACGGCAAGCGCCGCGACCGGCATCGCGCCATGAAACGGGTCGCGGTGACCGGCATCGGCGTCGTCTCGCCGCTCGGAAATGACCGCAACACATTCTTTGAAAATCTGACAGCAGGGCGATCCGGCATCCGCCGGCTCGACGCGCATTTTTGCAGCCGGCTAAGCGCACCGATCGCGGCCCCGGTGCATTTCAAGGCAGAGCAGTATTTCCCGGCGCCGAAATTGCGCATGCTGGATCGCGTAAGCCAGTTCGCATTGCACGCAGCAAACCAGGCGATTTCCGATGCCGGATTGTCGTTCGAGAATGAAGGCCGGCAGCGCATCGGCGTCTTCGTCGGGACCGGCCTTGGCGGCTCGGAAACCACCGATGACGGATATCAAACCGTTTACGGCGAGCGCTCGGACCGGGTCAAGCCATACAGCGTGCTGATGGCGATGACCAATGCCGCAGCGGCATGGATAGGGATCGAGCATGGATTGGGCGGGCCCAACCTGACGTACTCAACCGCATGTTCTTCGTCGTCCGTTGCAATCGGCGAAGCATGGCGCAGAGTCGGCAGCGGCGAGATGGATCTGATGATCGCCGGCGGCAGTGAAGCGCCTCTGACATTCGGTGCATTGAAAGCATGGGAAGCGTTGCGCACGCTTGCCAGCGAAGACGCGCTCGATGCTTCTGCGTCATGCAAGCCGTTCTCGAAAGATCGGACCGGGTTGGTTCTCGGCGAAGGCGCGGCGATGGTGGTGCTGGAAGAATGGGACCGGGCGGTGCGGCGGCGAGCAACCATCCATGCCGAACTGCTCGGTTATGGATTGACTACCGATGCCATGCACATTACTCGTCCAACCGTTGCTGGTCAGGCCAGTGCAATGCAAATGGCGCTCGACTCCGCCGGAATTCCGCCGACCTCGATTGACTATATCAACGCGCACGGGACCGGAACCCAGGCCAACGACCCGGTCGAGACCGCTGCGATCAAGGCGATATTCGGTCCGCGCGCTTATCGGTTGCCTGTCAGTTCCACCAAGTCGATGCACGGACACCTGCTCGGCGCCGCCGGTGCGCTGGAGTTCGTCGTGTCGATTCTGGCAATGCGGGCGCGGACGATTCCGCCGACCATGCATCTGCAGCAGGCCGATCCCGAATGCGATCTCGACTACGTGCCGATGCGGGCAAGGAAAAATACCGCGATGCATGCGGTCATGTCGAATTCGTTTGCTTTCGGGGGAACCAACGCGGTGCTGGTCGCCGGCGATGCGCAAGTCTGACGCGAATATCCTTGCCCTGCTACGAGGCCGGCGCTCCATCGACGAACACCTTCAGTTCGCCCACCGAAAACCGGGTCCAGATTTCATTTGCGGTCAGCGGCTCCGTTACGATGATCGCGACCCGGTCGTTCGGCGTCGTGACCTGTGAAAAATCGACGATCATGTCTTCATCCGACAACCGCGCTTCTGCGAATGGATACTGGCGAACAATGTAATGCAGGTTGGTGGCGCAATGCGCGAACAATGCAGATCCGTCCGACAGCATCATGTTGAATACGCCGTATGTTGCGATCTCATCAGTGATTTCCTGCAACGCGATCGTCAGTTCGGCCAGCACCGGCAATGTTTCGCCGAAACGTCTGCGCAATTTCTGCAGCAGATAGCAAAATGCGCGCTCGCTATCGGTAGTGCCGACCGGTCGATACGGTCCGTCCAGCTGCGGCGTGAAATTCTTCAAGTCGCCGTTGTGCGCAAACACCCAGTATCGGCCCCATAACTCACGTACAAAAGGATGACAGTTTTCAAGCGCGATGCGGCCTTGCGTCGCCTTGCGAATATGCGCGATCACATTCTTTGACTTGATCGGGCAACGCCTGATCAGATCTGCGATGGGCGATGCGATCGCCGCCTGGTAATCGACGAAATGGCGTACACCGGCGCCTTCAAAGAATGCAATTCCCCATCCGTCATTATGTACATCCGTGCCGCCGCCGCGAGTGGCAAATCCGGTAAAACTGAAAACAATGTCGGTCGGAACATTGCAGTTCATTCCAAGAAGCTGGCACATATCTGAATATTTGAAAAATTAGAAAGACGTCTTTGCGACGGCCAGCGAAACGTCAATGGAGTGTCTGAAAATGAATGATCGCAATATGGCGCGCGCGTCACGCGGAGGTGTGTTTGTAGATCGAAACATTTCTTTTATCCTTGATTTTGTTTATGAAATTATATGCCTCTTCTGCTAAATGGAAGGAGGCGATAACTGTAGATATTTAAAGACGAAGCAGCATTGCGCATTTGGCCAATGCCGTTCGCGTGAAACTTTTTGCCGATTGCCAGCCGGCGTCGCGTAACGCCAAGCGGCACCCATCTCGCAAGACATGCGCGCCGGTGTAGAGTTTTTATGGTTTGTAATCGGAAGTCGATAGTTGGAACTGAATGATGTCGAGACAGCCATTAAACATTAATAATGTTAATCAAAAAATATCGTCTTTATTTCAACTGTTTCGCGATCAGAGGCAGCGCAATTTCCTTGTGTGTCGGAATCACCTCATGAGGTTTGTTCGACATCGCCACAGGGTATGGCCAGAAGCAAGATATTTGGATTCAAATGGTGTGATCGGGATCAAGTGCACAGTGGTTTCCCCCACATGCGATTGGTGCTCGTTCGTAATATTGGGAAGGTATTGCTCGGACTCGATTTCGATTGCAGTTAGCTGGCTCAGCGCAGCGGCGCATTCATCGATATAAATGCGCCAATTGCTGCGACATTCGAAATGGCCACCCAGCGCAACGATGGTCGGAAAGACCGCGTGGCCATGCCAGCGCCGCGCAACATGATGTTTCTTGGGCCATGGATTGGGATACAGAAGATAGTGTCGATCGGGGCATATTCGGGCCTGGTGCATCAAGCGCCAGAAATCAACCAGATCGGCGCGCACCTTGATAAAGTTTACAGGCCATGCGCCCGACCATGCGACATTTCGATCGAGACGGTCGGCCGACTGGTCGACGCCGATCACAAAATGGTCGGGAAATTGCGTCGCCAGGTGCAAGGTAGAAAGGCCGGTACCGCAACCAGCATCGAGAATCATCGGCGATTCGCCCATGCGGCGCCAGGCGGCGATGCTGACATCAAACGCGGCCGCATTACAGGCGGCCACCGGTTTAAGAAACTCGCTTGTCGCATGTTTGGCAACCAGCTTTTCGAGGTTTTCGTGTATATCGGTTTGAGTGCTGCTAATCGGGCGGGAGTTGGCGTGCATAAGAATAATCGATTTTTTATTGCGTTATCTTAACGTGGTACCGGGACGTGCCACTGCGGTTTATGTTTTTGAATGCCCGACTGGAAGCCAGATCGGCAATAAGGCCCGTTCAATATCGTCATGCTCGACCAGTATTGAATGCATTCAATGATTTCAGAGCATAATCGCGTGATGACCGCCGCATTGCCGCCCGCCATCCGCAACCCTCCTCCCGTATCAACCAATGCTGGCTATCCGCCGGCGTTGTTGGCATTCCTGATGTGGGGCATGGCAGCCGCGTTTTATCTGTTCGGGTTTTTCCATCGCGTTACACCGGCCGTCCTTACCTCCGAATTGATGCGCGACTTCAGCCTGACCGCAGCAATGCTTGGCAATCTCTCGGCATTTTATTTTTATTTTTATGCGGCCATGCAAATTCCAACCGGGGTATTGGTTGATCGTTACGGACCTCGAAAAATACTGGCTGCCGGAGCACTGGTCGGCGGTGTAGGCGCATTGCTGTTTGCATTCGCTGACAGCTATATTTCCTCCGCAGTCGGGCGCGGCCTGATCGGCGGCACGGTCGCCGTCGCATGGGTATCGATGCTGAAGCTGTCGGCGCATTGGTTCGATGCGCGGCGTCTTGGCGCAGTTACCGGTGTTTCATTGGCAATAGGAACCATGGGCGCGGTGCTCGCGGGCTTGCCGCTGCGCGCATTGTCGGATGCAGTTGGCTGGCGCAATGTGATTGGTGCATCGGGGTCGGTGGCACTTCTGCTGGCGCTGATGATTTTCCTGCTGATGCGCGACGATCCATCGGAACGAGGATTCAAAAGCTACGTGCTGCCTGATTCGCATGCGAACAGGCCGTCTTTTTCGTCGATATTAAAGGGAATGGGCGAAATATGGCGCTATCGGAATGTAGCGTTGCTGTTCTGGGTGCCATCGGGACTGTGCGGTGCATTCCTGACATTCACCGGCCTTTGGGGCGTACCGTTTTTGGTGCAGCAACATGATTTGACCGCAAAATCCGCTTCCTTGATTACCAGTGGAATGCTGATCGCATTTTCGTGCGGCGGTGTGATGCTCGGCATGCTGTCGGATAAATTACGCAAGCGAAAATTCCCTTTTGTGCTGGGCGGCCTGGGCGTGGTGGTGGGGTTTGGTGCGCTTTGCATTGCGCCCGACGCGCCGCTGATCGTACTCGTGCCACTATTGGTGGTCGGCGCGTTCGGCTCCGGCAGCATGGTAATCGTATTTTTGTACGCCAGGGAATCGGCGCCGGTACGCCTGTCGGGTACGGTGGCAGGCGCCGTCAATATGGGCGTGATGGTAGGACCGTTGGCCCAGCAGCCGGTGATCGGCTGGATTCTCGACCGTTACTGGGGCGGCGCGCTCAGCCATGGCGCACGTCTCTATGAGATGCAAGCTTACAAGCTTGCGTTCAGTTTTCTGTTCGTATGGGTGCTTACTGCATATGTCGCCTTGCTGTTTACGAAAGAAAGCAATGGCTTGCAGTATTGCGAAAGAGCGCGTTAGGCAAAACGGCATGGGATAACTGCCGTCTGCCGCATTTAGCGCGCTAGTGAAGAACGACCGGCTGGCTCATCAATACATCATAATTTCCGAGAAACGCGTCGATTTCTTCGACACTCGGTTCGGTGGCAATCAGGTTTTCCACATTCTTGCGAAACGCTTCCGCCAGTGTGCCGCCAATAAATGTTTCCCGTTTTACCGATTTATCCATGATTTCGTAACCGCCAAAGCGCAGAGCTTCGCGGCCGTCATCGACGCCGAATTCGACGACACTATATTGCTCGCTGTTATAGATCAGGTTCATGTGCGCTCCTTCAAGTGGCGCTGCAAAAAAACAGCACCTCATTCACATGAAAGCACATGGCGCTTGCCGGGCCGTTTTCAAGTCTTAATTTACATAAACCGGGGATTGGCAGATAGCTGCGTCGCGGCAGTTACGATTTCCTTGCTCCCGGCGCTGTGGCAGCGAAGGACAAGAAGGGGGACGCGAAAAGTTAAGTCATTTCAATACTGAATCAACCAGACCACGTTCAAGCTGGCAGATCTTCAGTCAAAGCCAGCAAGGCGTCGTATGGAGGTCGCGTCAGAAATTGCCGAACGCTGTCGATATGCTGCGTAGTCGCAAGGCTGATATACAGTTGCTCAGGAGGATGCCGAAGCAGCCGGTCAAGCGTCACACGCATTGTCAAATTGCCGGTGCAGCATATGCAACCGGGCGCGATCCGCTTGATCCGAATATTCGCATCGTTTGTGAATGGCGCGAAATGGTTGATGCCGTCGGGCATGCCTTCGAGAATCAATGCCGTATTGCAGCGCTCGTCCATTCGCGCCGCAATTGCCTGCTCCCGTGCCGATGCAGAACGTCCGACGACCAGCGTGGTAGGGATCATCCGCCTTTTTTTGCCAACTTTCCTGGCTCGACGCCCAACTGTTTCAGCTTTCGATACAAATGAGTACGTTCCAGGCCGGTTCTTTCCGCGACCCTTGTCATGCTTCCCCCCTCACGCACGAGGTGATGTTCAAAATAGGCACGTTCGAAGGCATCGCGCGCTTCGCGCAGCGGCAATTCAAACGGCACGGTGAACGTGTGCTCATTGGGGAGCACTGTCGCATGAAGCAGGTGTCCGCCGGAAACAGGGTTATTCATGTTTGCCGGTTGAACCGGCAAACCGGTTGTGGCATTGTGTTCAACCGCATTTACGGAGACTGGCCGTGCATGCGTTTGATACATCGCGCTGCGCGCCGTTTCCTGGCCGCGCGACAAGCCTTGCTGCACAGCCTTGAGCAGCTTTTGCAACGAGATCGGTTTTTCCAGGAAATTGAGCGCGCCTATGCGCGTTGCTTCGACTGCAGTATCGATAGTGGCGTGTCCGGACATCATGATGACCGGCATCGTAAGCAAGCCGTCGCGCTGCCATTCCTTGAGCAGGGTCACGCCGTCGGTATCCGGCATCCATATATCGAGCAGAACCAGATCGGGGGTGCTGTTGGCGCGCATTTCCCGCGCTTGCCGCGCGTTTTCTGCGGTGGTTATGACATGTCCTTCGTCGCCCAGAATCTCGGAGAGCAACTCGCGGATACCCATTTCATCGTCGACTACCAATATATTTGCCATCTGGGTGCCTTCTTCATATCAATGCAATCTCGTTCCTGGCCAGACTCGCCAAGCACGGAACAACTGGAATATTAAAACCAATCCGGTCAGCAGGATTGAGTTCCAGCGAATTATTTGGGAATAGCGGAATGCGCAAAAAATCCACTTTCTGTCATTCGATACCGCGCTTGTGCTGACGGTGTTGCGGACCTTGTCAATGTCAGATTCTGAACCGATTACTGCGCGTCCGTATTGATCAAATGCATCCCGCTCAATCCATGGGTGATAACTTTAACAGCAAAATTGATATTTTGGCACCATTTGCATTCTGTCGATTCTGGATATCGATTCTGCCGCCATGTTCTTCAATGATTTTTTTCACCATCGCCAAACCCAGGCCGGTACCGCGCGCTTTTGACGTCACATAGGGTTCAAAGGCGCGCGCCAGGATCTTCGGTGCGAATCCAGGGCCATTGTCGGAAATCGAAAGCCGGACTGCAGTTCGTGCGTCACCGTCCGAACTCTGGTAGCGGATGGCTTCGGTGGCGACGTCGATGTGCGGTTGGTTTCCGCCGGCGCTGCGTTCGAGCACCGCATCCTGCGCATTCTGCAGCAGGTTGTGTATGACCTGGCGCAATTGGGTCGCATCGCCCATTACCCGCGGCAGTCCGGTGGCCAGTTTGGCGTGAATGATGTCGCGTTCGTCGCCAGCAATATAAAGCCCGAGAATTTCCTCGATCAGTTCGTTCAGATCGAGCGGCGACAATACGGCGGGAGGCGTTCTCGCGTACTCGCGAAAATCGTCGACCATGCGTTTCATTGCAGCTACCTGGTTCACAATGGTGGACGTGCCCTTGCTGAGCATCGTAGCGTCGCTCGGTGCGAGCTTGCTTTCAAGCTTCATTTGCAATCGCTCCGCCGATAACTGAATCGGGGTCAGCGGATTCTTGATCTCGTGCGCAAGGCGGCGCGCAACTTCACCCCAGGCGATCGAACGCTGCGCCGAAATCACGTCTGAAATATCATCGAACACTACGACGTAGCCGGTTCCGCTTTCGACCGGCAGGCGCGATCCGCGCGCCAGCAGTGTAATCGTGTTTTCGGTCCCGGCGTCGTCGATTTTGCGCGGGACCTCGATTTGCTGCTGCCAATGCAGGTTGCCGGCCCCGGCTTCTCCAGTCGCCGATTGCGCACTTTGCTCGGAAAATGCGGTAGTCACCGTCTGCGCGAAAACATTCAATCCGTCGATTGCAGGCAGCGGCTTCCCAAGGCAGTCGCTGAAGTCGTTCTGCAAGATACGCTTGACCGATTCATTGCAGGTGACCAGCTTGAACTGGCCGTCCAGTACCATCACGCCGGCCGACATATTGGCAAGCACCGATTCCAGATATGCCTTGGCAGTTTCGAGCTCGCTGCGATTTCTTTCGACGGCGGCGCGCGCATCGTAAAGCTGGCGTGTCATCGTGTTGAACGACTGCGTCAGTGTGCCGAGCTCGTCTGAGCTTGCCACGATCGGGCGCGGCGAAAGATTTCCCTGCGCAACCGCTTTGGTACCTTCCGCCAACAGAAGCAGCGGTTTTGCCAAATCCGTCGCAATCAGGAAGGCACTGACCAGCGCGCCGAAAATCGCCAGCAGCAGCGTGAGCGTCAGCGTAACGATATAAATCTTGCGCAGCCCGGTACGCGCCAGCGCACGCTCCTGATATTCACCGTACGCTACCCGCAAAGCCTCGGCATTGATTGCGAGCTCGGGCGGCACCGGCTGCAGCAATTGCAGGAAGCGCAATTCGCTTTGCAGCGATAACGTATTGCTGGCACTTGGTATTGCAACGATCACCCTCAGGCGAAGCGCTCCGGGATCGGACTGCACGGCTGACTTCGGGGAGCCGCCATCGAAATCATCTTCGCCTTCGATGGCGGCATAGCCTCGCGAAACGCGCGCTTGATGCAGCATCGACGTAGTTGGCAAGTCGGATACCAGCGTGCCGATCTCGTTGCCTGCACTGGCGATGATGCGTCCGGTGTTGCTTATGATTAAAGCTTCCTGCTTCTGGCCTTGGTCGCGCAGACTGGACAGGCGCATGATTTGCGCCGAGTCCGAGAAGTCGGACAAGTCGAGCGCCATGCTGCGTGCCTTCGCGCTCAAGTCGGATAACGACGAATCGAGTGCGGCGCGTCCAAGATTGAGGCCCGACTCGAGGGCGGATTCCACGCGTACGTCAAACCATGATTCGATCGATCTGGACACGAACTGCACCGATACCAGATAAATCACGATACCGGGCAGGATGCCAATGACCGCGAACAGCAAGACCAGGCGCGCCATCAGCCTGGAGCCGAATTTGCCGCGCTTATGTCGCTTGTAAAGGCGGAACAGCAGCAGCAGAACCAGCCCCAGCAGCGCTGCTGCTATCAACGCATTCAGGCCAAGCAGCCATGGATAATGCTGATCGAAAAATGCGGTATTTGCAGATGCCGATGCCAGCACGAATAAAAGGATGCCGGCGACTGCCGCGCCGACCACCACCATA
The DNA here is from genome assembly GCA_036675035.1 of Oxalobacteraceae bacterium. Taxonomy (GTDB): domain Bacteria; phylum Pseudomonadota; class Gammaproteobacteria; order Burkholderiales; family Burkholderiaceae_D; genus MESE01. The sequence continues at coordinate 15,096 of JAKFFO010000220.1, forward strand.
TACCGCAACATCCGGGTCACTTGTTTTCTGCCTTGAAACTAAAGTATTTCCATTCGGATGAAAACTGCCAATCGCTGCTGTTCAATGCATGGACCTGGAATGGTTTCGATAACTGCGCAACATCAAGATATATCCGTACGCCGACGGTGTAAGTCTGGCCAGGCTTTAATTCGTCGGTGTCGGCGACTACCCAGCGAGGGGAACGTTTTACCAAAGACAATGCGTCGTCAAGGGTATTGAACGTTTGCTGAAGGCTATCGGTAATCGCAGCGCGATATTGACGGGTAAGCAAGTTATACGAGACGCGAATGGTGCGCGATTCGCTGATGGCCGTTTCGTCGAACCAGTACCAGCGCGGTCGCATGATTACCACTTCGGTGGTGAAATACAGTGGAAAGCCACGTGCGATTGCATCTTCCAGCCCGCTCGGCAGTTCGAAATCGAATGTTGCCGAGAGTTTGTAACCTTCTGCGGATGGTTCCAGATGAGCCTGAACGATCTCGATGTTCTGTGCGGCCTGTGCCGATGGCTGTGGTAAAAAGAGCGTAAGTATCAACGCCGTCAAAAGCCAGCAGGTGAGAAAGGCTCGTCGAATCACGAATGAGGGCGGAGATCAATCCGCGGAAAATGGTTGAACGGTTTCATCAAAGAGCCGGTTTGTGAAACAGTGCGAAGAACAAACCGTCGTGATCACTATCTGCTTGCGCCTTTGGCAACAACTGACCCGGCGCAGGCAGACGGATTGCATGCTGACGCACGGCGAAAGCGGCCGCCTGCGCTTCGGATTCCTGCGGCCAGATCGAGCAGGTCACAAACAACAATTTACCATTCGGGCGCAGCATACGCCAAAGGTTGTCGAGAATTTGCTGCGAAAGTGTTGCAAGCTGAGCAGCGTCGCCCTTGCGCCGCAGCCAGCGGATATCAGGATGGCGCCGGACAATACCTGAAGCGGTGCAGGGCACGTCAGCCAGGATCCGGTCAAACGGCGTTCGATCCCACCAGCTGTCGCCGCCGGCGTCGCCGGTCTTGAGCGTGGCATCCAGCTTCAGGCGCTGCAGATTCTGTTCGATTCGAGTCAGTCGTTGCGGATCAAGATCCAGTGCTGTCAAATCGACATCGGCAATTTCAAGAATGTGACCGGTCTTCCCTCCAGGCGCGGCGCAGGCATCAAGTACCCGCATGCCATCGTGCAGGTCAAGCAAGGGGGCGGCCAGTTGTGCCGCAGCATCTTGCACAGAGACCCACCCCTGGTCAAATCCGGGAATCCGATGGACCGGAGCCGGCTGGTCCAGTCGCACCGCATCGGGGCCGATCCGGATCGCTGGCATCCCACTCTCCGACAATTTCTGCAAGTAGTCGGAAACCGATACCGCGCGGCGGTTCACGCGAAGAGTCAGCGGTGGAAGGACATTACCGGCCTGCAGTATCGATTGCCATTCGCGCGGATAGGCTGTTTTGGCGGTATCGATCCACCACCGGGGATAGTTCAACTCGGCTTCCGGATTGGCTGCGATTTGCTGTGCAAGCGCATCCTGCTCGCGCAGAAAGCGGCGCAAAACCGCATTGACCATGCCTTTTGCATGCGCCATGTCGGGATCGGCGGCTGCCGCGCTCACCGCTTGGTTTACCACCGTGAAGTCGTCGTATGGCGTCTCGCCTGGCGTCGCAATGAGGCTCAGCGAACAACTCAGCAATCCGTGCAGCACCGCTGGCTCGGGTGCTTTTGTTGTCAGGTGCGCGAGTAATGCATTTGCCCGGCCCCATCCGCGCATGGTTCGATAGGCAATGTCCTGGATCGCGCCGCGCGCCGGCATCGGAGCGTCGATTTTTTCGAAGACCCGGCCAAGCGCCTGCGGCAATGCCGTGCCTTTTCGTACCAGTGCAACTGCTTGTGCCGCGCCCAGCAAACTGTAGGCGAGCGAATCAGGTTTGACAGCAAGTCGGGTTGTCATTATGTGCCGAAGCCGGATGGCCGTTAATCGGAGAGCTGCGATTGTAATCGAGACGATCGCCACACGCCGGCTTCGATCGCGTTATTAAGGGTCCGCGCAGCAATAAGTTAGGCAGTTTTCCTGGCCGTAGCGGGCGCACTGCCGCGTTGTCCGTCGCTAGCAGTGCTCGCACTGCGTCGGCATCCTCTCCCTCGGTCCCTCACCAGTGCTGGCAAACCGTTCAAACTCGCCATGACAGCCTGTATGCGCAAGTTATTGACCATTTTGAATGTCATGATAAAAAACAAAAAGTCCTGGACAAATGCACTCACAACTTGACACGGTTGCTCTCCACCCGTGGAGAGGGAAGCTATTTGCACCCTTCTCCCGCAAGCGGTGTATAGACCGGAGACATGGGTGACACATGTGCGGAGACATAGGTAACACTTTTCCCGTTAGCAGATCAATGGGGAAAGAGATGCCTTGGGAGAATGTCACCGTGATAGAAAAGCGAGAGGAGTTTGTGGTGTTGGCGAGCAAGGAAGGCGCGAATGTCAGCGAGTTGTGCCGGCGCTTTGGGATCAGCCGCAAGACCGGTTACAAATGGCTGGGCCGCTATGAGAGCGGGCGGACCGGTGCCTTGCTGGACCGGTCCAGGCGCCCGCATTGTTCGCCGCGCATAAGTACGACCGAGGTGGAGGAAGCGGTACTGGCAATGCGGCACAAGCATCCAGCCTGGGGCGGGCGCAAGATCTCTCACGTGCTGGCGCGCGACTGGCAGCAGCACGTTGCGCCCAGCACCGTGACAGCCATTTTGCACCGGCACGGCCTGATCGACCCGGCCGCCAGTACCGCAGCGACGCCCTGGAAGCGCTTTGAACATGCGCAACCTAACCAGTTGTGGCAAATGGATTTCAAAGGGCATTTCGCTGTTGGAAAGCGCCGTTGCCATCCCCTGACAGTCATTGACGACCATTCGCGCTACAACTTGGTGTTGGCTGCTTGCGAGAATGAGCGGCGCGGCACGGTGCAAGCGGCGTTGGAACGGACCTTCGCGCGCTACGGTTTGCCACAGCGTATCAACACCGATAACGGTTCGCCATGGGGAACCGCTGGTCAGGCAGGGCTGACCGGTTTGGCCGTGTGGCTGATCCGGCTGGGCATCCTCCTGTCGCATAGCCGACCGCTGCATCCGCAGACCAATGGCAAGGATGAGCGCTTCCATCGCAGCCTGAAAGCCGAAGTGTTGGCCTTGCGTCAGTTTGACGATCTGGAGCAGGTGCAGACTGAATTTGATCGTTGGCGACGGGTGTACAACCGCGAGCGGCCGCATGAAGCGCTGAGCATGCAGGCCCCCGCAGACCGCTACCGCCCGAGCACCCGCAGTATGCTGTCTTCGTTGCCGGGCATCGAATACGGTCCTGACGACGTGGTTCGCAAGGTGCAGCAAGGCGGATGGATTAGCTGGCAGGGATGGAACATTCGCGTCTCCAAGGCGCTGGTCGGCCAACCCATCGCACTGCGACCCAGCCTTACTGATGATGGAATTTATAATGTGTATTTCTGCCATCAACATCTCAATTCCCTTGATTTGAGATCCCTGGATGCCGATTAACTTGTTACCCATGTCTTCGCACACCTGTTACCTATGTATCCAGTCTATACAAAGCGGGAGAAGGGATGGAGACTCAAAGCACTGCTTTGAGGGAAAGAGTCTTGCAGTGCATCCCGCTACACCCAACGGAAGTCCCCTTGGGGGGCGAACGCCCAATTACCCAACTTATTGCTGCGCGGGCCCTAAGAAATCCGATCAAGCCAGGCACCGACATCATTGAATACACGAGGAGATTCAATTTCATTAAAAATCTCGTGATAAAAATCCTCGTAATAATGCATGGTGCCGATTTCCGGTGCCAGGCGTTTGAAAAATGCATTACTGCCTTTTGCGTCGACCAGATGGTCGTCGCCGGCCACCACCAGGAGTGTCGGAATCGCCAGGTCGGCCGCATGCGATTGTGAAAAATCAATCGCGGCCAGCATGCTGCCTAACAGCCGTGCACTGATTTTCGGGTGCACCAGCGGATCCTTCAGATAATCCGTTTCGACTTGCGGGTCATGCGACAGATAGCGTGTTTGCAGACCGTTGGGTATGCCCAGACCCGGTGCAATTGCACGAAGAATTTTGGCGAGGGCTTTCTGCGCACCCGAAAGCGGCAGTGCCAGCGCCGGGGAAGACAGGATCAGGCCGCGCAGCGGCGACAAGCGGGCCGTGGCAAATCTGGCGGCGAACAAACCGCCCATGCTATGGCCGAACAACAGCAACGACGCAGCGTCTTGTTGATCGAGGCGCCGAGCAAAGTCATCGATGATGATTTTTGCATCCTGCAGCATGGTGGCGTCGCCGGGCACATCGCCACGCGCTCCGCCGGAGCGGCCATGGCCGCGATGATCGTATGCGCGCACCGACAGGCCGCGATCGTTGAAAAACCGGATCACATGACGATATCGGCCGCTGTGTTCGCCCAGGCCGTGCATCAGAACGATGGCGCCGTTGGCCGAAGCAGGCGGATCAATCAGCCAGTCTGTGACGAATAGCGGCGTGCCGTCGCCGGCCTTGATCGTCAGCTCTCGCGGATTGGTCATCAGATTCCCCAGGCCACTGTGTGTCCCTGGTTTTTTGCCGCTCTCAGCATTTCAAGCAGCGGGTAGATACGGGTTGCAAAGCTGACCGCCTGGTTCGGTTCCTGTTCCTTTTCGTCGCCCGCGTCTCCACGTTCCGCTTCCATGTCATGGTGCGCATCTTCGGCTGCGGAGCGAGTCTTGCTTTGCTGAATTTCTGTCTCAAGCCTGGCGATTGCATCGCCGGTTTCGTCGGCGGTAATCACGCCGCGCTTGAGTTCCTTGCCGAGCAGATCGAGTATTTGTTTGGCGTGTTTTTCGTACATGACAACGTCAGCTGCTGCCTTGGATTTGAATGTGACCAACATAAGGCCTCCATGATGTAATGATTCTTGAAACCATAGCACGACTTGCGGTCTGCATTGTCGGTTTGAAAAGAAAGTTCAGGCACATCCGCGACAGTTTCCGGTCCAGTCCGGCCGGATTCTATGGAAGCGCGATCGTCCGGTCCGGTTGCGCCCGGTTTACGGCAAATGCGAGCAGGGATGCAATCTGCAACACCAGAAAAACGCCGAAAGCCGCACGCATTGCATTGGCCGGTGACGCGCCGTTATTTTCAAAGACGTCAATCAACAATCCCACACCCCATTGCGCGACAAATGCGCCAATAAACAAGGTCAGGTTATATGCACTGTTGGCGCGTCCGGCCAATGACGGCGGAAACGACAGGCTGACATAGGTTGCAATCAGCATGCCGAGGCTGACAAATGCCGCCAGTGCGATCCATAGCAGCCATGAAAGAGGGTGGGTTGTGGTCAGCATGGCTGCCTGCGTCAGTGTCGCGCCGCATAAGCCGAACGCGATTACCCTGAGTACCGGCCAGCCGCGGTTGCCGCTGTATGACAGATGGCGCGGCGCCCACCATGACAGCCAGAGATAGGCCAGCATCAGCGCAAAATTGAACACGAACAAAACCTGCGAAGTTTGCGCCACGCTCATTCCGAGTACGGTGACCATCCAGGGACCCGCCCACAGAGTTTGCAGTGCGACAAAAGTGCCTTGATTTATTGCGCCCAATGGAGCCAGGCGCCGGAAAAAAGGATTGCCGAAAACTCGTGCATACCCCTCTTTTTTCTGGCTGTCGCCGATAACCGGCTTTGCAGGATGCGCAGCATTGTGCGCGGCAGCGGATTGAGCCGCCATCCTTTTTTCTGTCTCTGTCAGCAGGAAGAATATTGCGGCGGACGCCAGCACGATCAGCGCCGCCATGATCCAGAATACGCCACGCCAGCCGATATACGGCATTGCCGCCGCCACGGGCACCGTGGTTGCCAGCACTCCCGATGTACCGGCTACCAGCATCCGGCTCATCAGTTGGCTTTGGCGCTCCGGCGCATACCATTGCCGATAGGCTTTCAACGGTGCCATCAGGCATGCCGAGACGCCCACGCCAATCAGTGCGCGGCCTATCCATAAACCGGTAAGTGATGAGCTCATCGCAAATATCGCTGCACCGGCTGCTGCAAACAGCAACAGAACCGATTCGGTGCGGCGCGCACCGTATTTATCCAGCCAGATCCCAAGCGGCAGCTGCAGGCTTGCGAAGCTGACAAAGTAGGCAGACGACAACAGGCCGAGATCGGAATTGGATAGATTCAGATCGGCCATCAAGGCCGGCGCAATGACCGCGTTGATGGCTCGAAATGCATAGGACAGGCAATACGCGCCGGCAAAGCACGCAAAAACGCGCAGCGCAACCGAACCTCCGGGAGCAAGCATGTTCGGCGGCACGTCAGTTCAGCTTCAATGATGTGAAGAATGTATCCACGGCATCGCGCGACACCGCGTCTTCGGGACCAACCACGACAGCCTGATAAATACGCCGGTCCTTTGCGGCGAATCGGGCCACCAGCAGCGTCGGATGTTTTTTGACTTTTCTGCCAGCGGTGCCGACTGCCTCGATGTTGATGAATGGCGCCGGATTATCGGCCGCAATCGACGATTTTTCAAATCGGACCGTGCCATCGATATTTTTGACCAGCGCGGTTTTCATTGCAGTCAATGCATCGCGCGGCGGTGCCGGGTCAGGCAAGCTTGCGCTGCCAACTGCAAATGTAACGCCGTCGACTTCGGCCGCAGTCATCGTCATCGTCAGTTGGATGCCGTCCAGGTTGATCGGGCGCGAATGCGTTGAAGGCTTTGCCGGCAGCAGTACGACGAAAGGCGCGTCGGTGCCGCGCACTTCACGCCAGTCGTAGGTCGGGGTGCAGGCAGACAGTCCGAAGGCGATGATCGCCATCGGAAGTCGGATCGTATGAAGAATGGATGCTTTCAGCATGAACCAGATGGTAACAGGAGCAGTGCTTTCAGGCTTTCATGCCAGGAAGACAACCCCTATTTGCTGAGCTGCACGGCGGCGGTTCGAATGCCAGCGCTGAATAAAAAAGCCCGCGAACCTTGCGGTTGCGGGCTAAAACTTCCAGGGAGTGGTGCTTCATTGAAGAACCGCCCCCATGGTATTGGGTGATCGAAATCGCGGCTTTGCGCTTGCGCAAAAGTTGTTGGATTAAAATTTTCAAGCGAATGACCAATATCCCTGGCTGAAAATCCACCGTTACAGCGTTTCGAATCAATGGCGCACCTGATTCGCGGACCGGCTTGAGCTCGGGTGCCTGATTATCGGGGCCAGCCAAAGCGTTTTTTCATTCCAAGAAATTTCCCCCTCCCTTCCAATGTTTTGGATCCGGTGGCAAGTCGATTGAATTTTTCCCGGAACGGATCTTCGATGTATTTGTAGGTCCATCCGGACACAATGACGAGCACCGTTATAAAGAGAATGACGACGACTGTGTTCGGAATCAGTCCATCAACCCGGTTCGCGATGTTTTCGAAAAACAGCAGCAGCGGCATATGCATCAGATAGATTGAATACGATCGCTGGCCCAGTACCTGAAACGGTTTGAGCGTAAACACGGTGGAAAGCCAGCCCTGATCCCTGTGCACCGATAGAATCAGCATCGCGAATACCGCAGGAAAAGCAAACGCTACGGCAGGGAATGCGTCGGCGACAGAAAACAGTATTGCGAGAGCCAGCAAGCCGGGTAGCTGCAACCTTGTGAAATCGAATGACATGGCGCGACTCGCGTAATACGCCAATGCCCCCAGAAAGAATGAGAGGACGGTACGCGGAAAGCCGAAATCATAAGTCAACGACAGGCATCCACCCTGCTTAAGGCATTCATGTACCTGCACCGACGCCCAGATGCTGATCGTGAGGCCGATGATACCTAACAGCGCAAAAGCCGCCACGCGCATGCGCCCTCGCAGCAACAGGCAGGCCGCGGCAAAGACCAGGTAAGTATAGAACTCGGTACTGATGCTCCAGCTCGGCGTGTTTAGAATCAGTCGGTCAAATACACCCATGCCATGCGTGAACGTCAGCGTCGCGAAAATTTCCGATGCGCTCGGAATCAGATAGTCGCGTGCAGCGGGATTATTCAGAATACTGGCGAAACCGTGCGAATAGGCGATGTTCTTGGCCAGCACAATCGCATTGGCTACCAGGATAAAGAAAGCCGTTGAAAATACCAGAAGAGGAAAGAGGCGGCCGATACGGCGAATTAAAAAAGATCGGAAATCTTCCGACGATGTCATTCTGGATGAATATGCGGCACAGATCACAAATCCGCTCAGGACCAGAAAAAGGTCAACGAATATGTATCCATGCCGAATGAATCCGAAATACCCGACACCGATCTTGAGATGATACAAGGCGACAATCAGTGCCGCAGCACCTCGACCGCCTTCGAGCGATTTGATCATAGGCCGAGTATCTAAAGAATATGCAATGAAGTTTCAAAAGCCGGCATGGGCGTTCTCCCGCATTGATATGAATTCGGCTCGCAGCGTACGCCGCCAAAAAACGCCATGGCAGGTGCCGCGGCGAGTTTATCGCCGTTCATATTCCGTATGCAGCTTTCATGCACGATGCCGCCTTGGTTCACCGCCTCGTTATCTGGCGGCTTCACTGACGCGGCGCTGCGTTACAGCGGTATGTCTGCATACACGCTCGCCGCATACTGGCCTTTTTCAATATAGACCGCTTGGGACGGATGGGTCCCGTCAGGGCAGAGGTCACGCACCGATCGGCCCGACTGCATCAAATTTCCGTACTGATCGATAACCGGCAGGTTTTCTTGCGTGGCAACCGCCTTCATCGCGGTGACATAATTTTCCAGGCCGCCGTTGTCGACTGGATTCGGTGTTTCGAAAATCACTCGCTTTCCTTCATTCTTTGCGGTTCTGGCCAGACCGGTCAGGCATGTGCGGTAGCTGGACAGATTCGCGCCGGTTACCGCGTCGTTGATTCCGTGGTTCAGGATAATCACGGTCGCGGTCGACGCTGCCATCCTGTTTGCCCAATCCGTGTCATTGAATAGCTGGCATGCGGTTTGACCGTCAACGCCGAGATTGAACACCTGTTGGCTGGGCGACGAAGGCAACGCTGCGGCGAAAGCCTCGGGCGCCGATGTCGCAACCTGCGCGCCGGTATTCGATTCATAACCGCGTATGGTGGAGTCGCCGTAGTACTCGATGACTTGCGCAACGCTGCTTAATGTCGGAGGCGTGTTGTTGGCCGGCGGTGCCGTAGTCCCTGGCGGCGTACCCGATGCAGCTGCATTGGCAGACGGATTCGATTCAGGCGAAGAATCGGAGCCGCCGCCACCGCAAGCCGACAGCGCAAGAACCAGCAAAAAAAGTGACGGGTAGGTTATTCGCTTCAATCCATTCTCCTGAGAAAAGTATTTTTCGCGCCTATGATCAGCGCCGATGCGCGTCGTCGTTGCTTCGGCCGGTGCCATGGAACATGTCGGACGCAATGCAAAATCATGAAAATAATGATCGGATCAATTCATCATTTGCGGTTTGTCTTACCTTAATAAAAGTTAAGTTAGTGACAGCGAAAACGAAATAATCCGGGGCATTGCGCCGGCCCATCTTCTCGTATGCGCGATCCGATTCCCTGAACCGGATTGCCCGGCGCTTCATTCAGAGCAGCTTCGCGAAAGCAATGTTCCCGATGTTGATTAACGTCACATCAAAATTCCAAGTCGCAACGTTGTCTCCTGACTTGCCATGATCTGACTGCCTCAGAAGATGCGGTTGCTGCCGCAAATGTCTTGCGAAGGTCACTGCCTGCGTCGCATATGCATGGATTCAACATCAACCCCAGTCACCGTACAGCGATATGTTGAGCGCAGTCTTTCCTTACGAAAAAATACTGCCTCGGAAATTGAAAAAATAAGGTTGGAGTTTTTTCGCGGAAATTTTTTCTGGCGAATCGCGATATGCAAGTACAACCCGCACGTAAAAAAGTTTGTTCTAAAACAAAAAATTGCTGATACGACCGATCGATTCTTTTAAAAAATATTTTCCTTTGACACACCACAAGACTGACAGCCCGACGCGCTCTTACATTGTCCCTGCATCAACAGAAAGCCTGAAGGTTGTCAGGTAATCGAGTGATCGTTGGTGGTCGTTTTGTGCTGATTTTTTTTCAGCTGCGGCCGGTAATTCGCGAAAGCGCGGTAGTGCCCGAATCGGGTGCCCACCTGTCTACAGACGCTTTTGTTTGATTCAAACTCACAGAGAGGAACCCTCAAATGTTCAAACGGAAAAATGTATTTATCTCATTGGCAGTCGCCTTGCTCATTTCGGCATGCGGCGGAGGTGGGGGAGATGACCCGGCTCCAGCGGCTTCGACGCCACCGCCGGCTGCAGGTGGCGGTAATCAAACGCCACCGCCGCCGGTAATCGATGAATCTGTGATGGCAGGCAATCTGCAACTGGTCGATCCTGCAGTGATTTTCAACATCACACCAACCGCTGCCGGAATTCCGATCAACGTCGCGCAGTTCGAGCCGAACGCTACCTTGCCTGAAGGCGCAGGAAGCTTCCCGCGCGGAACGGATGCACCGCTCCAGTCGTTCGGTTTGCGCGTGGTGCCGGAAGATATGGCACCGGGTGGAGCCGGCCAGGCCAAGCGCGTGCGCATGGCAATCGATCTCACCGAAGAAACTGCAACCGTCGCGGCTGGCGAAGAGGCTGAAGCACTGCAATTCATGATCGACCAGGTCGATCTCGCGGTCAGCGATGCCGGCGAATTGTCGGTCAGCGTTCCTGCAACTGCACAATTGTTCGTGTACACCAAGAACAGTGCCGGCGCAACCGCCAACCAGACCGTTACGGCATTGCCTGCCGACGCAGTGAGCTTCATCCCTGTTGACGGCGATCAAGCGCTGACAATTGATTTCGACGCTCTGTTTGCCAGCCTGATGGCATCCGCACAAGGCGATACCGCAAAGCTGGCGGTGTTCAATAGCGTGAAGGATTTTGCCGGTACGTTCGGTATGGGTGTTACGGTCTCGAACGTGGTGATTCAAAAAGCGGCTGACGCGGTTGCGACCGGATCCAGTATTACCGTCACCGGATCAAGTCAGCCTGCCGTCACCGGCGCCGGCTTGCAGGGAAGGCTCAAACTGGAATAACGTTGCTGAATTGGTTGTGTAGTGGGGAAAATGGAGCGGCGCTGGTGGCTGCTCCATTTTTTTGTTGGTACTGTCGGCAGAGCATGTCTGTCGTATCGAACGCCAAGCGTCAAGCGATGGTTCCGCTTCGAGTCTCGTAATATATTTTCGCGTGGTCAAGAATCTGTGCGGTCATGTGCCTGTCGGTCCGCGCCGTCACCGCTCACGCAATGCACGCCGATATTGAATCGCCTCCGCGACATGCGGCTGCCCGATGCTCGCGCTGCGATCGAGGTCGGCAATGGTTCTTGCAACCTTCAACACGCGATGATAAGCACGCGCGGACCAGTTCAATCGGATCATCGCGGCGCGCAATAGCTGTTCGCCGGAAGCATCGGGCTGGCAATGCCGATCGATTTCCGCAGTGGTCAAGCCGTTGTTGGATTTGCCCTGGCGCGACTGCTGCGTTGAAGATGCGCGCTCGACCCGTTTGCCGATTTCCGCGGAAGCTTCGCCGCCGGCTTGCTTGACCAGATCGTCATGCGGTAATGCGCCGACCTGGATTTGCATATCGATGCGGTCGAGCAGCGGCCCGGAAATCCGGTCCTGATACCGTGCGACATTATCCGGCGTGCAGCGGCACTTGTTCGACGGATGGCCAAGGTAGCCGCACGGGCAGGGGTTCATTGCAGCAATCAATTGAAAGCGCGCCGGAAAGTCGGCCTGGCGTGCGGCACGGGAAATCGTGATCTGGCCGGACTCAAGCGGCTCGCGCAATACTTCCAGCACGCGTCTGTCGAACTCCGGCAGCTCATCCAGGAACAGGACACCGCGATGCGCCAGCGAAATCTCGCCCGGACGCGGCGTGCTGCCGCCGCCGACCAGTGCCACGCCGGATGCGGTGTGATGCGGCGCGCGATACGGCCGGACTTTCCAGCGCGCAGTCGTAAAGCCGCTGGTGAGCGATTGGACTGCTGCCGATTCCAGCGCCTCTTCATCGGTCATCGATGGCAATATGCCCGGGAAGCGTGCGGCCAGCATCGATTTCCCTGTTCCGGGTGGCCCGACCATCAACACGCTATGGCCGCCGGCCGCCGCAACTTCGAGCGCGCGCTTGGCTTGCTGCTGGCCTTTGACGTCCGCAAAATCGAGATAGCGCGGCGCCGTGGTATTTGCGGTCGCGTGATGCCGCGTCAATCGTGCATCGGCATCGGCTGCGGCAAAGTGCGCGCAGACATGCAACAAAGAATCCGCCGGATATATTGTCGCGTTGCCGACCAGCGCCGCTTCGTCGGCATTGGCGCGGGGAAGAATAAAGGAGCGCTGACTGCCTGATGCATCGCCGTCGCGATGCATCGCAAATGTCATCGCTAGCGCACCGCGTATCGGGCGCAATTCGCCTGATAGCGACAGCTCGCCCGCGAATTCATACTGATCGAGCGCATCGGACGGCATCTGCCCCGATGCGGCCAGGATGCCGAGCGCAATTGGAAGATCGAAACGGCCGGATTCCTTCGGCAAATCGGCCGGGGCGAGGTTGACGGTGATGCGCCTGGCCGGAAATTCAAATCGTGCATTCTGCAATGCCGCGCGGACCCGGTCCTTGGATTCCTTTACTTCGGTTTCCGGCAAGCCGACGATGGTAAAGGACGGCAAGCCGTTGGCCAGATGCACCTCGACCGTCACTTCGGGCGCGTGCATGCCCGCCAGCGCACGGCTTTTCAGGACCGCCAGGCTCATTGATTGTTCTTGAGCTGCGCTTCCAGTTCGGCAACACGCGCCTCCAGCGCTTCCAGCTTGGCGCGGGTCTTCGCCAGCACTTGTGTCTGAACTTCGAAATCCTCGCGCGTGACCAGGTCAAGTTTTGAAAAGCCCTGGCTCATCATCGCTTTCACGTTTTTCTCGATGTCTTTGGCAGGCGAGTTTTCCAGTGCCTGGTTGATTTTGGATTGCAAGTCGTTAAAGAAATTTGGTTTATCCATTATTCGGTCGTCCATTTAGGTGAATGCGCACTATTTGCAGGCGTGCCAAATCGGTGCGCTCAATTGTGGTGCGTTGTTCGCGCCCAGCCAGCTTCGATCATAGGGCAATCGTACGTTTAGTGGTGAAAAGGATGAGGTACGTACATAAAAATACCTGGCACGCGTCCTGCTAATAGTGCTTCAGGAAAATATTTATATCCGTTCTGTTTCGACCATACCAAGGGGAATGCCATGAAAAAATTATTGCTGACTGCCGCTGTATTCGCATGCTTTGCGCCGCCCGCTTTCGCGGCTGAACCGGAATCGCCGCACAGTTTTAGCGGCAACCTGACGCTCGCATCGGATTACCGCTTCCGTGGCATTTCCCAGACATTCAAGCATCCAGCGCTGCAGGGCGGATTCGATTATGCGCATTCGAGCGGCATTTACCTCGGGAACTGGAACTCCACCATCAGCAGCGCGCAGTTCGGCAATACCGCCGGCATCGAAATGGATTTCTACGGCGGCTACAAATTCAACCTGGCTCCGGATCTGGCGGCAGATGTAGGCGTTCTGTATTACTACTATCCTGGTGCGTCGATCGGCGCGACCGGTGAGAGATATAACAATACCGAGCTTTATTTCGGCGCGTCGTACAAATGGTTTTCGGCCAAGTACAGCTATAACGTCAGCGACTTCTTCGGATTGAACGCGTCGTCCGGCGGCGCCAATGGCGATTCGAAGGGCTCAGGTTATCTCGACTTGAATGCCAATTTTGAAGTCGCCGACAAGACGACGCTGGGCTTGCATGTCGGTCACCAATGGGTCAACAACTACGGAAACCTGAATTACACCGACTACAAGATCGGCGTAAGTCGCGACTTCGGTTTTGCAACGCTCGGCGCCGCAGTGGTCGGCACCGATGCCGACAGCGCTGCGTATCCGAACGTGGTGAATGGCTCGGGCAAATCCAAGGATGTTACCGATACGACGCTGGTGCTATCCATCAGCAAAACCTTTTAATCCAATCCTCCAATCCATAACGCAAGAGGCTCACATGAAACTGATTACCGCAATCATCAAGCCATTCAAACTGGATGAAGTACGCGAAGCCTTGTCGGCAATGGGCGTGCAAGGAATTACCGTGACCGAGGTCAAGGGTTTCGGTCGCCAGAAAGGCCACACCGAGCTGTACCGGGGCGCCGAGTATGTGGTTGATTTCCTGCCGAAAACCAAGATCGAAGCGGCGGTCGACGACGCCATCGTCGAGCGCGCAATCGAAGCGATCGAAACCGCGGCGCGGACCGGAAAAATCGGTGACGGCAAGGTCTTTGTCTATGACCTGGAGCAGGTCGTACGGATTCGTACCGGTGAAACCGGCAACGACGCACTTTAAGGAGCTGACATGAAAAAGCAATTTGCAAGATTCGCGGCCGCCGGCATGCTGTTGCTCGCAGTCGGGTTTTTACCGGCTGCGCTGGCAGCGGACGAACCCGGCGCGAACACGGAAGCCGCGGTAACCACTGCTGCCGATACGCCGGCCGCACCCGCGGCTGCGCAGGCACCTCAGGCGTCGCCGCCTGCGGCTGCTACGGCTGCTCCGGCACTCGATTCGGGTGATACCGCCTGGATGCTGACCTCCACCATGCTGGTTATCCTGATGACGATACCGGGCCTCGCGTTGTTCTATGGCGGCCTCGGTCGTTCCAAGAACATGCTGTCGGTGCTGATGCAGGTATTCGTGGTTTTCTCGCTCATCATGATTCTGTGGGCGATCTACGGATATTCGCTGACGTTCGGAGGCGAGGGCACGTTTTTCGGCGGTTTCGACAAGCTGTTCCTGAAAGGTATCGCAGCCGATACGCTGGCGGGGGCGTTGCCGACCATTCCCGAATATGTGTTCGTGGCGTTCCAGGCGACGTTCGCAGCCATCACCTGCGCACTGATCGTCGGTTCTTTTGCGGAGCGCATCAAATTCTCCGGCGTGCTGCTGTTTTCGACGCTCTGGTTTACCTTCAGCTATATCCCGATGGCGCATATGGTCTGGGGCGGCGGCTTGCTGGCTCAGGATGGCGCACTCGATTTTGCCGGCGGCACCGTGGTCCACATCAATGCCGGCATCGCCGCGCTGGTCGGCGCCTATATGGTCGGCAAGCGCCTCGGTTACGGCAAGGAAGCGATGACCCCGCACAGCCTGACCCTGACCATGGTGGGTGCGTCGCTGCTGTGGGTGGGCTGGTTCGGTTTCAATGCGGGTTCTGCGGGAGCAGCCAACGGTGTGGCGGGGCTGGCCTTCGTCAATACCGTGCTCGCGACCGGCGCGGCCACCTTGTCCTGGATTGCCGGCGAAGCGCTGAGCAAGGGCAAGGGTTCCATGCTCGGTGCGGCGTCCGGTGCGGTAGCAGGACTTGTCGCGGTAACGCCGGCGGCCGGTTTCGTCGGCCCGATGGGTTCGATCGTGCTTGGCCTGGTGGCCGGCGTGGTGTGCCTGTGGGGTGTCAATGGCCTGAAGAGAATGCTCGGCGCGGATGATGCGTTCGATGTGTTCGGCGTACATGGCGTAGGCGGCATCGTCGGCGCGCTGCTGACCGCCGTATTCGCTGCACCGGCGCTGGGCGGGATGCAGGCCGATGACTACGCGATCGGGCACCAGTTATGGGTACAGTTAAAGAGTGTACTGCTGACCGTCGTATGGTCAGGCGTGGTGGCTTTCGTGGCCTTCAAGCTGACCGATCTGACGGTGGGGCTGCGGGTGACCGAGGAAGAAGAACGGGAAGGGCTGGATATCGCCAGTCACGGGGAATCCGCCTATCACTTCTGATCCGATCATCGGGTTTTATCGGAAAGCGCCTCTTCGGAGGCGTTTTTTTTTGAAGATTGCGGACAATCGGTGTACGGCGCAGTGTACTGAGGCAGGCTCCGCACCGCAACGTGCCGGCAAATTGGCGGCGTTAAATTGGCGGCCTCAAGCAACGCGCCGCGCGGACGGCAAGCTTATGTTTTGCCAGCGGCACGAATTCGAAACATTTGCGGAACAGTTGCTGGCAGGTGATTCTTTTGGTCGCAAACCTTTTAAAACAAGTGGGCGGCCCTCATTTGATGTTGTTCGCCGCGCTCAGCACGCATATCGTTGATTCCCGTTAAAATCGGCATCAGGTACAGTCTTAAGCTTACAAAAGGTTTTTATATGGTTCCGCATCTCGTCACGGCCTTGAACGGCCCATTGCTCGATCTCGAGAAAAAAATCCTCGCAGCCACACCGGCCATCGAACGCTGGTTCCGGCTCGAATGGCAGGAGCATACCCCGCCGTTTTATTGTTCGGTCGATTTGCGCAATGCCGGCTTCAAGCTTGCACCTGTTGATACCAACCTGTTCCCCGGCGGTTTCAATAACCTGTCGCCTGAAATGTTGCCGCTGGCGGTGCAGGCGGCGATGGCGGCGATCGAGAAATATTGTCCGGATGCCAAAAATCTGTTGATGATTCCGGAAAATCATACCCGTAACACTTTTTACCTGCAGAACGTCGCTCGGTTGATGCAGATATTCCGCCAGACCGGGCTCAATGTACGGCTCGGCACATTGTCGCCCGATGTCAGGGAACCGACTCCGATCGAGCTGCCGGACGGCAGCACGATTACCGTCGAGCCGCTCGAAATCCTGAATAACGGCCGCCGCGTCGGCCTGAAGAACTTCGATCCCTGCACCATCCTGTTGAATAACGATTTGTCATCCGGCCTGCCGTCGATCCTGGACGGTTTGAACGAACAAAACGTGTTGCCGCCGTTGCATGCAGGATGGGCGGTACGGCGCAAGACCAACCACTTTGCCGCCTACGATGAAGTGGTCAAGAAATTTTCGAAAATGATCGACGTCGACCCATGGATGCTGAATCCCTATTTCGGCAAATGCGGCGAAATCAATTTTAACGAGCGCGCCGGTGAAGACTGCCTGGCGTCGAACGTCGATACGCTGCTGGCGAAAATCCGCAAGAAGTACAAGGAATACGGCATCAAGGAGACGCCGTTCGTGATCGTCAAGGCCGATGCCGGCACTTACGGCATGGGCATCATGACGGTGCGGGACGCCAGCGAAGTCAAAGATCTCAATCGCAAGCAACGCAACAAAATGTCGGTGATCAAGGAGGGCGTTGAGGTCACCGATGTAATCATCCAGGAAGGGGTGCATACATTCGAGCGCATCAATGACTCGGTGGCCGAACCGGTGGTGTACATGATCGATCGTTACGTGGTGGGCGGGTTCTATCGCGTGCATGCAGAACGAGGCGTCGATGAAAACCTGAATTCGCCCGGCGCGCATTTCGTCCCGCTCGCATTTGCACAGCAGCATGCGCTGCCCGACCTGCTGGCCAAGCCCGGCACGGCCGCACCGAATCGCTTCTATATGTATGGTGTGGTGGCGCGTCTCGCGCTTTTGGCCGCATCCCTGGAATTGGAAAAAACCGATCCCAACCCTGAAATTTACTGATACCGGGACAGGTTCTCATGAAAATCGCCTTTGTCGCCAATCCGCTTTCGACGTTCAAGACTTACAAAGACACGACTTATGCAATGATCGTGGAGGCCGGCCGGCGCGGCCATGAAATTCATGCGCTGGAGCACGCCGATCTGGCGTTTGAAGGCGGCGCGGTAGCGGCCAACGTGGCGCATATCACGCTTACCGGCGACCCGGATGACTGGTATCGCGCCGCCGTGCCGGTTTCGCGATCGCTGAGCGAATTCGATGCGGTAGTCGAACGGACCGATCCACCGTTCGACATGGAATACATCTATGCGACCTACTTGCTGGAACTGGCGGAAATGCAGGGTGCCCGCGTGTTCAACAAGCCGGCGGCAATACGCAGCCACAATGAAAAACTGGCGATCGCACAATTTCCGCAATTTCTTCCGCCGACCCTGGTGACTGGCGATACGGCGCGGATACGCGCGTTTCACCGCGAGCACCAGGACATTATCCTGAAGCCGCTGGACGGCATGGGCGGCGCGGGTATTTTTCGCGTCAGACAGGATGAATTGAATCTAGGTTCGATCATCGAGACGCTGACCCTGAACGGCAGCCGTACCATCATGGTGCAGCGCTTTATTCCGGAAATCGCGGCCGGCGACAAGCGGATTTTGTTAATTGGGGGCAAAATAGTGCCGTATTGTCTTGCGCGGATTCCTCAAGGCGGTGAAGTGCGCGGCAACCTGGCGGTCGGCGGGCTGGGAGTGGCACAAGCGGTCTCGGCGAGGGATCGTGAAATCGGCGAGACACTTGCGCCCATTCTATATAAGCGCGGATTATTGCTGGTAGGATTGGATGCGATCGGTGACTACCTGACGGAATTGAATGTCACCAGCCCGACATGTTTTCAGGAAATCGAACAACAAACGGGTTGCAAGGTGGCTGAGATGTTCATCGATGCGCTGGAAGCAGCGGTTTGATCGTCGACGGTCTTTCTACGTATGGGCCGCGGGAGGCGGTCCTGCATTCCTTTGGTCGCGCAATTTGGTAATTAATTTTTTTCGTAAGCCATCATGGTCGGTATCCTGCTGTTAACACATGCGCCACTGGGTCACGCCTTTATCGAGGCGGCCAGTCATGTGTTTCGTGCGCGTCCGGAGCGAATTGAAGCGATCGATGTCTGGGCCGATCAGGATCCGATCGAAGTAAGGCGGCTTGCCAACGATGCCATAGCGCGGGTGGATGACGGCAGCGGCGTGCTGGTCATTACCGATGTGATGGGCGGTACGCCGTCCAATTGCACATTGCCGTTATGCCAGCCGGGCCGCGTTGAAGTCATCGCCGGCATCAGTCTCCCAATGCTGCTGCGCGCGATCACCTATCGCAACGATACGCTCGACGTGGTGGTCGAAATGGCGCTCGCCGGCGGACAAAACGGCGCGGTCAAGGTTGATAACCGGGTTCGCCTGTCTCCCAATTAAAAACGGAAAATAATTAAAAAATGATTCAACAGGAAGTGGAAATCATCAACAAGCTGGGCTTGCATGCACGGGCCTCGGCCAAATTGACCCAGCTTGCAGCGAAGTTCCAGAGCGAAGTCTGGATGACCCGCAACAAGCGGCGGGTCAACGCCAAGTCGATCATGGGAGTCATGATGCTGGCCGCAGGCAAAGGCGCCGTGGTGGCGCTCGAAGCCAACGGGCCGGATGAAAAGGAATGCATCGACGCGATGCTGCAACTGATCGGCAATCGGTTCGACGAAGGCGAGTAGTCTTCGATTTATCTACAGGCGCATATCGATGGCATCCTTTACGCTTCACGGCATACCGGTTTCGCGCGGCATCGCAATCGGCCGTGCGCACCTGCTTGCGCCGGCTGCGCTCGATGTCAGGCATTACCTGATCGAAGCGGAACAGGTCGAGGCGGAAGTGCAGCGTCTGCAGGACGCGATCGAGACGGTGCACCGCGAATTGCAGGTAATCTGGAAAGACCTGCCGCAGGATGCTCCTGCGGAATTGGGCGCATTCCTCGATGTTCATGCGCTGATCCTGTCGGACCCGATGATTTCGGAGGCGCCGCTCGATATCATCCGTACCCGCCACTACAACGCCGAATGGGCGCTGGTGACCCAGATCGATGAGCTGTCGGCGCAGTTCGACGAGATCGAAGATCCGTATCTGCGCGAACGCAAGAACGATATTCAACAGGTTGGCGAGCGCGTGCTGAAGGTATTGACCGGCACCGCGACCGCATTGCTGCGACTGAACGGCGCCGAACAATCGACCGCGCACGTGATCGTGATTGCGCACGATATCTCGCCTGCCGACATGCTGCAATTCCGGGATCGCGCATTTGGAGGGTTTGTCACCGATGTCGGCGGCCAAAACTCGCATACGTCGATTGTCGCGCGCAGCCTGGACATTCCGGCAGTGGTAGGCATGGCCAATGCGTCGGCGCTGATTGCGCAGGACGACTGGGTGATTATCGACGGCGATGCCGGCGTCGTGATTGTCGAGCCGACCCCGATCGTTCTGGACCAGTATCGTGAACGGCAGGCCCAATTGATGCGCGAGCGAAAAAAGCTCGGCAAGCTCAGGAGGACGCCGGCAGTCACACGCGATGGCACTGAAATCGCGCTGCTTGCCAACATCGAATTACCCGATGATTGTGCCGCAGCGCTGGAGGCCGGCGCTATCGGTGTCGGCCTGTTCCGTTCCGAGTTTTTGTTCATGGGGCGTACCGGATACGCGAATCGGCTGCCGTCCGAGGACGAACAGTTCGAGTCCTACCGGAAGGCGGTGGTCGCGATGAAAGGCCGGCCGGTTACGATCCGCACCCTTGATATCGGCGCGGACAAGCCGATCGGTCCGGCCGAGGAAACGGCACTCAATCCTGCCCTCGGCCTGCGCGCCATTCGCTATTGCCTGGCCGAGCCCCAGATGTTCCTGGCCCAGTTGCGGGCGATATTGCGCGCCTCCGCGTTTGGCCCGGTCAAGTTGCTGATTCCGATGCTCGCGCATGCGTTCGAAATCGATCAGACGCTGGCGATGATCGATCAGGCGAAAGAACAATTGCGGGAGGCGAACAAGAAGTTCGACCCGTCGATTCCGATCGGTGCAATGATCGAAATTCCGGCCGCAGCGCTGGCCTTGCCGATGTTCGTCAAGCGCATGGATTTCCTGTCGGTCGGCACCAACGACTTGATTCAATACCTGCTGGCGATCGACCGGGTCGATCATGAAGTCGCCCATCTGTACAATCCGCTGCACCCGGCGGTCCTGTACCTGATCGCAAATACGATCGCAACCGGAACCAAGGCCGGGGTCCCGGTATCGCTATGCGGTGAAATGGCGGGTGACACGAAGTTGACGCGCTTGCTGCTTGGAATGGGTCTGCGCGAATTCTCGATGCATCCGGCCCAACTGCTCTCGGTGAAGCAGGAAATATTGAACACCGACCTCGCTGCCATCGCGCCGCAAACAAAAAAAATCATGCGAACTGCCGAGCCGTCCGCAATTGCCGACGCAGTCGAGCAATTACGCATGTTGTGACGGGTAATGGCAGACCGCACTCACGCGGTCGTGCCAGGTTTGCCGGCGCTTTGGATTCTGCTTATTTGACCAGCGTCACAGGCACCTTGCCGGACTGCAGCACTTCGCTGGCAACCGAGCCGAGCAGCAGGTTGGCGAGCCCGGTGCGCCCTTGCGTTCCCATCACAATCTGGTCGAACTGATGCTGCTGCGCGAAATTGATGATAGTTTCTGCAGTGTGTCCGATTGCCAGATGTTCGCTGAATGGCACGCCTGCCTGCTTTAAAAGCGAAGCCGCCCCGGCCAGTGCCTGGCGGCCTTCATCCCGGTAATAACCGTCCAGATCGTCTTTGCTGACAAACATCCGCGCGTGACCGGATTCGACCGGTACCTGCACGTTCAGCAGGTGAATGTCCAGTTGTCCGGTAGCCTGAAACTGCTTGATGACAGTGGAAACCGCGCGCTCGGCGTGCTGTGAACCGTCGACAGGAATGAGTATTTTTTGCATGTTGGATGGCCTCTTTTATCGGGATGGGGATGAGTGATCTTTCGATTCATCCAGCGACAGCTCGGTCACCGCCCGGGGTTTCGCTTGCATGCGGCGTGCAAGCAGTTTTCCTGTAGCGACGACCAGGACCGCACCTGCGAGTGAGGCCAGATAGTGGTACCAGTCAGGCAGCGGTTCGACATACGGTTTCAGTGCGATATCGTGGAACATCATTTCGCCGGCAATCCATCCGAGCAACGCGCCGCCAAGCGTAATGACGATCGGGAAACGATCCATCAGGTTGAGCACGAATTTGCTGCCCCATACGATGATCGGAATGCTGAACAGGATACCGAACACCACCAGGCCGAAACTGTCCTTTGCTGCGCCAGCCACCGCCACGACATTGTCCAGGCTCATTACCGCATCCGCGACCACGATGGTTTTGATTGCGCCGATAAGACTGGTACTGGCCGCGATTTCGGCATGACCTTCGCCTTCCTCCGGCAACAGAAGC
This sequence comes from Oxalobacteraceae bacterium, assembly GCA_036675035.1. Classification (GTDB taxonomy): domain Bacteria; phylum Pseudomonadota; class Gammaproteobacteria; order Burkholderiales; family Burkholderiaceae_D; genus MESE01. The sequence continues at coordinate 37,130 of JAKFFO010000220.1, forward strand.
TTGACGCCGATCCATAACAGCAGCACCGCGCCCACCAGTTTCAGATAGGGCATCGCCAGCAATTGCAATGCAAAGAAAAGCAGGATGATGCGCAATCCGATTGCGCCGACCACGCCCCACATGATGCCTTTTTTGCGCTGTGCTTCCGGAAGGCGGCGGCAGGCAAGCGCAATGACCACCGCATTGTCGCCTCCAAGCAGAATATCGATCGCTATAATTTGCAGCAGGGCAAGCCAGAAGCCTGGCGCCGACATGAACTCAAACATTGATTACACCTCGTGTCGCGGTGGGCAAGCGCCCAGTCTTGGAAAATTTCTTTCCGGGTTATCGGAATGATCGATTGCGATATTTCTAGGTGCCGTTAAAAAACCGACAAGCACGCAGTATACCGTAGCGCGCTTTCACCGGTCTCGTGAAAAACCCCCAATTGACGGCATTCCGCGAGTTGGTTATTCTTACGCAATTGCGCCGATTTGATATCAGCTTGCGGGCGCATAACAAATACGGCTAAAGCGTGCTTGAACACAAGCCTGAAATAGCCCGACAAGCGAATTGCTTTCGGGCTTTTTTGTTTTTTGCCCGAGTCTCGCTGGTCTCGCAATTGGCAGTACAGCATTACGCAATCAAAACAATATGAAATCTATCGGAATCGTGTCACCGCAGGCAATGCATTTCCCTGCGCCGCTGCAATTGCGCAGCGGTGGATCGCTTGCCGACTACACCCTGGTATATGAAACCTACGGCACCTTGAATGCCGATCGCACCAACGCGGTGCTGATTTGTCATGCATTGAATGCTTCCCATCATGTCGCTGGCGTATATGCCGGCGAGAGTGGTGCCAAAAACACCGGATGGTGGGACAACATGGTGGGCCCCGGCAAACCGGTCGATACCGACAGGTTCTTCGTCATCGGCATCAATAATCTCGGGTCCTGCTTCGGTTCCACCGGGCCGATGCATGTCAATGCCGCAACCGGAAAACCGTATGGCGCGACATTTCCGGTGGTGACGGTCGAAGACTGGGTGAATGCGCAAGCGCGCCTGGCCGATGCCCTTGGCATCGCGCAGTTCGCGGCCGTCATGGGCGGCTCGCTGGGCGGGATGCAGGCAATGGCATGGAGCATCATGTATCCGCAGCGGCTGCGCCATTCGGTGGTGATTGCCGCCACGTCGAAACTGTCGGCGCAAAACATTGCATTCAACGATGTGGCGCGCCAGGCGATCCTGACCGATCCGGATTATCACGGCGGCGATTATTACGCGCATGGCGTGGTGCCGAAAAACGGCTTGCGCGTGGCGCGCATGATCGGCCACATCACTTATCTTTCCAACGCCGACATGGCTGAAAAATTCGGCCGCGTCCTGCGTAACGGCGATTATCAATTCGGCTTCGGCATCGATTTCGAAATCGAATCGTACCTGCGCTATCAGGGCGAGAAGTTTTCCGAATATTTTGACGCCAACACTTACCTGCTCATCACCAAGGCGCTGGATTATTTCGATCCGGCACGTGCCTTCAACGGTGACCTCACCAGTGCGCTTGCGAATACCGAGGCGGAATTTTTGCTGGTGTCGTTTTCGACCGACTGGCGCTTTGCGCCGGCGTGCAGCCGCGAGATCGTCCAGGCGCTTGTCAACAACCGGCGCAAGGTAACCTATGCCGAGATCGATGCGCCGCATGGTCATGATGCGTTCCTGCTTGAAGATCCGCGCTACTTGAATGTAGTGCGTTCCTATTACAACAATATATGGAAAGAGATCGCGGTTGCCGGAACCGGCCAGGAGGTGACTTCATGAATTTTCACCAACTCAGCGTATTGCGCGCAGATCTTGCTTTTATAGCGCACTGGGTGCGCGAAGGCTCACAGGTGCTGGACCTGGGTTGCGGCGACGGCGTCATGCTCGATTATCTGCAGTCCGATAAGCATTGCTTCGGCTATGGCATTGAGATCGACGATGAGAAAATCCCGGCCTGCATCGAGCGCAACGTGATGGTAATCCAGCAAGACCTTGAGGCCGGGCTGGCGATCTTTGCCAACAATGCATTCGACACGGTACTCTGTCTGTCGGCGCTGCAGATGATGAAGAATGTCGAAGGCATTCTGCGCGAAATCGCGCGTGTGGGGCGCGAAGCCATTGTGTCGTTTCCGAATTTTGCCTACTGGCCGCATCGAGTCTCATTGCTTCGGGGCCGCATGCCGGTGTCGAAAAGCCTGCCGTACGAATGGTACGACACACCGAACCTGCGGTGCGCGACCATCAAGGATTTCGAGGAACTTGCCAACGAAGTGGGTCTCGAAGTAATCGAATGCGTCGCATTGGACGAGCAAGGCAAGCCTGTTTCAACCTTGCCAAACTGGCGCGGCAGTCTTGCCGTGTTCCGCCTGCGTAAAAAGAATCCTGCATGAATGTGACGCTCGTCCAGTCGATTGCCCGGCCTGAAATTTTTCGGTCAAGATTGTTCGGCATTGGCCTGCGATATTTTTTCAACGCTTTCTTTCAGCGATTGACAGTGATCCATCGCTACCGGTGCAATTGGCTGCATGCCGGCCCGACCTGCGCCGGCTCTCGGTATCCCGAGCATGCGCCGTCTAACCAGGAATACGCTCAATGAAAGCCAACGATAACGGGACCAAGGCCGCGCCGCGGATCCGCGATGCCTTCCTGCATCCTTCGGCCTGGACCATGTTCTTTTTCGGCTTCGCATCCGGCCTGCCCTTCCTGCTGGTGGCCGGAACTCTGGCCTACTGGCTCAGGGAAAACGGCATCACGCTGAGAGATATCACCATGATCGCCAGCGCCGGCATGGCGTATTCATTCAAGTTTCTGTGGGCGCCGCTGGTCGATCGGGTCCGGCTGCCGCTGCTGGGACGGCTGGGCCAGCGCAGAAGCTGGCTGTTGCTGACCCAGCTACTGGTTATGGGTGGGCTGATGGCGATGGCTTCGGTGACGCCATCGCAGCTGGGGCTGTTCGTCGGGCTGACTCTGCTGGTCGCCTTTGCCGGTGCCACGCTGGACATCGCGGTGGACGCCTATCGCATCGAGATCGCGCCGATCGAGGCGCAGGGGGCACTGGTGGCCACCTATTCGCTGGGCTACCGGCTGGCGCTGATCGTCACCGGCGCACTGGCGCTGGTGCTGGCCGACCACGCCATATGGCCCAATGTCTACCGGACGATGGCAGCCTTCATGCTGGTACCGGTTGTGGCCAATCTGATGACGCATGAGCCGGAAGTGTTGCGGATACGGGCGCAGACCTGGGCTCAGGGTCTGCGCGAAGGCGTGGTCGAGCCATTTGCCGATTTTTTCCGCCGTTTCGGAGGGCAGGTGGGGCTGATGATCCTGCTCTTCATCCTGCTGTTCAAGGTCTCCGATCAAGCGCTGGTGGGCGGCATCATGGGCCCGTTCTACCTGGATCAGGGTTTCAGCAAAACCGAAATTGCCACCGTCTCGAAGATCTACGGCATCTGGGTCGGCATCGCCGGTGCCTTTCTCGGCGGCGTTGCGGTAGTGCGCTGGGGTGTGGAGCGCGCACTGCTGATCGGCATTGTACTGGGAGCACTGAGCAACCTGCTGTACTTGTGGCTGATCGGCGCGAACGGTAATGTCGCGATGCTGGCGCTGGTAATTTCCGGTGAAAATCTGGCTCAAGGTTTGCTTGGCACTACCGCGGTGGCCTATCTGTCGGCACTGGTGAACCAGCGCTATACCGCTACACAGTACGCGCTGTTCAGCTCCCTGATCACGCTGCCGGGCAAGGCGCTGGGATTTTACTCCGGTCGCATCGTCGAGGCGGTAGGGTACGCTCCATATTTCTGGATCACCACGCTGGCCATCGTTCCGGCCGTCGCGTTGTACTTCTGGCTCTGGCCACGGGTCAGGCTGGGCGGCGATACCCGCGCGAACTGAAGCGTTGTTTGCATGATCGACGCCGAAACGTGGATATCGATGGTCGGCTACGGATCAGGACGATTTTGATTTCCACAGAAAAGGGTAAGCGATGAAACGTTTGATGTCGGCGGCGCTGATATCGGTCACGCTGCTGGCGGGACCTGCATATGCAAAAGATCAGGCAAGTGCGGATGGCGTTAAAGTAGACAAGATGTCGCCGCTGCGCAAGCTGGTGCCTGACGAGCAACTGGAAGCAGCAGCCACCCAGCAGTATACGGATTTGAAGGCAGAGGCGCGGCAAAAGGGCGTTCTGGTCGCAGAGGCCGATCCGCGGGTGCAGCGCCTGCGCGCCATTGCAAAGAAAATCATTCCGCATTCCGAGCGCTGGAACGAGCGCGCCGAGAAGTGGCAATGGGAAGTGAACCTGATTGATGTGCAAGACGTGAACGCGTTCTGCATGCCGGGTGGGAAAATCGCATTTTTCAGCGGCCTTGTCGACAAGCTGAAATTGACCGATGATGAAGTGGCCATCGTAATGGGACATGAAATTGCGCATGCGTTGCGTGAGCATGGACGTGCGCGCATGGCAAAGGGAACCTTATTGCAGCTGGGTGCGGCGCTCGGTTCCGCGATATTCGGCCTGGGCGATACCGGCCAGGTTCTGGTTGGTCAGGGCGCGCAATTGGCATTCCTGAAATTTTCGCGCGACGATGAAACCGAAGCGGACATTGTCGGTCTCGATATCGTTGCGCGTGCCGGTTATGATCCGCGAGCCGGTATCGCGCTGTGGAAGAAAATGGAAGCACTGAACAAAGGGGCGCCGCCGCAATGGCTGTCTTCACATCCCGCCGGAAAGAACCGGATTACGCAGATGCAGAAGCATCTGCCGGATGTGATGCCATTGTATGCCAAGGCCAGAGGGGTCGATATCAGGAAGTTGCCGCCGTACCGGACCAACGTGCAGGGGATAGCGCCGGTCAAATGATGGGTTGATTTGGCATGGGTAGTGCCCCCTGCTTGTCAGCTTGACGCGTACTCGATGGTCAGTGGTGCATGATCCGAGAAGCGTTCATCCTTGTAGATTGACACCACGCTGGCTTTGGTCGCGATGCCGGGCGTAGCGACATGATAGTCGATGCGCCATCCGACATTCTTGGCCCAGGCCTGGCCGCGATTGCTCCACCAGGTATATTGGTCGGCTCGCGTATCGACGCGGCGAAATACATCGACCAGCGCAAGTTCGTCAAAGATGCGCGACATCCATTCGCGCTCCTCCGGCAAGAAACCGGAGTTCTTTCGATTACCCTTCCAGTTTTTCAGGTCGATTTCCTTGTGGGCGATATTCCAGTCACCGCAGATCACGATTTCGCGCCCGCTTGACTTGAGCGCCATCAGGTGAGGCAGGAAAACCTCCATGAAACGGAACTTCGCCAGTTGCCGTTCCTCGCTGGACGAACCGGATGGGCAATAGACCGAAATGACCGAAAGGCCGTCGAAATCGCATTGCACATAACGTCCCTCCGCATCGAACTCCTCGCAGCCGAAACCGAGTTGCACATGAGCCGGCTTTGTCTTGCAGTAAACACCCGCTCCCGAATAGCCTTTTTTTTCGGCATAGTGGAAGTAACCGTTATAGCCTTCAGGTGCCAGAAACTCCGGCGTCATGTCGCTTGCCTGCGCCTTGAGTTCCTGCACGCAGACGAAGTCGGCGTTTTGTGCGGCCATCCATTTAAAGAACCCTTTTTTGGCAGCGGAGCGGATACCGTTCAGATTGGCTGAAATGATTTTCATTGAAGACGTTCTTGAGAAATATTCGCAATAGGATAACTCATCCAAACTCTTTTCACGTCCACTACGGAGGTCGCTTGGCATACCGGACATGCGGCCACCGGCTGGGAATCGAGTCGGATCCGTGCCGGATGCACCAAGAGTGTTGTAAGCGCAGGCACCTTACTTGCATTGGTGGTAATAGGAGCCCGATATCCATATAAAATTAAGCCTGCATGGCTTGAAAATAACAAATTTCGTCACTTTTTTAGAATACGGCTTCTGTGTGAACAATCTACGTCATCAATTTATCGAATTCGCAGTTAATGCGGGTGTTCTGCGCTTCGGTGATTTCCGGACCAAGGCAGGACGCAATTCCCCGTATTTTTTTAATGCCGGCGCGTTCAACGACGGCGCCCGGCTCGGGAAAATAGCTGATTTTTATGCCCAGACGCTGCTCGATTCCGGCGTCGAATTCGACATGCTGTTCGGTCCCGCATACAAGGGCATCACGCTGGCATCGGCTACCGCCGTGGCATTGGCCGGCAAAGGCCGCAACGTGTCATTCGCGTTCAATCGCAAGGAAGCCAAGGATCACGGCGAAGGCGGCACGATCGTCGGCGCCCAGCTGGAAGGGCGGGTCGTCATTGTGGACGATGTGATTTCCGCCGGTACCTCGGTTCGCGAGTCGGTCGACATGATCCGAGCCGCAGGCGCAACGCCGTGCGCTGTCCTGATTGCGCTCGACCGGATGGAACGGTCGGGCAAGGACGACGCGTTATCCGCACGTTCCGCGGTTCAGGAGGTTAGCCAGACTTACGGGATGCCGGTGATCTCGATTGGCAACCTGAACGATTTGCTCCGCTATATTTCTACTGCCGGTGCAAATGCGCAGCTGGCGCAATATAAGGATGCTGTCGCCGCTTACCGGCAGCGTTACGGGATAGTGTAGGTTCGAACGGATTCGAATTTCCTCGGAGGGTGTCATGAAAGGCACAGCGAAAATCCTGCTTTGTTTGTCGACAATGACGCCTTTGGCGGTGCATGCGCAGATCATCATGTGCAAGGACGCCGCAGGCAAGACCTATACATCCGACCGGCCGATCATGGAGTGTTCCGGCCGCGCATACCGGGAATTCGGCAAGAACGGCAATCTGAAACGCGAAGTGGCGGCTCCGTTGACGGCTGAGCAAAAACGCCAGATGGAACTGGAAGAACAGCGGCGCAAAGCGGAGGAAGCCGCACTGGCGGAACAAAAGCAGGCTGATCGCGCGATGCTGACGCGATATCTAAACGAAGGTGATATCGGGCTGGCGCGTAAACGCGCGCTTGAGGTCGCCGGCGAACAGCGCCAGCGGCACGCAGAGGCGCTGGCGGCGGCGGAAAAGAGACTGAAGCAAGCGCAATTGGAAATTACACAGGTAAAAAACAAGAACGATATGCCACCCGGCTTGCAGCGCAGGATCGAGGAAGCCGACAAGGCGATTCGGGACGAAAGGAAAAACTTGCAGGAATCCGATCACGAGATCGCGCAAATCAATAAGAAGTACGATGCAACGCTTCAGCGCTATCGCGAACTAGCTGGCCGCCAGTCGACCGCATCGAAGTAACCAGCGCCGCGTACCATCGCTCACTTTATCCGGCACGAACTATCTGCGTGTCACAGTTCAACCGAGCAATTTTTTCTTCAATAACTCGGTCAGCTGCGCCGGATTGGCTTTGCCCTTGCTTGCCTTCATCGCCTGGCCGATCAACGCATTGAACGCCTTTTCCTTGCCAGCGCGGAATTCCTCGACGGATTTGGCATTGGCTGCCAACACGTCATCAACAATTTTTTCCAGCGCGCCGATATCGGAAATCTGTTTCAAGCCTTTGCTGTCGATGATTTCGTCGGCAAGCGCAGGATTGTCCGATTGTGCTTCCCACATTGCACCGAATATCTCTTTGGCGATCTTGTTCGAAATCGTGCCATCGGCAATCCGCTGCAGCAGCAGTGCAAACTGTGCGGCGCTGACTGGAATATGTGCAATATCGACATTCTCCCGGTTCAGCGTCGACGACACGTCACCCATCAGCCAGTTGGCCGCCGGTTTGGCTTGCGCCTTGCCTGCCGTCGCGACCACGGCCTCGAAATAGGTCGCCATTGCCTTCGATTGGGTCAGCACCGATGCGTCGTATTCCGGCAGCCCGTAGTCTTGCACCAGACGCTCACGCATCGCGCCGGGCAGTTCGGGCATCGCGGCTTTGACGCGGGCAATCCATTCCTGTCCGATCACCAGCGGCGGCAGATCCGGATCCGGGAAATAGCGGTAGTCCTGCGCGTCTTCCTTGCTCCGCATCGAACGGGTTTCCTTGCGATCCGGATCGTACAACCTGGTTGCTTGCACCACGCGGCCGCCATCTTCGATCAACTCGATCTGGCGCCGCACTTCATAATTGATCGCTTCTTCGAGAAAGCGGAATGAATTCAGATTCTTGATTTCGCAGCGAGTGCCGTATTCTTTCTGTCCGACCGGCCGCACCGACACGTTCGCGTCGCAGCGGAACGATCCTTCCTGCATATTGCCATCGCAGATGCCGAGCCAGGTGACCAGCGAATGCAGCGCCTTGGCATACGCCACCGCTTCGGCGGCGCTGCGCATGTCGGGTTCCGTGACGATTTCCAGCAGCGGCGTGCCGGCACGGTTCAAATCGATGCCGGTCATTCCCCGATAGTCTTCATGCAGCGACTTGCCTGCATCTTCTTCCAGGTGGGCGCGCGTCAATTGCACCGTTTTCAATTCGGCTTTGCCGTCTTTTTCAAGGATGAACGACACTTTCCCTCCCTGCACGACCGGGATTTCGTATTGACTGATCTGGTAGCCCTTGGGCAGGTCGGGGTAGAAGTAATTCTTGCGCGCGAATACCGACTGCGGCGCAATCGTCGCGCCGACGGCGAGGCCGAACTGGATCGCGCGCTCGACCGCACCCTTGTTCATGACGGGCAGAACACCTGGCAGCGCCAGGTCAACCGGACAGGCCTGCACGTTCGGTTCGGCGCCGAACCGGATCGGCGCGCCGCTGAAAATTTTCGACTGGGTCGTGAGTTGCGTATGCGTCTCAAGGCCGATGACTACTTCCCACTGCATAATGTTCTCCGTTCTAGCCTGGCACGATCATGTATTTTGATCGTGCTCTATTCTCTCCCTCCCCCATGCAGGGGGGGGTGGGCAGGGGGTAGGGTGCTGCGGGCACAGAACCAATGCGCAATCACTCACCCTCCATCCCGACCTTCCCCAAGCATGGCGGAAGGAGCTTCAATCAAATTCCTGTCGGTCGGCGCAGATGCCAATCGGTCGCGCATTGATATTGATGCGCGACGTTGAGCAGCTTCGCTTCTTCAAAATAATTGCCGATTATCTGCAATCCGACCGGACGGTTTCCATTCTTTTCACCTTGACCGAAGCCGCACGGAATCGACATTCCCGGCAATCCCGCGAGGCTGGTCGACAAGGTGAAGACGTCGGCCAGATAATTCGCCACCGGATCGTCGGCCTTGTCGCCGAGATCCCACGCGACGGTTGGCGATACCGGCCCCATGATGACATCGCATTTCCGGTCTGGCCCGCCAAGTGCAGACTGGAAGTCCTGCGCGATCAGGCGCCGGATCTTTTGCGCCTGCAGATAATAGGCATCGTAATAACCGTGCGACAGCACGTAGGCGCCGACCAGAATGCGGCGCTTGACTTCATCGCCGAACCCTTCGGAACGGGTCTTCTTGTACATGTCGGACAGGTCGGTATAGTTCTTGGCACGATGGCCGTAACGCACGCCGTCGAAGCGACTCAGGTTGGAAGATGCTTCTGCCGGCGCAATCACGTAATAAACGGGAATCGACAACTCGGTTTTCGGTAATGAAATGTCGACCAGTGTTGCTCCGAGCTTTTCAAATTCCCTGAGCGCCGTGCGCACGGCCTGTTCTACATCTGGGGCCAGGCCGGCGCCGAAATACTCACGCGGCACGCCGATTTTCAAACCTTGCAAACCGGAGTTCAGGTTGCGCGTGAAATCTTCAGGGTCGCGCTCTACACTGGTCGAATCGCGTGCATCGAAACCGGTCATCGCATTCAGAAGCATTGCGCAATCTTCTGCAGTTTGTGCGATCGGGCCGCCCTGGTCGAGCGACGATGCGAACGCGATCATGCCGAACCGTGACACGCGCCCGTAAGTCGGTTTGATGCCGGTGACACCGCAGTGCGAAGCCGGCTGGCGTATCGAACCGCCGGTATCGGTCGCGGTCGCCGCCGGTGTCAGGCGCGCCGCGATTGCCGCTGCCGATCCGCCCGACGAACCGCCGGGGACCGCGCTTTTGTCCCAGGGGTTCAGGACCGGGCCGAAGTATGAATTCTCATTCGACGAACCCATGGCAAATTCATCACAATTCAATTTTCCGAGCGTGACCATGCCGGCGGCATTGAACTGTTCGACGACGGTTGCATCAAAGGGGCTGCTGTAATTTTCCAGCATCCTGGAACCGGCAGTGGATCGCCAGCCGCGCGTAACGAAAATATCCTTGTGCGCAATCGGGATGCCGGTCAGTGGTGTCGTATCTTGGCTCGCAAGGCGCTGATCCGCGGCGGCAGCCTGTTGCAAGGTCAGTGCTTCATCGACGTGCGTAAATGCATTCAGGTCGCTTTGCCGCATGCGGTCGAGATACACGGTCGCCAGTTCGGTGGCGGATATCTGCCTGGCCTGAAGCAGCTCCGATAGTTGTTTGATGGTTTTTGTATGCATGGACTTGGTTTGATGTTTGATTCCGATGCGCTGCGGTCTGTATCCGCCGTCACTGCGGCGCATGCTTTGCCGGCAATGGCTATTCGATTACCTTGGGGACCAGATACAAACCGTCCTGTGTTGCCGGCGCGGGCTTTTGATAATCCTCGCGTCGATCGGGTTCGGATACGACGTCGTCGCGCAGGCGCAGTGCGAGATTGGGTTGATAAGCTGCTATCGGTTGGCTGAGCGGCTCTACCCCGGAAGTATCGACGGCCTTCATTTGCTCAACCAATGCAAAGATGCCGTTCAGTTTGACCAGGGTTTGCGCGGCCTGATCTTCGGTGAGATCGAGCTGGGCGAGGATGGCCAGTCGTTTGACGTCGGAAAGAGCAAGTGACATGTTTTGATGGCGCGCGAATCGGCGCGGTTGCAAGGGTTTTTAAAAAAACAAAATGTTGTCTATTAGGCGGGAAATACTTCTCAAAATGTTGTATCCGGTACGCATTTTTGAGGTTTCTGAGCGCTAATTCCAAGTAAATTATAAGGTAGAATGTCGGCCTAATGCCTACCGGCGTCGATCTCGGGTTGCCACGGGCCGGCATATCATTTTCGAAAAAGCTAAAGCGCGCCATTGTTGCGCATCAGGACAATACATGTTTGGATTTTTACGCAGTTACTTTTCGAATGACCTGGCCATCGATCTGGGCACGGCGAATACGCTGATTTATGTTCGTGGCCTCGGCATCGTGCTTGATGAGCCGTCGGTTGTCGCGATTCGCCAGCAGGGCGGTCCAAATGGTAAAAAGACCATCCAGGCGGTCGGCAAGGAAGCCAAACAGATGCTCGGCAAAGTGCCTGGCAACATCGAGGCGATACGTCCGATGAAAGACGGCGTGATCGCAGATTTCACGGTCACCGAGCAAATGCTCAAGCAATTCATCCGCATGGTGCATGACACCAAATTGTTCAAACCGTCGCCGCGCATCATTATTTGCGTGCCGTGCGGTTCGACCCAGGTCGAACGTCGCGCGATTCGCGAATCCGCATTGGGTGCAGGCGCGTCGCAGGTATATCTGATCGAAGAACCGATGGCTGCCGCCATCGGCGCCGGCCTGCCGGTATCCGAAGCAACCGGTTCGATGGTGGTTGACATCGGTGGCGGTACAACCGAAGTCGGCATCATTTCGCTGGGCGGCATGGTGTACAAAGGTTCGGTGCGCGTAGGCGGGGATAAATTCGATGAGGCGATCGTCAACTACATCCGCCGCAACTACGGGATGCTGATCGGTGAGCAGACTGCCGAACTGATCAAGAAGGAAATCGGCTCCGCTTTTCCCGGATCCGAGGTCAAGGAAATGGAAGTCAAGGGCCGCAATCTGTCCGAAGGCATTCCTCGCTCGTTCACCATTTCGAGCAACGAAATTCTTGAAGCACTGACCGACCCGCTCAACAATATCGTCTCGGCTGTCAAGAACGCACTAGAGCAGACTCCTCCGGAACTGGGTGCCGACATCGCAGAAAAAGGCATGATGCTCACCGGCGGCGGCGCCTTGCTGCGCGACCTGGATCGCCTTCTGATGGAAGAGACCGGTCTGCCGGTGATCGTGGCTGAAGATCCGCTGACCTGCGTGGTCCGCGGTTCCGGCATGGCGCTGGAACGCATGGATAAGCTGGGTTCAATTTTCTCGTACGAATAAACCGCTGCATCGTCATCCGGATGACTGCATCTGCCTCTAGTCGGTCGCATGCGACGCCAGGCACGATGCAGCATTTTCCATGGGGTTCGTCATTGATATCAGTTAGACAAACCTGCACAGCGCAGATTGAACGTTCCGTCAGTCGATAAATGGAATACAGTCCACCACCACTGTTCAAGCAAGGCGCCTCCGCTCGTGCCAAAGTGATTTTCTTTGCCGTGATCGCGATTACGCTGCTGGTGACCGACTCCCGCATGCATACATTGACCATGGTTCGCCAAGGGGTCGCCATCTTGCTGTATCCGCTTCAAAAGGCGGCGCTGCTGCCACGCGATGCCGCTTATGCAATAGGTGGATATTTTTCCTCCTTGTCCCGCCTGCAACAAGAGAACGAGCAACTGAAACGCGAACGCGTTGCCAACGCCCAGGCATTACAGCAAGGGAATTACCTGCGTGCAGAAAATGCACAGCTGCGCACATTGCTTGCCGCCGCCGAGCGTTTGCCGGTCAAATCGGTGATGAGCGAAATTCTGTACGATGCCCGCGACGCATTCACGCGCAAGATCGTCGTTGATCGTGGCTCGAACCATGGCATTACATCGGGGCAGCCGGTGATCGATGACATCGGCGTGGTCGGTCAGGTGACGCGCGTATTTCCTTTCACTTCGGAAGTGACTTTGTTGACGGATAAGGACTTCGCGATTCCGGTGCAGGTTGTGCGCAGCGGCGTTCGCAGCATTGCATACGGACGCGGTCAATCCGGAGCGCTGGATCTTCGCTACATGCCAACCAACACCGATATCCGGCAAGGCGACATGCTGGTTACGACCGGCATCGATGGCGTCTATCCTGCAGGACTGTCGGTGGCGGTGGTGACGCAGGTCGAAAGCAAGGCCTCGGATACCTTTGCCACCATTACATGCCAGCCTTCCGCCGGCATTGGCCGCAACAAGCAGCTGTTGATCCTGATGCCGGAGGCGGAAATGACGCGAAATCCGCAAGCCGAAGGCGCTGCTGATCCGACAAAGAATCCGTCCGGAAAGCCGGCGCCCGAAGCAGCGAAAGATCCGGCGAAGGCGGCAGGTGCGCCGATGGTGAAGGCAAATCCGCAAGCGGCGCCGGTACAACGGACAGCAGCCGCAATCACGCCGGTCAAGACTTCGACTTCGGCCGCGCCTGCTCCCAAATCAACGGCAGCGGTTCCGACCGGCCCGGCAAGGGTGGCACCGGTCCAGGTCAAACCAAAAACTGAACGGCCCGTACTTGCGGCAAGCCCTGAGGGACCGGCGAAACCGGTTCAGGCTGCGCCTGTTAACCCGGTGCCGAAACCCGCAGCACCGAAACCCGCAGTACCGAAAGCCGTCACGCCTATCCAGCCGGCGCCGGTTGCGCCCAAACCGAACGAGCCGCTGCCATGAACCATCCGCATTACATTTTGTTGCCGGTCAATCCGGCATTCATTGTACTGAGCCTGATCGCAGCGTTTGTATTGAACCTGCTGCCCTGGGGCAGCTGGGTTGGCCTGCCGGATTTCGTCGCGCTGGTGCTGGTGTTCTGGAGTATTCACCAGCCGCGCAAGGTCGGTATCGGCGTGGCCTTTGTAATGGGGGTGCTGATGGATGTTCACGACGCATCCCTGCTAGGACAGAACGCATTGGCCTATACGTTGTTGTCGTATTTTGCGATCATGATTCATCGGCGCATGCTGTGGTTCCCGCTTGGGACCCAGGCCTTGCATGTGCTGCCCTTGTTGTTGGTGATGCAGGCGGTGCAGTGGGTGATTCAGGCAATCGTCAACAGTAAATTTCCAGGCTGGTTTTACTTCATCGAAAGCCTGACCACGGCGGCATTGTGGCCCATGATTACATGGATACTCCTCGCACCGCAGCGACGTGCGATAAATCGGGATGATACCCGTCCGATTTAACATGAAATTCTTTTTCGACAGGCTGCTGCCGATACCGTACTGCCAGCCGTCATCGGGCGCAGCATGATGAACGACAATTTGAGCGCTCGATTCATTACTGCCGTTACGCGCGTGCGGCGAAGCGGTTTGCGATACCCGTGCTTTTCCATACCGCCTGAAACTGCTGCTTCAATCCTGGCCGTGGCGAAGGCGAAAACAGACGCACCTCGCTGTCGTGTAATACGCAAACACTAAAATGACCGAATTCAAGAATACCGAACGTGAATTGCATTTTTTCCGCGTGCGTTTGTCGGCGCTGGGCATTCTCGTGTTCGTATGCTTCGGGCTATTGTTTGCACGGTTTTTGTGGCTTCAGGGGTACAAATACAAGGACTACGCAGCCCAGGCGGAAAACAACCGGATCTCGGTCGTACCCGTGGTTCCGAATCGCGGTTTGATCGTCGATCGCAACGGCGTGGTGCTGGCACGTAATTTTTCCGCTTATACGCTTGAAATCACACCGTCCGAGATCAAGGGCGAACTGGATGCGGTGATCGATGACCTGGCGACCCTGGTCGAGATTCAGCCCAAGGATCGCAAACGCTTCAAGAAGCATCTTGAAGAATCGAAGAACTACGGAAGCGTGCCGATCCGCACCCGGCTGACAGATGAAGAGGTTGCCCGGTTTACCGTGCAGCGCTATCGTTTCGAAGGCGTCGAAATCCAGGCACGATTGTTTCGGCAGTATCCGCTCGGCAGTGTCGCATCGCATGTGATCGGCTACATCGGGCGCATCAATCAAAACGAAGCCAAGAGGATCGCTGAAGCGGAGGATGCCGCGAACTACAGCGGTACTGATTATCTCGGCAAGGAAGGTCTCGAAAAAAGCTATGAGCGGCAGTTGCATGGCACCACCGGATATGAAGAGGTTGAAGTGACGGCAGGAGGACGGGCGATCCGCACCGTATCGCGGACGCCGGCGGCACCAGGCGACAACCTGATCCTGTCGATCGACATTGAACTGCAAAAAATCGTCGAAGAGGCTTTTGGTGATCGGCGCGGCGCGCTTGTGGCGATCGAGCCGGCCACCGGCGATGTGCTGGCATATGTATCGATGCCGACATACGATCCCAACCTGTTTGTCGACGGGATCGACCAGCAAAGCTGGGACGAGTTGAATAATTCGATCGACCGCCCGTTATTGAATCGCCCGCTTTCGGGCACGTATCCACCAGGATCGACGTTCAAGCCATACATGGCATTGGCGGCACTGGAACTGGGTAAACGCACGCCGTCCCAATCGATTTCAGACCCCGGGCATTTCTGGTTCGGCAATCACAAGTTTCGTGACGACAAAGTGGGCGGACACGGTACCGTGGACATGTACAAGTCGATCGTCGAGTCCTGCAACACCTACTATTACGTGTTGGCCAACGACCTCGGCATCGATGCGATTCACGACTTCATGAAGCCGTTCGGCTTCGGACAATTAACCGGCATCGACCTGGAACATGAAAAGCGTGGTGTCCTTCCGTCGACTGCCTGGAAAAATGCGGCGTACAGAACACGCGAGCAAAAGAAATGGTATGCGGGCGAGACTATTTCAGTTGGTATCGGTCAGGGTTACAACTCATTCACGCCGCTGCAAATGGCACATGCGGTCGCCAATCTCGCCAATAACGGCGTAGTGATGAAACCGCATCTTGTGAAGACGATTGAAAATGGCACCACCAAACAGCACACGCTGACCGTACCGAAGGAAAGCTATCGCATCAATCTCAAGCAGGAAAACATCGACGTAATCAAGAAGGCAATGGTGGGCGTTGCGATCGAAGGTACTTCGGCAAGAGCATTTGCCAATGCCGGCTATGTATCCGCCGGCAAGACGGGTACCGCGCAAGCAGTCGCGATGAAGAAAAATGAAAAGTACGACGCAAAAAAAATGGCGGAACGCCATCGTGATCACTCGCTGTACACGGCATTTGCTCCGGCGGACAAGCCGCGTATCGCCATTGGCATCATTGTCGAAAATGCCGGGTTCGGCTCTGCGGCTGCCGCACCGATCGTGCGCAAGGCGCTGGACTATTATCTTCTCGGCATAAGGCCGGAAGACGATCCCAAGGCGATCGCAAACCAAAAAGGCATTCCCGACAAAACCCCATCCGCAGCGTCGAATGCCGCCACGGTGGCGACAGGTGTGTCCGGTGTTGCAGTTGAACTCAAGAGGAGTCAGAACTGATGGCACCATTGGACATGACCCAAAGACGTTCTTCCGGCACTGGTATCAGGCAATATTTCACTGTGTTCGACGGACCGCTCGCGTTGATCATTTTTCTGATTCTTTCAATCGGAATCGTGTCGGTGTATTCGGCCGGCATTGATTTTCCGGGCCGGATCGAAAGCCATATGCGCAATATTCTGGTGGCTTTTGTCGTGATGTGGATTGCCGCCATCGTGCCGCCGCAAACCCTGATGCGCTTCGCAGTGCCGATTTATGTACTGGGTGTCACGCTGCTGATCGCCGTCGCGATGTTCGGAATCGTCAAGAAAGGTTCGCGCCGCTGGATTGATATCGGCATGGTGATTCAGCCATCCGAGATCATGAAGATCGCCGTGCCGTTGATGCTTGCATGGTTCTTCCAGAAGCGGGAAGGAATGATTCGCTGGCCGGAGTTCGTCGTATCGGCAATATTGCTGGTCATTCCGGTTGCGCTGATCATGAGACAACCTGATCTGGGAACGTCTTTGCTGGTAATGGGGTCCGGATTCTTTGTGATTTTCCTGGCCGGACTACCATGGAAAGTCCTTATCGGTCTGGGCGTTTCGGCTGCGGCCAGCCTGCCGGTGATCTGGACCATGCTGCATGATTACCAGCGGCACCGGGTTCTGACATTGATCGATCCGACATCAGATCCGCTTGGCAAAGGATTCCATATCATTCAATCGACAATTGCGATCGGGTCCGGCGGCCTTACCGGCAAAGGCTGGCTGAACGGAACCCAGTCACATCTCGAGTTCATTCCGGAACGAACGACAGACTTCGTGTTCGCAGTATTCTCCGAAGAATTCGGATTGGTCGGTAATGCGGTGTTGTTGATCCTGTATCTGCTCTTGATCGGCCGCGGCTTGATTATTGCCGCCAACGCGCCGACGGTCTTCTCCAGATTGCTGGCAGGCGCACTGACGCTGATGTTTTTTACCTACGCCTTTGTCAACATGGGCATGGTCAGCGGCATCCTGCCGGTGGTCGGCGTGCCGCTGCCGTTCGTCAGCTATGGCGGAACCGCGTTTGTTACGCTCGGACTGGGCGTCGGGATGTTGATGAGTATTCAGCGCCACAGGAAATTAATACAAACATAAAGAAGAGGAGCCCTGCAATGCGATTGCGATTCCATTCCTGGCAAGGCATCGCGGTATTACTGACTGCCTCGTCCATGCTGGTTGCCGGGTGCAGCAGCGTGCCGCTATCCACACCGCCGGTGGCCGACGCGTCGAACAAGCTTCCAGCGGCGGCTCCCTCCGGAACGAAAGCCTTGCCGGTTTTGCCGCCGGCCGGCTCAGGGCGGGGCGGCTATTATCAGGACGACGGCCCGGGAGATGCGCCTCCGGAGGGATTGCACGATTTGCCGGATGCGGTGCCGGCGGTCGAACCCTACACCCGCAGAGGCAATCGCCCATATGTCGTGTTCGGCAAGTCGTACAAGCCGTTTACCGATGGTCGACCGTTCAGGCAACGCGGAATCGGCAGCTGGTACGGGAAAAAATTCCACGGGCAGAAAACTTCTTCCGGCGAGATCTACGACATGTACAAGATGACCGGCGCGCATACGACATTGCCGCTTCCATTGTACGTGCGGGTGACCAACGTCAGCAACGGCAAGCAAGTCATCGTGAGAAT
>JAKFFO010000142.1:0-54871 GCA_036675035.1 Oxalobacteraceae bacterium
TGGCGTGACAGTGGCAGTCAACGGCACCGCGCTGCCGGCCGGATCTGCCACCCTCTTCGCGGGCGAGAGCATTGCGATTGCTTTTGATCCTTGGTCGCTTGCCATCACTGCGATCATTTATGTCATTACGTCAGCGACGTCCTGCGACGAGGAAGAAGGCAAGCTCGCGATGAAGGAAGGGGCGCGCTTGTGCCGTTCCGTCGGCACCTATTGCTCATCCTGCTTGCGTATCCTTGGACGATGCGTTTCCTGCATTACGCGATCGACGTCCAAATGCTGCTTTAACTCTGTGCTGTCGCGTATCGTGAATGAACAGGGCCGCGCGCAGATCGGCAAAGACTGGGGCAGCGCGGAAAACCCCGATTGCTCCGGATTTACCGTCGCGCAGTTGCAGTCACTCAATTTTGCGGCAATGGATCTGACGGAGTTCTACGCGTCCATTGTCCCCAACATGCCCGATGTCGAGCGTATGCGCGCCGCAGGCGCAGAGCGCCTTGCCCAGTATGTTACGGATCCCCGGCAAATGCGGCCGGCAAATCCACCGCAAGTCGGAACACCGTCACAACCGGTGGGACCGACGCCGCCGGCGACGCCGCCGACGCAAACACCGGGACCGCGGCCATCACCGCCACCCATAAACGCCAACGTGTCACCCTTTGGTCAGGATCCGGCGCTCTATACGTCAACCTTCTCGGAAGAATTCGAAAATGGCCTGGACACCGGTCTTTGGAACGACACCGTCTGGTATGAAACTTCCAACCCCACGAAAAACTACACCGTAGAAGACGGCGTACTGAAAATCTGGCCGGAACGCGATGCGAGCGGACGGTTCTTCAACCGTACCATCGATACCGACGGCCGCTATTACCAGACCTACGGCTACTTCGAAATCGAGGCGAAACTGCCAGTGGGCAAAGGCACCTGGCCGGCATTTTGGTTATTTAACCATATCGGTGACCGGCGTCCTGAAATCGACATCATGGAAGCGTATGCGGGTGGTGCGGCTCCCTGGGGTTTCACCGATGCCAACGGCGTGGCACATCCGCAGGCGTACGCACCGACGGTATGGAAAGGCGACTATGAAGGCCAGTTGGTCGGTTCACGCCAATACGATACGGGCGTCGATCTATCGGGAGGCTTCCATAAATACGCGGTGAAGTGGGAGCCGAACAAGCAGACGTTCTACTTTGACGGCGTAGAAGTATTGACGCTGGATGTCACGATGCCCGACCCGATGTACATCATGCTGGATCTATGGTTCGGCAGCGCCAGCGGAGAGCCAGATGGATCAACCCCGACCGGAAAAACGAATTCGTATGAAGTCAACTATGTACGTGCCTGGGAGTTCAGATGAAGCCATTTTATTTTGCTGCGCTATGGATGATTGCATGTGCCGCCCATGCCCAAACAGATTCCGTTTTACGCACGCCCGTGACCGATCCGCGCCCGTTGATGATCGCGGCCATCGAAGCGCCATCCGGCGCAGCGCATGGCGTGCTTACCGGCGGAACTGCTGATGCGATTACCCAGAAATTCAAATCCAAAACGCCCATTTTTATCGATGTGACAACCGAGAAGCGCTATGCGCAAGCCGGCTGCAGCCGTTTGAAGGTGTTGTTCTGGCAGGACAGCGTTCTTCTTCCCGGCGCCACTGCACCGCGCAAGCAGACGATCGAGTTCGGGATCAATTATTGCCGCGACGGGCAGCCTCCCCGTTCGCTTTCTTGAGGGAGGGAGTGATGAAGTATCTCCTTGCCTTTTTCACAGCGGTATTCATGGTCGCCGCGACCGCCCAGGTTGCAACGCAGAAGACAGTCATTGATGCACGCAATTCCCCTTACTGGACTGACAGCCAGCGTGGCTGGCATTTCTACGAAGATCCGGAACCGGAACCGATCGAGGAGCCCTTGCCGAAGGCAGTGCCGCCTAAAGCGGCGCCGCAAAAACCTCCCGAAATCGCCCAGTTTGAGAGCCTCCAGAAGAAACTTGAGGAGTTTCGCAACATCGCGATCATCAAGCCGACCGAGGCGAATGTCCGCCGCTATATGGAGCTCGAAGCCAAGGTTGTCAGCCAGGCCTCGCTCTTTGCCGACGTCGCGCAACGGGTCGCTTGGGCGACGCCGGAACTCGATCCGACCCTGCGCGGCCGCCCGGTCAATGCCAAAGCCCTGGAAATCTTCGAACACGATCAACTGCAAGCACGTTCCCGCTCGATCGCCGAACTCGGCAAGGATCACGTGCTGTTCTTTTTCTTTCGCAGCGACTGCCCGTATTGCCATGCATTCGCACCCACGCTGCAAGCCTTCCAGGCGAGGCACGGTATCACGGTTGTCCCGGTCAGCGTGGACGGCGGAGACATTCCCGGCTTTCCCAACCCGCGGCGCGACAACGGCATAGCCCGCACGCTGAATGTCACCCAGGTCCCCGCCGTGTTCCTGGCGCAGCCGTTCACCGGAAAAATCTCACCGATCGGATTCGGCGTTCTCTCCGAATCGCAATTGCTCGAACGCATTTCCATCGTGTCGAACCCGTCATCCGAAGCCATCGTTCCAAGCATCACCAAACAAATCTCATTGCAGAATTCGTCAGATTAAGGAGAAGCACCGTGCCCGCCAAACTCTTCAAGCGCGCTATCGCCCTACTCACTGTCTGGTCGCTGATGCTTGCGCCGCTGTCGTTGCGGGCGGCCGACCTGAATGGGGAAGTCGATAACATGTTCAACAACCTCGGCACGGTCGGTAACTATTCCGCCCCCGGCGCCTTCCGTGGCCAGACGTTCAACACCTACGCGGGCGGCAGTCTTTTTCTTCGCGCACCCAATAAGGTGTATCAATTGGCTGCGATTCAGTTCCCCAGCGCCAAAGCCGGCTGTGGCGGCATCGACGTATTTGGCGGTTCGTTCTCGCATATCTCGGCGACCGAGTTCAGGAACATGTTGAGGAACATCACGGCCGCGCTGCCGGGCATTGCGTTCCAGCTTGCGCTGGAATCTGTGTCGCCCTTGCTCGGCGGGCTGACCAAGTGGGCGAAAGGTTTGGAAACCTGGATCAATAACGCCCGCATCAATTCATGCGAGACCGCGAAGGCGCTCGTCAGTACCGCCGCCGAATCGATCGGGTACAGCGCGCAGGAAGCTTGTTCCGATATTGCAATCGAGATGGGTCTGGAAACCGACCGCGACTCCGCCAGGCGGCGCTGCGCTTCGGATCGATCCGGCATCCTTGCCAGCGCCCGCGCATCGACTGATCCGAATATCCGGAACAAGGCGCCTTTTGTCGGGAACCTGACCTGGAAAGCGCTGCAGTTTACAGGCGCGTATCTGGATGACCCAGAGCGGGAACTCATCATGAGCATGATAGGTACGCTCATCGTCTATCCGGAAGAATCCGGTCGCGACCCTGATCCTGTCGCACCGACATTAACGTCCATCAGCCATCTCCTGTACGGTCAAGCGAACGCCGCACCAGCGGGCAACGTCACTCAGCATCTGCTCAAGTGCAACAACTATACCGATTGCGACGTGGTGACGATCGACACCACGTATGTGCACACGCCTTTCACCAAGAAGGTCGAAGACATGATGCGTTCCATCGCCTCCAGGATCGCGACCCGCACTGCCATTCCCAACAACTCGCCGGAAGTCGGATTTGTCAATCAAACCACTGAACCGGTTTACAAGATGCTCTCGATCGGCTCGACGATTCCCGGCTCCGGACTGACGGACAGTCTGATCGGCCAATACCGGGACGTCATCGCTGCAGATTACGCCTATGTGTTCATCGAGAAGAATCTTCGGCTGGGGATGTCCGCCCTCGACAAGGACTTCACCCTGTCTTCAGTGCAGCAAAAGAAAGCGGATGTCATCCGGCAGCGTGCGCAGGGAATGCTGCTTCAGCTTGCCCACGAGAAGAATCTGCTCTACCAAAAGGTCGGTTCGTTCAAAGCGGTGTCGTCACATCTGGAACAGCTTGAACGCCAACTGCGCAGCAGCATGCCGCAACACGTGATGGATATGCTGGGCCAACAGGCCGCCTCTATGGGCAGATAGGCCCGAAAACTAACCGGATCGAGGCGTTATCATGTGGGAAATATTTGCCTACCAAAACTCGGACAGTCTGTTCGGCATCTTCAATGCGATTGCCGCTATCCGCGGTTCCGACACCTATCTCAGCGCCATTGCCGGCGTGGCGTTTTGCGGATTCATCGCCGCCCTGCTCGCTTATGCGTTCGCACCGCAAAAGCTGCAAGGCTGGCAATGGCTGGCTTCCATCGTACTCGTGTATTCGATCCTGTTTGTCCCACGCGTTCAAATTGGGATTGTCGACAAGACCGGCGGTGCGCCGGTCAGAATCGTAGACAACGTTCCCTTTGGCGTCGCGCTGTTCGGCGGACTTACCAGCACCATCGGCAATACGCTCACCGAATTATTTGAAACCGCGTTCCAGGCCATTCCTGGAAGCGCCAACCTTCCCAGTGAATTGACCTATCAAAAGAATGGTTTGGTGTTCGGCAATCGTCTGATTCGCGATACGGGCAATGTGGTCTTCCAGGATCCGAATTTCCGCACCGACCTGATCAATTTCATTCATAACTGCACCATGTACGATTTGATCGACGGCACCATCGATCCAACGGCCTTCGCACGATCCGACGATGTCTGGAGCTTGATGGCCAGTCCGAATCCGGCCCGCTTTACCACACTCACGGGAAGCGACGGCGCGATCAATAACGACACCTGCCCGAATGCCTACAACGATTTGAATCGCAGGATTCCGGCACAGATCAACAGCATCCAGGACAAGCTCGCGGGTCAGTTGAATCCGACCCTGCCCGGCACCACGGCTGCCGGCGTGATTGCCGCGCAGATCCAGCAGGCTTACCTGAAGAACGGCATTGCCAGCGCCGCAGCGACGGCTGCCGACATCATTCGGCAGAACGCCGTCATCAATGCGATCAACGACACCAGCCAGATCATCGGTCAAAAGATCAACGATCCTGCGTCAATGGTGCTAGCGGTCGGCCGGGCGCAGGCAATTGCACAGAAAAACGCCGCATGGATCAATAGCGGCAAGATTGCCGAACAAGCGTTGCCGGTAGTGCGGAACGTCGTCGAAGCCCTTACCTACGCGATGTTCCCGATCGTAGTTCTCTTGTTGTTTCTCACGAGTGGCCGTGAAACGATGATGGCCCTCAAGAACTACATTGCGGTTCTGATCTGGATTCAACTTTGGCCGCCCTTGTACGCCATCCTCAACTATATGGCGAGCATTTATGCCGCCTCCGAACTGTCGGCCGCCGCCAATGTGGGTGGCGGATTGAAGGCGTTGTCGCTCCTGACAGCCTCTTCCATTTATTCGAACGCCATTTCTTCCGAGGCGGTGGTCGGCTACCTGACCATCAGCATTCCCTTTATCGCCTGGGCAGCGCTCAAACGCATGGAGAACTTCGGCAACACCGTTGTCAGTGGATTGTCCGGTCTGCAATCTGCGATTACCTCTTCTACGGGCTCGTCAGCCGTCGGTAACGTCAATATGGGCAACGTTGCAATGGATCAGATGCAGCTTGCACCGAACCGCACGTCGGCATTCATGAGCAGCATGCAAAGCGATGCCACCGGAAATACCGTCTCTTCGAATATTCTCAATGGCCGCAGCGCTGTGAATTTGTTGCGCAATCAGGGCTTTGCATCCCGCGTGGTATCGATGCGGGTATCGGAACAGGATGTGACCGAAGCCAACAAGCAGGCCGATGCCGCGCGCAGCGAGGCGATCTCCGCCAACACGGAACGCTCGGCGGTGTTGGCGGATGCGTTGACCAAGGGCATCGCCAAATACCGGTCGTCACGCAGCAGTGGCGGAACGTCATCCAGCAGTTTCGAGCAATCGGGTGAAAATCTGAATCGTCTGGATCAAATTACCAAAGGCGTGGCGGACAAAACCGGGCTGTCGCAGTCGCAAGTTGCCCAGATTGCATTTGGCGCTGCGGGCCATGCTGGCGTGTCGACTCCATTCGTGGGAGCCGAACTCAAGGCCAGTGCCGGGAAAACATACCTGTCCGCGCTCTCGGGAGAACAGCAAAAAGTATTGGGATCAATGACCTCTGATCAGATCGCCGAATTCAAGCAGTTTGGCGATCGAGTATCTCGCGATTCGAGCTTCATCAATGCAATCGGATCTGACTCTAGAGAGGCGAAAGATATATCGTCACGCCTCGCGACAACCACGTCGAGGTCCGAACGTGCGGATGCCACGCTCGCCCAACGGACGGCTTTTGCCGAGCGGCTGTCTAGCGCCCGCGAGCGTGGGGAGACAATTTCGATCGACATCGCGCAAGATCCGCACAACGTCGAGATGTTCATGCGCTATGCGGAACAGTATGGCGGCAATAGCGCTGCGGCGTTCGCGCTGTTCGATGCAGAACTGGCACGTCAGGGCTTGCGTCCCAATCGCTTTTTCTCGGACGGAACAGCACTGCCGGCTTCATTCGATGATGTACGCTTACGCCATAACCAAGACGCCGCTGATCCACACTTGAATCCCGATACGGCAGCAATCAACCGTGAACATAACAAGCAAGTCTCACGCCTCAATACATCTGTTCCGAGTGCCGCAGACTCAACTCCCCCCTCTGAAATCCGAGGGGATATCCAAGCGCAAGGTGTCGAAATTCGCAAACAAACAGGTTCTGCGAATCAGGAATTTGATAGGACAGCGGAAATCGTCGAGACCAAGGATGGCACACTTTCCTCTAAAAAATCGCTACTCAAGCAAAGCGTAACGCAGGCCGCTGACGATGCGGCTGCTACCGTTGACAACGCCAAAGACGCTGTGAAGGATTTGTTGAACAAAAAGTAGAAATCCCGTCACTGAAACTTATCTGGATCAAATTGGTGATGCCCGTGCTCCGGCTCCAACGAGCTAGTCAGCGGTGGTCGGCCCTTATCCCGCCAGTAATTCCGCGCTAGATCTTCTGATGTGACGCCAAGGCCGGCCAATGCATCATCATCGGATTTAAGCGCCCGGCCCTTCCTGCCAATCTGCGCAATCGCTCCCCCTGCGGCCACGCCAACGAGGGCACTGATCAGCATCATCCCGATCTTTACTCCCAAGCTATCGTGGATTGACGTAAACAGACCGATGAGCACGCCGACTGCTATTCCGACGAAAATAGGTAGTTTCTTCATGTGAAATCGTCCATAGTTTCGCGACTACATCGCTTAAAAAATATCAGTCGATTCACCAATTTGCAAGCATTTGTCCGGCTCTTTTGCGCGGCTTTTCCCTTACCGCAAAATGACAATATGCTCTGGTATGCTTTATGCCAACATAACTATTCTTGCAATAAGGCAAAATGGCGCAACAAAAACAAATCTCGAACACTACGCTCGCGCTGCTAGCCTATTGGCGCGCGGCACTTGCGGATAGCTGTCTTTCTCACCCGACCATCCCCGAGGATTGCGAACCCATCCAGATCGGCCAAAGCGAGAACGGCATGTGGCGGGTCACGGAAGCGCCGGACAAATGGATCGAATCGACTTTTTCAGCCAGCAAAATGAACAAGGCGGAAGACGGTGATGTGCGCAAGCCGATTCCGCTGCTGCTGATCTCGGCGCTGCTGGTTCCAGAAAGCGTACACGGGATCAAACGTCGCGGTGCAGAATCGGAAGATAGCCTTGCCCCTTTATGTATTCCCTGCATGCTCACGCCGGAAGGGTCGCTGCTGGCGGATGCGGAACGTCTGCCATGGATACCGCGCAAACTGCTTGAACCAAGCCACAAGTTTGTCACGGTCGGACTCCTGGCCGACCTCGATAAATACTTGACGGAACTCACCAGCAAACCCGACACCTTGTCCGACACCTTAGTGATCGCCGAGGAACTGTTTGCGCAAGTCACCGGATGCCAGCTGGCGCTGCTTACAGGCGATCGCGGCGACGAAGCGCCTGTGGCGCCGCTGCTGAACATTGAAGACCACGCCGTCATTGACGGCTGGTTCGGCGTCCCCTACGAACCGCCGATCATGGCCCGGCACATCATTCGCCTCTACGATCTGCTGGCCGAGGGGCAGACGGCAACGCCGCTGCTGGAGGCGATGGCCCACATGCCGGATCGCCGGACGCAGCCGCCTATGCCGCTCGCGCAATCGGCGCCACGCTTCAAGAAGATCGTCGGCCACATCCACCGGAAACATCCGCTGTCGACGTCGCAGCATGAGGCGATGGTCGAAATGCTCGGTCTGAAAGACGGCGAAGTCCTGGCCGTCAACGGCCCGCCTGGCACAGGAAAAACGACGCTCCTGCAAAGCGTGGTGGCGCAGGAATGGGTCATGGCCGCGATCAATGATCAGCCCTGCCCCATCATCGCCGCGACGTCCACCAACGTCAAAGCGGTAGAAAACGTGCTGGACAGTTTTGCAAAGTTGGGCAATGAAACCGCGCACGAGCGCTGGCTGCCCGACATCGGTGGCTTCGGGTTGTTTCTGGCCTCGGCGTCGCGCGACTCGGAGCATCCTACCTACAATGGCCCGAATGAACATCACTTCATCCGGTTTGAAACGCCTGATTGGGTCAAGAATGCCAAAGACCACTATCTGAAACAGGCAAAAAAACTCTCCCTGCTGGAAGGGAAGACAGAGACAGTGGATGAGGTGACCGGCGGCCTGCGCAAGCTCTTGCGCGGTTATCACAAGTATTTGCAGGATGTGGTGGCGCAGCGCTACCGGATCTTCGACTTCATTGGCACGGACGAAACGATCGGTGCACTGGCTGGCATAAAGCGAGCGATCTCGGCTTGTCAGCGGCAAATCAAGGCGGCGGAAAAGGAAATCGCGCAAGCCGAATGCATCCTTCAGGACTGCGCAGCGCAGAAGGCCAGCGAGCAAGCGCAACACGAGCGCAATCTGCAGGCAATCAAGGATGTTGAACTGGCGTGGAATACCTATCTGGCTTCATTGCCCTCATTCCTGCTCGATCTGTTCGCCTTCGTCCCTCCTATCAAACGCTGGCGCAATGCGCACGATCGGAAGTTTTTGCTCGCCAACCCGCTCACCAGCACGCTGCAGCATCGGGATGACGATGTAGAGGACCACTTCGCCCGATTGGTCAGGCAGGAAAAGCTGCGCACACGCGCCATTGTCGCGGATGTGAGAAAGGTGGAAAGCGCGGCGACCGAACGCCGCGACGAGGCGCGCGCACAAAAGACCCAGTTCATCAGCCGGATGCATGAAGCCGAATCGCTGATGAACAACTGGCTGAAACTGCTGACGGATGCATTCGCGGAATGGGCCGACGTTTCCTTGCGCGACCTGAACGACAAGCTCGATATTCATGTCAGGGCCCCCATGTTCCAATTCGCGGACTGGTATTGGTCGGGCTGCTGGCTGATCGAAATGGAAGCCCGGTTCCGCGACGGCGGCAAGGATTCGAAGGCGCCGCAGAAACTGGAAACGATGCTGCGCCGCTTCGCCAAACTAGCGCCCTGCATGGTGTCCAACTTCCACATGGCGCCGGCGTATTTTTGCGGATGGATGGGAGATCAACCGATCCCGCTATGGAATAAGATCGACCTCTTGATCGTCGATGAAGCCAGCCAGGTGTCTCCGGAAATCAGTGCGCCGGCCTTCGCGCTCGCCAAGCGTGCGGTGGTCGTGGGCGATGTTTACCAAATCGAACCGATCTGGAATGTGGCCGAAGGTATCGATCGCGCCAATGCGGCGAAATTCAGCCTGATCGAGAAATGGGATGATCCGCGTTATTTGAAGATGGAACAGGATGGCTATACCGCCGCCAAAGGAAATCTGATGCAAATGAGTGCGCGCGCCTGTCGTCTGCAGAAATACCCGGATATCCGCGACCTCATGCTGGTTGAGCACCGCCGCTGCGTGCCCGAGCTGATCGACTATTGCAATAAACTTGTCTATGGTGGGCGGCTGGATCCGGTACGCGAATCGATCCTGCCCGAAAAGAGAATTCTCCCTGCGTTCGGATATTTTGCGATTGCCAGCAGAGACCAAAAAGTGGGAGGCAGCCGCAAGAATGCGGCCGAGGCCCGGGCGATTGTCGACTGGATTGTGCAGAACCGTGAGCGACTTCAAGATCATTACCCTGACCCGAAAACAGGCCTGCCACAACATATCAGCAAGATCGTCGGTGTCGTGACGCCGTTCTCGCCCCAGGCATATCTGATCGCCAGCCTCATCAAAAAGAAAATGCCGGATACGAAGAAAAAAGGTTGTGCAATCACGGTAGGCACTGTGCATCGACTGCAAGGCGCGGAACGCGAAATCGTGCTCTTTTCTCCGACCTATGGCGAGGATCACAAGCACGGCATGTTCTTTGACAACGGCCGCAACATGATGAACGTCGCCGTGTCCCGGGCGAAAGACAGCTTCCTGGTATTTGGCAATGTGTCGCTGTTTAAACCGGAAAAGAGTGGCGCACCCTCCGGACTGCTGGCGAAATACCTGTTCAAGTATGAAGAGAACAATCTCGCCAGCGCGGTTCAGAGCGGCCAATCGGCTTCCTTTACATTTATCTAATTAGCCCGCTTATCCGAAAGCGCCATGAGCCTATTGCAAAAACTCAGCAGCCTGTTTCGGCCACAGCGGACATCCGCTGTAGAACAAGTAGAAAAGCGGCCCTTCAGCGGTCGGCACCGGGACATTGCATTCGTCGGCGGGATGGTGGAGGTGCGTTCAGTAGATTTCTTCGGCCTCTACGCGATTTCCCCCTCTGGACGATGGGCTCTTGGGTGGAGAGACGCGGATACCAGCGCTGAACGAGGCGGCCACCGCAGCAAAGGAGACGGTTTCTATTTTCTCTATGACATCGAAAGCGACCAGATTGCGACGACCGGAAAACTGGAACGTCCGAACCAAGGTGCCGTCGCCGACAACGGCACGTTCATTCTGCAGGATTGGCATTTCGGGGATGGCCTTCAAGGGACATTCATAGCATTCGCAGCAGATGGAAGTATTTTGCACAAGCGCCAGTTCCAGGCCAATCTCTACAATGGCGCTTTGTCGACGGACGGCAATTGGGCAGTTTGCCAGACCGCGAATAATCCCGACCATAGCGATAGCAATCGATTGACCGCCTTCGATCTACGGCAATCCAGCGAGGTATTTTCCATCAGCCCTCAAACCGGCTGGGCCGACGGCTACGACTTTTCCACGGATGGAAGTCGTTTCATCGTCGTGCACAACGACTTGGGAAAATTTGCCTACGACGGGTCGGGCAACTTTCTCGATGGCGAAGCGTACGAGAACGCATGCCTGTCATCCAAACGCTTCGATGTCTCGCTGTTTGCCGCTGAAGCCTTGCTCAAGAAATATCCCGCCGATGCCGATCAGGCTCGACGCGCCTTATCCACGATTCTCCATGCCAAGCAAGCCGGCGCCGACAACGAGCCTGGCTGGAAAGCGATGGCACTCAAGCTCCAAGGGCTCGCGCTGGAAACCATCGGCCAACTCGATGGCGCCTTGGCCGTTTACGATGAAGCATTGTCGCTGAACCCCAAGATCGGAGTAAAACGACGCGCCGATTCGTTAAGGAAACGGCTAGGTTAATCACTTTCCTTGGGTAAGAGCTTGCCCTGAATCTCCGGCAACAAAAACGCGATCAAGGCATCGTAATCCAGGTTACGCTCGTAGTCAGGGTCGTTGGCCTTGATACGCTCCCGAATCGTGTTCCGGCGTTTTCGCCAAGTTCCCTTGGTATCCTGCACGTCAAGTACGGCGTTGTGCCCATGTGCCTGCAAAGCCCAGCCGAATGGCAGCAGAAAAGATTTGTAATGGTCAAACGCTGTGTTCGCCACTTGAATCAAACGCTCATGGCCATACCCGATGGGCCGGCCATGTTTCGCGCTCAGCATCATGGATACGACACCGTGAAAAGGACCCTCGGTGTAATGATCTGGCAAGGCCAAACCATGCGGCTCAAATAGATGCCGAAGCTTGCCCCACTCCGTGCGGCTCGCTTCCGTTGAACTCGTCTTGCCGTAGGTTTCCCAAAAGCGCTCGAATGCCTGCCTCAGCTCATCCCAACCCTGCTGGGCAAGTTCCTCGTTTAATCGGGCTCGCTCGGCGTCATAATCAAAGAAAAATACCCGCTGGCGTTCGAGGTCGAGGACAAGTTCATCAATCGATACCTCGGCATTACGCCACTCGTCCTGGATCTGACCATCCCGCAGTAGCGGCACGGTGTACCAGCATTCGAGAATGAATTTATCCACCTCACGTGAGCGTTTCAGCGTAGCCGAATTGGCGACAAAAACGTTGGTGTTATTATTGAAAAACACATCCTCTTCCGCACGCGGTGTTCGGTTGGGATCGAAGTCTTGAAAGACCCAGACCAAATGTCCCCCTTCGGCCTGATAGAAATCGCGTCGTTCGACGACCACGCTCAGATAGGTTGTGGATAACTGAATTTCAAAGGCAAACCGCCGGCCGTTCCAGGATGTCTGCACGTCCGGCTTGCGCCACTTCTTGCGGTCCATCCCGCGCCACACCTTTTCGACCTGCGGAACAGAAAAGCGTGAATCGGCCAATATACTCTGTCGGACAATTTCCTTGATTTTTTGATGTGCCAGGCTTTCTTTGGCACCGTTGTATTTCAAGGCATTAATGATTTCCCGGCTTAATCCAGGCCCTGATTTTTTCGGGCAGTCCTGATCTTCGTGACGATGCCGAAAGAAAAAACGTCGCTCCATATTCGATACCAGGTACACCGCAGCCATGCAATAGGGGCAAACCAGCCATGGGTTCTCCATATCTTTGCCCAGCCGGCTGACGATCGCAGCACGATCCTGCATCACGGCACGAAGCTCCCGGGCGATAAATGAAACAGCCTGAATTGGGCGACCGGTATCCAAGTCCAGCACCTCGTCGATCAGCTGTATTTCGGTAGGTTCGGCGAACTCTATGGTCATACGTTCATTTCGGTTGTCACATACGCACTATTCTATCGGCAGTCACGCAGTGACCGCCGCACCGGCTGGCTGAATCCGCAGTATCGAGTATCGGACTTGTTCTGAGTGTACGATGCGCCACACGAAAATCGGCCACAAACGGCTTACTGCGGATTGAACTCATTTTTCACTATTGACGCCGCACGCCGATCTCACTATGTTTAACGTATCCGCTGGCGAGCTTCACCGAAGCGGTGAATTTACATCCGACATTGCGCATTCGTGCGCTATGCGGCGTCGCAGTCGTTACCTGCCCATGTGTTCAGTTCTACTCTTTTTGTCGGGATTAGCGTAGTTGCTATTCATTGATTGCATGCCCTGCAACGGCGGGCATGCAATGGCCGATGCCTGCTCACCGCGCTCAAATGGCGTACCTTCCTGGTTTGTGTTTATCGCCAAGCCGATAAACCACGAGTTCTTCGTTTATCTATCCACTGTTCCAGATTGCGCTCTCAAACTGCAAAGGCCACGACATTTCCCTTTTTCGTTACCTTAGCACTTGTCCGTTCTGGCGTTAAACCTACGCTTCGCAGATGCCCGGTTCAGCCATCTTCCAACTTTCAAAACCGCGACAGCATTTTCGTTTAAGAGCCGATTCCCGGCGTAATTCGTGGACAAGCATCGCGGCCGCCCGCGATCCGATGTCAAACGATTTAGAAGGCAACTTACACCGTCCAACCCTATTCCCATCCCAACCCATAACCGAGTTTGAACCACAATGCTTACCCCCGAAACCCTGGATATCGCCGAAGCCGCTGCCCTACTTCGCGCCGAACCGGAAACGATTATGCAGCTCGCCCGCAAAGGGGCGTTACCGGGGGCACGTATCGGTAAATCGTGGGTATTTTTACGCGACGACGTGATTGCGTTTTTAAAAGAGCAGATTTCCAAGGACACGGAAGAACGCCGCCGGCGCCATGCTTCGCCTTCTGCGCGTGCGGTCGTCATTGCAACGCCAAGGAAAAGCCGGCGAACAGCACTCCCTCCTTTGCCCGACCTACCGATATCCGCGAAAGCATCACCAAAGACGTCCGGCTAGATCACTCCCGCGCAAGCTTGCATACCGCAGCAGCATCCGCAAATTTCGATGGCCCGTGATCTTCGCAATCAGCACGTCCGATAGAGTCGTTCTCTCGTACAGACGGCACGTGGCCTCGTGCCGGAGATCGTGGAAATGCAAGTCGACGATTTCCGCCTCCGCAAAGACGTTCCGAAATATCCGCGATACCTCGCTCGTGGTGGTGTCGAGCACGTTCTCGTCAAGATCGCCATTCCAGAACGGGAACAAACGCCCCTTCCTCTCCGTGATCTGCTGGGCCTGATTTTTCATGTAATCGCTCAGCAGCGTCAACGCCGTGCTCGTCAACGGCACCTGACGACTGTCGCCATTTTTCGTCCGATCCAGATGGATCGTTTTTTTCTTCAGACTAATCTGCTGGATATAAAGTGTATAGCACTCACGCATGCGCATCGCCGACTCAAGTGCGAGCACAAACAATGTCTTTTGATCGGGTAGATTTTCCAGTGCCAGCAGAATCAGCTTCTCTTCCTCTTCATACAGACGTCGATCGCGCTCAACATCTATTTTGGGCGATTTACCGGCGGCAATAAGCAGTTTCTTATCTTCCTCCGTATAGGTGGCGAAGCCGCGTTTGAGAAGGCGCAGTGGATTTTGCGCCATAACGCCGGGATGCTTTCTCAGCATCCAATCGAAACACCGCGCCAGAGCACCATGCCGATGTCGGATCGTGGATGGCGCGAGATTGTGAATGCGCTTCATCCGGCGAACCCAGCCCTCCGCCCAATCGTAATTCAGATGGCCGGTGCTGGCGGTGGCCAATAACGGGCGAATAGTATGGAGAAGCTTGATATCGGATACCGGGACAGAATTCTCGCGCAGGTATTCTGAAATACAGCGCGACACGGTCCAGATTTCCTGGCCGGTCTTGGTCCGTTCCAATAAAGATGTCGGCACGATGCCCTGCGCCAGCAGCCCTTCGAGCTGGGTGCCGTAGGCTTCCGCCTGTTCCCTGGTATCGAAGGTCGCGTACAGGGGTTTGTCGAGCATCTTGCTCGACACCCGCAGTTGGAAGGTTCCATTGGTAAAAGCCTTGATCGTCGACATAATAAATATGGTTGTCGACGGGCTCCTGAACTGTCTACGGCAAATTGGCCGTTTCAAGTGTGGTATACCACACTAGCGAAGTGGTATGAAACACAAAGTACTTAGCCCATAATGAGCTAGGTTCTTGATTTATATGGAGGCGGGGGTCGGGATCGAACCGGCGTAAACGGCTTTGCAGGCCGCTGCATAACCACTTTGCTACCCCGCCAAGGCTGCGTATTGTAACCGTGAATTCAAAACTGTGCTGCTTGCGAAAATATCATCCAGACGATTTGACAGAGGCATATTCTATCAATAAAAAAGGGAAGCCTTGTGAGCTTCCCTTTTTGAATCCTGGAGCGGGAGAAGAGTCTCGAACTCTCGACCTCAACCTTGGCAAGGTTGCGCTCTACCAACTGAGCTACTCCCGCATCAATAAAGAAGCGCCATTATAGATGATCTCATGATCTTGTCAAGCGATTGGCGCACTTCAATCAAGGCAAATGGCCTGCAGTCGCCTTGATCAGGGGCCATGCTTTGCGCAGATAATACAACATCGACCACACCGTCAATACTGCGGCAAAGGCCAACAGCCATTGCCCCCAAAAACGCGTATCGATAGCATCGAACAATGTGCCGTAATACAGCAGCATGGGGATAGAAACCATCTGCGCGACAGTCTTGATCTTGCCGATTGAACTGACTGCCATCGATTTCGACGCGCCGATCTGCGCCATCCATTCCCGTAGCGCGGAAATCGCGATTTCCCGCCCGATGATAATGAATGCAACTATTGCATCGGCCCGATCCAGCTGCACCAGCACCAGTAATGCGCCGGTGACCATCAGCTTGTCGGCAACCGGATCAAGGAAGGCGCCGAATGCGGAGGTTTCGTTCCAGCGGCGGGCCAGGAATCCATCGAACCAATCGGTAAGCGCGGCAACAATGAAAACGACAGTCGACGCGATATTTTTCTCAACTGGAGAAAGCCAGCTGTCCGGCAGATAGAACACGCCAACCATCAATGGAATCAGCGCTACACGCAGCCATGTGAGCAGAATCGGAATATTAAACGGCATAAATTAGAATTTTGTTTGAATACAGCGATGCAATAGCGTACAAGCCGCAATTATGAGCTTAATTCAATGCAATTGTTTATAAATATCTTCTGCCAATTGCCGCGAAATCCCATCTACCGAGGCCAGATCATCCACGCTGGCGTCGACCACCCCGCGCAGCCCGCCAAAACGCGCCAATAACTTCTGCCGCCGTTTTGCGCCGATGCCTTCGATTTCTTCAAGCCGGGATGTCTGTCGTGTTTTCGCCCTTTTCGCGCGCATTCCGGTAATTGCAAAGCGATGTGCCTCATCGCGAATCTGCGCGATCAGCATCAAGGCTGCCGAATCCTTTCCAAGCTCAAGCGCGGGACGTTCATCTGCAAAGATCAGCGTTTCAAGCCCCACCTTGCGCCCTTCTCCCTTGGCAACGCCAACGATCAAGGTAATGTCGAGGCCGAGTTCGGCGAACACCTGCCTGGCCATTTCCACTTGGCCCTTGCCTCCGTCGATCAATACGATATCCGGCATTACACCGTCACCATTGGCGACCTTTTCATAGCGGCGCATCAGCACCTGGCGCATGGCCGCGTAATCGTCGCCGGGCGTAATGTCGTTGATGTTGTAGCGCCGGTATTCACCGTTTTGCATCGCGTGGTGATGGAACACGACGCAGGACGCCTGGGTTGCCTCGCCCTGCGTGTGGCTGATATCGAAGCACTCGATCCGGAGCATGTCGATGGCTTCGGTCTCGATACCGAGCGCGTCGACCAATGCGCGGGTTCTGCCTTGTTGAGACCCCTGCTCGGACAGCAAACGCGCCAAAGAGATTTCCGCGCCCTTGTGCGCCATTTCCAGCCACTGGCGGCGCTGCCCTTGCGGCTGAAATATCAGATTGATGCGATGGCCGCATTGTTCCATCAGCGCGAGCAATAGCTCCGGTTCATCGAATTCGATGTTCAAAACGAGTGTGCCAGGAATGAATTTTTCGATGTAATGCTGTGCAATGAAGGCCTTCAGGACTTCTGCCTCGATAGCATCGTCGGCAGCCGTGATCGCTCCATCCACATGTACTGGAAAATAAGCCCGGTCGCCAAGGTGCCGGCCTCCTCGTACCATTGCGAGATTGACACAGGCACGTCCGCCGCGCACGATTACCGCAATGATGTCGATGTCGGCATCGCCTCCGGTTTCCATCGTTTGCTGGTGCAATACCCGCGACAGTGCGCTGATCTGATTGCGTACCGATGCGGCCTGCTCGAATTTGAGATCTGCAGCGAACGCATGCATCTTTGCTTCCAGTGCTTCAAGCACTTCCGTCTGCCGGCCGCGCAAGAATTTTGCAGCATTGTCGACATCGGCCAGATAGTCTTCCTTGGCAATCGCGTTGACGCACGGCGCGCTGCACCGCTGAATCTGATGCAGCAGACATGGCCGTGTCCGGTTGGCAAATACGGAATCCTCACAGGTTCGCAACAGAAAAACCTTCTGAAGAATCTGCATTGATTCCTTGACTGCCCAGGCGCTGGGAAAGGGACCGAAGTACTGATTTTTTTTATCAACCGCACCGCGGTAATAGGCGATCCGAGGGAATTCCTGGCCGGTGATCTTCAGGTACGGATAAGATTTGTCATCCCGAAAGAGAATATTGAATCGCGGCTGTAAAGTCTTTATGAGATTGTTTTCAAGCAGCAGCGCTTCAGCTTCGCTGCGCGTCACTGTCGTCTCAAGCCGCATTATCCGCTCTACCATCATTGCCGTGCGCGGGCTTGCAGAGGTTTTTTGAAAATAGCTGGAGACGCGCTTTTTCAGGTCCCGAGCCTTGCCTACATACAGCAAATTATTGTCGGCATCGAAATAGCGGTATACGCCCGGCAAATGCGGCAATTTGGCAACGGTGTCCAAAACAACTGCACGAGCATCAGGTATCGCAGATTCGGTCATTACAGGTCGGATTGAATTTTGTTTGGCAAAACGTCAGATCGCCGTACCGATTTTACGTCAATGATTGCGCCACACGTTTTGCGGCTCGGTAGCATGCATTTTTCTGCAACTCGTCCCAGGCAGGCGCTGATGCCGGCGGCACCAGCGATGCGATTCGTACAGCGGAATCTTCGACGGATGCATTTATTTCATCGAGATTCAGGCCATCCAGCAGCTGATCGGCCTTTTCGGAAGAGTTGCATATCAAGACCATGTCGCAGCCTGCAGTCAATGCCGCAATTGCGCCATCGACCACGCCGCCCGCGACGCTCGCACCTTCCATGCTGAGATCGTCGCTGAATATCACGCCCTCGAATCCGAAGTCCTTGCGCAGCATCGAGAGCCATTTTTTTGAAAAGCCGGCCGGATGCTTGTCGACTTTCGGATAAATCACATGCGCCGGCATTACGCCGGCCAGGCTCATGCCCATCCATCCGTATGGTGCAGCGTCTTCGCTCAGAATTTCTTTCAGGTCGCGCTCGTCGACCGGGACTGCGACATGCGAATCGGCCTTGACGAAACCATGGCCGGGAAAATGCTTTCCGCAGTTGGCCATGCCGGCCAGACTGAGTCCATGGTTCAGGCTTTTTGCCAACAACGCCACTACCCGTGCGTCACGATGGAACGCGCGGTCGCCGATCACGCCTGATTCGCCGAAATCGAGATCGAGTACTGGCGTAAAAGACAAGTCGACGCCGCATGCGCGCAACTCCGCGGCCAGAACGAATCCGATATCAGTCGCGGCTTTGGTGGCGCCAAGTACGTCACGGTCCCAGAGCTCTCCTAGCTTGCGCATTGGAGGCAGTTTCGTAAAACCGTCCGATTTGAAGCGTTGTACGCGCCCGCCTTCGTGGTCTACTGCAATCAGGATGCCTGGACGCACTGCATGTATCGCCGTAGTGAGGGCCGTCAGCTGTGCCCGATTCTCATAATTGCGTGCAAACAGAATCACTCCGCCCGTCAACGGATGCTGGATACGGCGGATATCGTCGAGAGTCAGGGTGGTGCCCACCACATCGAGCATGACTGGGCCAAGCTTGCTATCAGAATTTTGCATGTTATTCACATTCTTGATGTTGGTTTTTTTCGACGATTACAAATGCCACTGCATATTCGGCTTCATCGGTAATTGATACCTGGGCAGTCAGGCCACGCGATTCCATGAATTCCGTCAATGCGCCACTGGTCACGGCAATCGGTTTTCCACTCGATGCATTCAGCGTCTGCATTGAACGCCATGTCATGGGCATGTGCATACCCAGACCAATTGCTTTGGAAAACGCTTCTTTCGCGGCAAAGCGCGTTGCCAGAAAACGGATTCCCCTGGCTTCCACTTTCGATTTGCGATACCGGTATTTTGCCAGCTCTTCCGGCCCCAGTATCTTTTCGGCAAAGCGATCGCCGTTGCGCGCCAGTGCCGCCTCAATGCGGGAAATCTGGATTATATCGGTGCCGATACCGTAGATCATTTCAAGGCTGCCAGACGGGCACTAATCATGATCGATTTCATTTCGCGCACCGCATTTTCCCAACCTGCGAAGACCGCGTGCGCGACGATCGCATGGCCGATATTCAATTCAGCAATGCCGGCAAGTGCGGCAATTGCTTGAACATTCGTGTAATGCAAGCCATGGCCCGCGTTGACTTTCAATCCCAATCGCAGGCCCTCTCGAACGCCCAGTGCAACGCGCTCCAATTCTTTCTTCTGCTGACCAGCATCGGGCGCATCGGCATAGCGGCCGGTATGGAGCTCGATCACGGGCGTCCCGGATTCGGCTGCCGCCTGTATCTGCGTTGAATCGGCATCGATGAACAGGCTCACGCGAATGCCCTCGGCTTGCAACTGTTTAACCGCGGCCCGTACTTCGGAAAAGTACCTGGCGACATCGAGTCCACCTTCGGTCGTAATCTCTTCACGCCGTTCCGGTACCAGGCAGACATCTTGCGGTTTGATCCGGCACGCAAAATCGATCATTTCAGAGGTGACGGCGGACTCGAGATTCATGCGCGTGTGCAGTTTCGGCCTGATGGCTTCGACATCGGCATCGCGGATGTGGCGCCGGTCTTCGCGCAAATGCAGCGTGATTGCGTCGGCACCGGCTTCTTCGGCCAGCAACGCTGCCTTCAGCGGATCGGGATACGAGGTGCCGCGGGCATTACGCAGGGTAGCAACATGGTCGATGTTGACACCCAATTCAATGATCTGGCTATTCGGTTGTAAGAAACTCATTTGCGTATGCGGTATAGGCTGTCAGAAATTCATAACTGCATCAAATCTATCAGAATCTGCCTCGTCTTGAGCGGCGTGCCGCCCAAGTGATGAGCGAGCAGGAATCGCATCAGGAATTTGCTTTGCGTTTGCGTCGTGGCGTCCGCATAATCTTCACGCTCCATGTCCAGCAGTGTTTTTCCGGAAATTCGAGGCGATGTATCCGCAGCCTCGGCTTTGCGCGGACCGCGTTCCGGGTCTACCACATAGGTCTGCTCGGGTTCGACTCGCTGCGCCGTAGTGCATTTAGTCAAATCGCCGGCGAAGCCAGTTTCCTTCAGCAGCGCCAATTCGAATTTACGCAATACGATAGGTGCCGGCTCATTATGGGCGAGCTGGTTCAGCGTCGCAACGTAGTGATCAAACAGCCTTGGATGGGCATCGTCACGCGCCAGGAACTTGACCAGAAGTTCGTTAAGATAAAAACCGCACAAGAGCGCCGATTTTTCCAGCGGGAGCAGCCCTCCAACCCATTCTGCGGCAATCAGCGTGCGTACCTCGGATTTTCCGCTCCAGCCGATCGATAAGGGTTGAAATGTCTGTAGCACGCCGCGCAGTTTTGAATGCGGCCGCTTGGCGCCTTTTGCGATCAACGCAATCCGGCCGTGATCGCGCGTGAAGATATCGACGATCAGGCTGGTTTCCTTGTAGGGAAAACTGTGGAGAACGAAACCAGGCTGGTCGGTAATCCTGCCTTCTTTTCCGGAAGATCGCGCGCGCCGCGCCGGTAAGCTTGCATCGGACGAAGACGTGTCGCCGATCGATTGCATTTCCTGACCGAACGACGGTTCCGGTGCCGAGCGCTTACCATCGTTTTCGCCGGAGAGCCCGGATAGAGGAGGAACGGTCATCGAAACGGATTTTCCATCGTGAGGAATGATTTCCATTGCACGGCAGTTTATTCGTATCCGTAGGCGCGCAATCCGGCTTCGTTATCGGCCCATCCTGATTTTACCTTGACCCAGATTTCCAGATAGACAGGACCGCCAAACAACTTTTCCATGTCGAGACGTGCTTGCGTCGAAATTTCTTTCAGGCGAGCGCCCTTCTGGCCGATTACCATCGATTTATGTGTGTCTCGCTGTACCAGGATTGCGGCGAAGACGCGCCGCAGATTGCCTTCCTGTTCGAATTTTTCGAT
Organism: Oxalobacteraceae bacterium; assembly: GCA_036675035.1. Classification (GTDB taxonomy): domain Bacteria; phylum Pseudomonadota; class Gammaproteobacteria; order Burkholderiales; family Burkholderiaceae_D; genus MESE01. The sequence continues at coordinate 21,518 of JAKFFO010000142.1, forward strand.
CAGCACCGTACTCGTATAAGGCAATTCTTCACCGACAAAGCGAAACACTTTTTCCCGCACGATTTCGGCCGCCAGGAATTTTTCACTACGATCGGTAAGATCGTCTTCGCCGAAAACCGGCGCATTCTCCGGCAACAGATTGCGAATTTCACCTTGAAGATTATCGAGCTGGAAGTGCAACTTCGCGGAAACCGGCACTACCGCGCTAAATGCATGCCGCGCGGCGATTTGCTGCGCGAACGGCATCAAAACCGCCTTGTCCTTTACCCGATCCGATTTGTTAATCACCAGAATGCACGGAACGTCCTGAGGAAGCAGGTCGAGCACCTGTTGATCGGCCGGCCCGAAGGTGCCCGCTTCTATGATGAACAAGATCACATCGGACGCGGTAAGCGTATTGGTCACAGTGCGATTCAACGTCTTGTTCAGTGCATTCGAATGCCGCGTCTGGAATCCCGGTGTATCGACATAGATGAACTGCGCATCTTCGATGGTTTGAATACCGGTGATTCGATGGCGCGTCGTCTGCGCCTTGCGGGAGGTAATGCTTATTTTTGCACCGATCAAGGCATTCATCAGCGTTGATTTGCCGACGTTGGGGCGCCCTACGATAGCAATATAGCCGCACCGAAATCCGGTGGGAGATGCGAATTCTGTCATGCGGTCTTGGATTGGTTGACTACAAATTTTGTGCCCGGATCATCGGCCGCTTTTTCCGTCGGGCCGGGGTCTCCGGATTCGGACTCGTCCTGGAGACCGCCGTCGCGTTTCGGCTCCATTTTTGATTCCTGTCTGGCGTCCGATTTCGAATCCTGCTTTGACTCGGTTTTTGCCGAAGATTTGGCGGATTGCCGGGGCGATGGCACTACCGGCGCATCGGGCTGAATGGTCGCAATACCCGCGAGCTTGAGTTGCGACGTACGAGGTTTGCTTTTTCGCGCCGCAGCAGGCGTTTTAACCAGCGCACGCTGCACTGCTTCCAGCGCCAGCTTGGCGGCGGCCTGTTCACCGGCACGCCGGCTACCCCCGGTTCCGAACACCTGAATTTCAAGTTTAGGCACCAGGCATTCAATTTCGAATTCCTGATTGTGCGCAGCCCCATGAGTTGCCACGACGTTATATTGCGGAAGCGCGATTTTTTTTCCCTGCAAGAATTCCTGCAACAGCGTCTTCGCATCCTTTCCGAGCGTCTTCGGATCGACGGTGTCGAGAATCGGGATATACAGCGAACGGATGACGTCTCGCGCCGCATTGAACCCGGCATCTAAAAAAATAGCGCCGAACAGCGCTTCGAGCGTATCTGCAAGAATTGACGGGCGCCGAAAGCCGCCCGACTTCAATTCCCCTTCTCCCAGCCGGAGGAACTGGGACAATTCCATCCGCTGCGCAATTTCGTAAAGCGACTGCTGCTTGACCAGATTGGCTCTCAAACGTGACAAATCGCCTTCGTCGATCTTGGTGTAACGATCGAACAATAACGACGCCACCGCGCAGTTGAGAATGGAGTCCCCGAGAAATTCAAGCCTTTCGTTATGCAAACTGCTATGGCTGCGATGCGTCAAGGCTTGCTGCAGCAACGCAGTGTCCTTGAACGTATGGCCTAGCCGGGTTTGCAATAACATGACATCCATTTGATTTCCCGCTCAGGTTTTACTCCGCCGGCTTAGGCTTTCCCAATCGCTTTGGCGCGGTCGAACCTTCATAATCGATCAGCAGGCTGACCGGGCCGACCAACCCGATTTTTTTCTGATATGCAAAGCTGACATCCAGGCCCTCACCGTTTTTGACGATTTCCAGATCCTTGCTGCTAATGGACTCGATATAGCCAACGTCAGCGTGCTTATCGAAGGAATTCCGCACTTCCATCGGCGTAGTACCAGCCGCTTTTGCGCTGACAATTGCTTTTTTAATTGACATGTATTCGCTAACGGTCGGCACGACTTTCAACCCAAGCACCGCAAACATGGCAACAATGGCAAGAACGAAGATCAGGCCGGTCAACGATACGCCGCGCTGCCTGTTATTTGACCGTAGTTTCATTGATTTGCTCCCTGATGTTATGTTTTATTCAAAACTGCCGATACGTTTCAAATTGGTCGGAAAGTTGTTCAAGTTCATCCAGACAAAAAATGCCTTTCCGACAATGTTCTGCTCCGGAACGAAGCCCCAATAACGGCTATCCAGGCTGTTATCCCGATTATCCCCCATCATAAAGTATTGTCCAGCGGGAACCGTACAGGTAAATCCGTCAAGGCTGTATGTACACAACTCACGCCCGGGAAAATTATCGGGGTTTGACACACCGGCAGATGCTCTTTCGTCAACAAGAATTCGGTGTTCCACTCCGTTCAACACTTCCTTGTATTGCTGAAAATAACTCAAATGCTCTTCATCCAGATAATCCGGCACTCGCGTATAAGAAAGCTCTTTACCATTCACTGTTAAGCGTTTGTTTTTATATGTTATTTTATCACCGGGAATGCCCACTACCCGCTTAATGTAATCAAGTGAAACATCTTTGGGATATTTGAAGACCATGACGTCGCCGCGCTGCGGATCGTTCATGTCGATGATTTTCTTGTTGATGACCGGAAGCCGCACGCCATAAGTAAATTTGTTCACCAATATCAAATCGCCGATCTGCAGCGTGGGAACCATGGAACTAGACGGTATTTTGAATGGCTCGAACAAGAACGAGCGCAAAAAGAAAACCATCGCAATCACCGGAAAGAAACTTCCGGAATATTCGATCCACGTCGGCTGCCGTAGAATGTTGGCTTCCAATGACGCGCGTCCGCTCGTATCGGGCTTGATGCCCTCGGATGTCAGCCGTGCATTGCGTGCATCAAATTCGGCCAGTGCCGCATTCGCTCTTGCACGCCTTTGTTTCGCAAGATAAAAGACGTCCAGAAACCAGACGATACCTGTCGCCACTGTCAGCACAAACAGTATCAGTGCGAAATTACTTAAAATTGACTGCAGGTTCATTTATCGTCCACTTGTAAAATCGCCAGGAAAGCTTCCTGCGGAATCTCGACGGAGCCAACCTGCTTCATTCGCTTTTTGCCGGCTTTCTGTTTTTCCAAAAGCTTTCTTTTACGGCTGATGTCGCCGCCGTAACATTTTGCCAGCACGTTTTTCCGCAGCGCCTTTACATTTTCGCGGGAAATAATGTTCGCTCCGATTGCCGCCTGAATGGCAACGTCAAACATTTGGCGCGGAATCAGTTCGCGCATCTTGCTGGCGACCGCACGGCCGCGATATTGACTGTTGGAGCGATGCACGATGATCGCAAGCGCATCGACTTTCTCGCTATTGATCAGCATGTCGACCTTGACCACGTCCGCTGCCCGGTATTCCTTGAATTCATAATCCATCGAAGCATAGCCACGCGATGTCGATTTCAATTTATCGAAAAAATCCAGCACGATTTCGGCCATCGGCATTTCGTAAGTCAGCTGTACTTGCTTGCCGTGATAGCTCATGTTGATTTGCACGCCGCGTTTCTGGGTACACAAAGTAATCACCGATCCGACATACTCCTGCGGCATGTACAGATTCACCGTCACGATCGGTTCGCGGATTTCCTCGATCTTGGACGGATCGGGCATCTTGGAAGGATTGTCGACCATGAGGATTGTTTCATCGCGCAGTACCACTTCGTAGATGACGGTTGGCGCAGTGGTGATCAAGTCCATGTCGAACTCGCGCTCCAGCCGCTCCTGTACGATTTCCATGTGCAGCAATCCTAGAAATCCGCAGCGAAAACCGAAGCCCAAAGCCTGCGATACTTCCGGTTCATACTGCAACGCCGCGTCGTTCAATTTCAGCTTTTCAAGCGAGTCGCGCAGCGCATCGTACTGATTGGCTTCAACCGGAAACAGTCCGGCAAATACTTGCGGTTGCACTTCCTTGAAGCCGGGTAGCGCTTCGGTGGCCGGCTTTGCCGCAAGTGTCACGGTATCGCCTACGCGGGCGGCCTTCAGCTCCTTGATTCCGGCAATGACAAAACCCACCTGCCCGGCCGACAATGAGTCGCGTGTAATCGATTTTGGTGTAAATACTCCGACACTTTCCGTCAAATGATTCGAGCCGGTCGCCATCAGCAGAATTTTGTCCTTTGGACGCAGGGTGCCGTTGATCACGCGCACCAGCATGACGACACCAACATAGTTATCGAACCATGAGTCGACAATCAATGCCTGCAGCGGTGCTGTCGGATCGCCTTTGGGTGGCGGAACCCGGGCAATCAGCGACTCCAGCACATCGGCCACACCAAGCCCTGTTTTTGCGGAACAGCGCACCGCGTCGGCTGCATCGATGCCGATGACTTCTTCAATTTCAGCAATCGCATTGTCCGGATCGGCCGATGGCAGATCGATCTTGTTAAGCACCGGGATAACTTCGACACCTAGGTCAAGTGCGGTGTAACAGTTGGCGACAGTCTGCGCCTCGACGCCCTGAGAAGCATCCACCACCAGCAGCGCGCCTTCGCACGCGGATAGAGAGCGGCTGACCTCATAGCTGAAGTCCACATGGCCCGGCGTATCGATCAAATTCAGGTTGTATGTCTGTCCGTCTTGCGCCTTATAAGACAATGCTGCGGTCTGGGCCTTGATCGTGATTCCGCGCTCGCGTTCCAGCGCCATCGAATCCAGAACCTGCGCTTCCATTTCGCGATCGGACAGGCCGCCGCAAAGTTGAATAATCCGATCTGCGAGCGTCGACTTTCCATGATCGATATGAGCAATGATGGAGAAATTACGAATGTTGTTCATTAACGTGGGGGCAATTGCAAAAAAAGCGCTCCGAGGGGGATGATCTCCCAGGCGAGCGCCTTATTGCGAAAGGTTGTTCGATGGACGCATTTTACCGGATTTCAATCGGTAAAGGCCGTGAAAGTAGCTCGATTAGCCCTGACAAAGTGGGTCTTCAAGCAGAAAGGCTCTGACTTTTATTTCATCGAGGAAATAATGGCAGAGTTGCACCGGTTCGGTATTGTTTTTTCTGCCAAGTAGCACAGGTACCAATTCATCGTATAGCGCGACGAGGCTATCGTCGGCATCCACATCGATCACCTCAATGGAGAACGGATAATTGCCCCGCAGTGCTTGCAAAGCTTGAAGCATATCGTCGCAAAGATGACAATATGAGCGAGAGTAAAGAATAAATTGAATCAAGAGCCAATGTCCAAACGGCAGACAGAAAGCCGGATAAAAAGCGCGGAGCAGACAACGTACTCTGGTGTACTTTTTTCCATGCTGTCTGCCACTGGTACTACTACATCAAAAGGGGCTGCAAGGCGGGTTGCCTGCAGCGCCCGTCCAACCCAACGGATCGTTATTGTCCATTCGGTTTAATCGGCACGAATTGCGACGATTCGCCGCGCCGCACCAGCAATACCGAGGTTTTCTTCGGATCCAGCTTCTCCACCACAGCGTTGAATTGCTTTGCGTCTTTGATATCGACATTATTTACGCGGAGTATCAGATCGCCCGGACGCAGCCCGGCGCGCGCCGCCGCACCTTCGGCGATGTCTACGACAACGCCACCGTCAATTCGCAGCTCTTTCTTTTGAGCGTCAGTCAGATCGCTGACAGCAAGTCCCAACGTATTGACCGGCTGCCCAGGTTTGGATTTTTCCTCTTTCTTTGCGATATTGTCCGCATCCATTTCGGCCACGGTCAAATTCAAGTCGCGAGTCGATCCTTTGCGCCATACGGTCACAGTCGCACGTGAACCCGGCTTGGTACTACCGACGATGCGCGGCAAATCGCTAGATTTATTAATGGCCGTACCGTTGAACTGAACGATGATATCTCCGGCTTCCAGCCCGCCTTTTTCAGCCGGACTGCCGGGCTCCACGCGTTGAACCAGTGCACCTTGCGCCTTGGGCAAACCCAGAGACTCTGCAACTTCTTTCGTGACTTCGCCAATTTGTACGCCGATGCGGCCACGCGTAACCTTGCCTGTTGCCTTCAACTGCTCGGAAACACGCATCGCTTCATCGATCGGGACCGCAAACGAAATCCCCATGTATCCACCGGACCGACTGTAAATTTGCGAATTGATGCCAACAACCTCGCCGCGCATGTTTATCAATGGACCGCCCGAGTTGCCTGGATTGACCGCAACATCGGTTTGAATCAAAGGCAGATAATCGCCGGTATCGCGCGCTTTCGCAGAAATGATGCCGGCGGTGACGGTGTTGTCCAGTCCAAATGGCGAACCGATTGCAATCACCCATTCGCCAACGCGAAGCTTGTTGGAGTCGCCCATTGTCAATCGGGGCAAATTGCTCCCTTCGATCTTGACGAGCGCAACATCGGTGCGTTTGTCGGTACCGATGATCTTTGCCTTGTATTCGCGTTTATCGGTCAGCGTAACGTACACCTCGTCCGAGCCTTCGACCACATGCGCGTTGGTCATCACATAACCGTCCGCGGAAATGATGAATCCCGATCCTACGCCGCGCGGCACTTCTTCTTCCTGCTGCGGCGCCGGCTTACCGTTTCTCGGAGAAGGCTGTTGGCGCGGGGGAATCGGCACGCCGAAAAAGCGCCTGAAAAATTCTTGCATCTCTTCATCGCCGGCCCCGGGAATGCCGCTTTCGCCGAGCGTTACCTTTTGTGTGGTGCGGATATTGACGACGGCCGGGCCGACTCGGTCGACCAGATCTGTGAAATCCGGCAATCCCACAACGGAACTTGCGTTAGCCGGCGCAGCGATGCCGAGCATCGGCGGAGCAAAAAAACTGCACGCCGCTCCCAATAGCATGGTCGACACGATGTTTTGAATGGAGAATATTTTTTTCATAAATCGCTTACTTGTTAGGCTTGAATTCGATCGAATTCGCGACTTGCTTAATCGCGGCTGAAGGCACTTCTCCTACAATGGTAAGCCAAAAATCGCCATAACGCTTGCCAACGATATGCATCGCCCCTTGCTGGATCGAGCCTTCGGTGCGACTTTGCGTACCGGGTTCAATGAAAACCGAGATGGCAGCAAGTCCGTCGGAAAACACGATTTGAGAGACTTCTCTCTGGCGCGGCCGCTCCGACCCTCGGGTACCGTCTGCCTTCGCCGCAGGATTACCGGTATCCGACAGAAGCCTCTTCAATTCGCGGATTTTTTCGAATCCGGCCGGGACTGCATTAACACTCCAATTGGACAGGTTAACCGGCTTCATCACCGCATTCTCGACGCGCCAGCCTTGGGTATTTTCGAAACTCGGTTTAACCTGTTCCCGGTCTATATTTCCGATGGCGACATGGGTAAATGCGATTTGCTCAACCACTTCGCTCCGGTCATTGAATGTCTGCGCGCGCAGCAACAGGCCGGTCGATTTCTCAGCCCAGAGTTTGTACCCATATCTCAGGTTATCTTTAGGCTCCAATGCAACCGCTTGGCATTCGAAACCGGCAACCCGTCCAGTCTCGGCTTTTTTTATATTGTAATAATTGGCCAGATCCGCGGGATTCGCATCCAGGATTGCAGGAAAGACGTCCTGGGTGACGCGCTTTTCAACCAATAATGTCTTGGTCTCGGGAATGTAATAAACGATCTCTTCATTATTGCGAATATATTCGCGCGGTTCTCCGTCCAGAACTTCAAGTTTCTCGACCTCGTTTTTCCCGGAGCGGATATGTGTGATGCGCGATGTGCGCACTTGATCGCCCTGCTGATAAACAAAGATGCCTGAATAATTGAGCTTATGCGCAGCAGATTGGATTCTTTTTAACCAATTTTGAGCATCGCGCTGGTCGGCCGCAGTGGTACGGGCTTCTTCGGCATACGCAGAAAATGCAATCAGAATGGATAGACCAACGACAAACGTAAGCGATACCAATGTTCGTCGCATGAGGTTATTTTTCAGAATCGCGTCCGAGCGTTGCCGAACGCGCGAACTGTGCGCTGCTATACACGGAAGGAGAGAAGCGTTGGTGGGCTCTCAGATATTCATCGATATGCGGATCGCGCAGCACCATGCCCACTTCGGTAGCGACCGGGGCGGCGACGACGGGTTGCGCAGCAGACGCCGACATGACGGCCGCATGTGACACAGGCGACCTCGTTGAAGCGACCATTATCTGCGCATTGTCATGAACTGCATTTCCTTTTGTTGCTACCATCAATTGAGGTGCCGTTATCAGCGCCACGGAAGCGGCAGCGGCAGCCACCGCGCCAGGAATTGCAAAACGCCTGAACCGATTATGAACACCGACTTTCCCACCGCGACCGGTCTCACGCGCCACGCTCGGCACCGGGCCGGTCAATGGTGCGATAAACGTTGGTTCTGCCGCCAGGCGAACCGCCATGCGCGATGCGAAATCCGGGCGCATCGCAATTGCCATGTCATCGGACCGCAATACATCGCCAATCTGATGATAGACGTCCCACGCCATCTGCTCTTCCGGCTGGCGAAGGGTAGCCAGCGCCATGTCAAGCTGACTCTCGGCCAATTCGTTATCGGCTAATGCCGAAATTTGCTCCCGACTCATTTTATTCGTGTTCATAAGTTACCTCGCCAAAGCCCAACCAACCCTTATTCAAACGTCTTCTTTACTGACACTTTACCAGCGCTTGTCTATTGCCGTCCCCAGTAGTGGCCTCAGCTTTTCCGCAATCGCTTCGCGCGCCCTGAAAATTCGACTGCGGACGGTACCGATCGGGCACCCCATCGCTTCCGCTATTTCATCGTAGCTCAAGCCTTCAATCTCTCGCAAGGTGATCGCCATCCGCAGTTCTTCAGGTAACGCATCCATTGCGACATTGACCGTTTCGGCAATCTGCTTGGTCGCCAACATTGACTCGGGAGTATTGATATCCCTTAGGTGCTCGCCATCGTCAAAAGTTTCTGCTTCTTCAGCATCGGCCTCAGTCGACGTCGGTGCTCTGCGGCCTTGCGTTACCAGATAGTTTTTCGCGGTATTGATGCCGATCCGGTACAGCCAAGTATAAAACGCCGAGTCGCCGCGGAACTGAGGCAGAGCACGATAAGCCTTGATAAAAGCTTCCTGTACAACATCTTCAGCCTCCGCCTGGTCGCGCACAAGCCGCGATACAAGTCGCATCAGTTTCCTCTGGTATTTGGTCACTAATAGCTCGAACGCCCTTTTGTCGCCACGTTGGACGCGCTCAACTAATAGTTGATCAATATCGCGTTCTGTCGTCAATCCCCGTTTCCTTGTTTCTATGCAACATATACGCGGCTAACTGTTGACTGGATGAAATATATTAAGTTCAATAAAAATGCGGCGCAGGTCAAATTTGCTCAATTCCGGCATGGTTATTTTGCGTAGCAATCCACCGGCACGCAATTGACAGCAGTCGAAAAACATCTTTCTCAACGCAGTCTCGCAAAATCGGCAATACGGTAATTTGATCGTCCTCATCCTGTAGCCGCAAAAGCAACAAGTGGCTCCAGACAGTTGAATCCGGTAATAGTTTGACCACCTTGCTTTTGACCACTTCGGCCCGTGAAGAGGCATTCCCTGTTTCGATATATTCCTCTATCCGGATTTGTCCGATATCGGAAATATCAATACGAAACGTTTTTCTTGTGCGTCTCGCCCAATAAAACGCAAAAAAAGCCGCGAGAATGCAAACTCCTGCAGTCAGCACTCGCAGGGGGATCGACATTTCACTGATCTGCGCGGAGCCAATCATGGCCGCGCCAAATACAATTCCAAGGCACATGCCCCCGACTGCGGCGAGCAGCAATCTGGATGGGTTGACCACGGCAGATACTGCAATAGACATGATTGGGAAATATTGCTGAAACTGCCCATCCCGATACAGGGATGAGCAGTGATCGGATTAGATTTTGCCGAACACGAGCGTACCGTTGGTACCGCCGAAGCCAAATGAATTCTTGACGGCGACATCGATCGGCATGTTACGCGCCGTGTTGGCACAATAGTCAAGATCACATGCCGGATCCTGATTGAATATATTGATGGTCGGCGGAGACACTTGCTGCTGTACTGCGAGCACTGTGAACACAGATTCCAATCCACCGGCACCGCCGAGCAAGTGCCCGGTCATTGACTTGGTCGAATTGACGACGATATTTTTCGCGTGGTCGCCAAGGGTCCGTTTAATACCCAGTGTTTCGGCGACATCACCCAACGGCGTCGACGTACCGTGCGCATTGACGTAACTTATCTCGTCGACATTGACTTCGGCATTCTTTAATGCGGCAACCATGCAACGACGTGCACCCTCGCCGTCTTCAATCGGCGCGGTAATGTGGTGCGCATCGGCGCTCATTCCGAATCCAAGCAATTCGGCATAGATCTTCGCGCCACGTGCCTTTGCGTGCTCGTATTCTTCCAGCACCATCACGCCAGCGCCTTCACCCAGTACGAAACCGTCACGGTCACGGTCCCACGGACGCGATGCCGTTGCAGGATCATCGTTACGGGATGAGAGTGCTCGCGCCGACGCGAATCCACCCAATCCGAGTGGTGAAATAGTTGATTCCGCGCCGCCGGCAATCATCACGTCTGCATCGCCATACTCGATCAGCCGTCCTGCGGCGCCTATACAGTGCAATCCCGTGGTACAGGCTGTCACTATGGCTAAATTAGGACCCTGCAATCCGTACTTGATTGAAAGATGTCCAGAGATCATGTTGATGATCGACGCCGGCACAAAAAACGGACTGATCCGGCGAGGCCCACGACTGACCAGCTCGGCATGAGTTTCTTCGATCAGCGGCAAACCGCCGATACCGGACCCGACAATAACGCCAATGCGTTCGGCATTGGCTTCGGTCACAACAATTCCGCTGTCTTCCATCGCCTGTATACCCGCTGCCAAGCCAAAATGGATAAATGCATCCATGCTGCGCGCGGCCTTCGCGGGAATGTAATCTTCGATGTTGAAGTTTTTGACCTCTCCGGCAAAGTGCGTGGTGAAAGGCGTTGCATCGAACTTGGTGATGGTTGCAATTCCGGACTTGCCTTCGATTATCGCGCCCCATGTCTCGGCAATGGTATTGCCGACGGGTGATACGCATCCCAAACCGGTAACAACAACGCGACGCTGGCGTGAGCGGCTCAAACGATTCTCCTGGAGTCTCTAAAACTGATTAGGCTTTGACGTGTGCCCTGGCGTAATCAATCGCCTGCTGCACGGTTGTAATCTTCTCGGCTTGTTCGTCCGGGATTTCCATTTCGAATTCGTCTTCGAGTGCCATGACGAGTTCAACTGTATCGAGCGAATCAGCACCGAGGTCGTCAACAAAGGACGACTCATTTTTAATGTCGGCTTCGGCAACGCCAAGTTGCTCAGCAACGATTTTTTTAACGCGTAATTCGATATCGGACATCTTATGCCTCCAGTGAGTGGGTTACAGAAAGTGCGCGCATTTTAGCAGGTTTGCGGCATGAAAATTGACTTTTAGCTTTGATTCTTAACAACGGGCGAACTTCGCTTAAATACAGCTGTTAACTCATGTACATGCCGCCATTTACGTGCAAGGTGGTCCCGGTGATATAACCGGCTTGCGGAGAGGCAAGAAATGCGACAGCAGAGGCAATATCTTCGGGCAAGCCAAAGCGCCCTGCGGGAATTTGCTGCATCAGCGCCAAGGTTTGTTGCTCGGTCAACGCTTTTGTCATGTCAGTATCAATGAAACCTGGAGCAACGCAATTGACCGTAATATTGCGGCTTCCCACTTCGCGGGCCAGTGCTTTGCTCATGCCCGCCACGCCGGCTTTCGCGGCCGCATAATTCATTTGACCTGCATTACCAGCCGATCCGACGACGGAAGTAATGTTGATGATGCGCCCCGATCTGGCTTTCATCATGCCGCGCAATACCGCGCGCGACAAGCGCGCCACTGCCGTCAGATTGGTCGCAATGACCGCATCCCATTCCTCATCCTTCATTCGCATTGCCAACTGGTCCTGGGTAATGCCGGCGTTGTTGACCAGGATGGACAGGCCGCCGAACTCTTTCTGGATGTCGGCGATCACTGCGGAGCAGCGTTCTGCATCGTTGACATTCAAAACCAGTCCCTTGCCGCAATCGGGCGATACCGAACCGAGGTATTCCGAAATTGCCGATGCGCCGGCCTCGGAGGTGGCAGTACCGATCACTTTTGCACCCTGCCTGGCTAACTCTTGAGCGATTGCGCGGCCAATGCCGCGCGAAGCACCCGTTACGAGCGCTACTTGATTGTTCAGGTTGAGATTGTGCGAATTCACTTCAATAGCTCCAGAATTCTATCGAGAGAGGCTTGATCGACAATCGCATCACCGGTCAAGGCAGCATCAATCCGTTTGTTCAATCCTGTCAGGACCTTGCCGGGTCCGCATTCAATTACTTGCACGATTTCTTGCGCGGCGATTTTCTGGATGGTTTCAACCCAGCGTACCGGACTGGCTGCCTGCCGTACCAATGCATCCTTGATGCTCGCCGGGTCATTGACGATGGCGACATCGACATTATTAATCAGTGGGATCTGCGGAGCTGCAAACGGCAAGTCGGCCATGTATTCCTGCAGCCTTTTCGATGCAGGTTTCAACAGGGATGAATGAAACGGTGCAGATACCGGCAACGCAAGTGCGCGTTTCGCGCCCTTTGCCTTTGCCGCATCACATGCACGAGCAACAGCATCTTTATGTCCTGCGATTACGACCTGGGCCGGCGCGTTGAAATTGACCGCCTCGACAATTTCGCCCTGTGCCGATTCGGCACATACTGAAAGCACCTCGGCATCGGACAAACCGAGAATTGCGGCCATTCCGCCTTGGCCTACCGGCACGGCTTCCTGCATCGCTTTCGCACGAAAACGCACCAGGGGCACTGCATCCTTGAATGCGATGACACCCGCCGCGACCAGCGCTGAGTATTCGCCCAAACTATGGCCCGCGACAATTGCAGGTGCTCTGCCGCCCGCTGCGATCCATGCACGATAAAACGCAACTGCGGCAGTCAGCATTACCGGTTGAGTATTCGTTGTAAGGTCAAGATCCTCTTTCGGACCATCGGCAATTAACTTCCCGATATCGAATTGCAATGCATCGGATGCTTCCGCGACCGTTTGCTTGATCACAGGATGATCGGCAAAACCGTTCAACATGCCGATCGCTTGAGAACCCTGTCCAGGAAAAACAAAAGCGAATTTATTCATAATGTTATTGGATAAACTTACATTCGCGCGAGAGCCGCACCCCAGGTAAATCCACCGCCTACGCCCTCCATCATCACATTCTGACCAGGCTTGATACGTCCATCGCGTACCGCCGTATCAAGCGCGAGCGGAATTGACGCAGCCGAAGTGTTGCCATGCTGATCGACTGTGACCACCATCTTTTCCATCGGCAATCCCAATTTTTTTGCGGTACTTTGCATGATCCGGATATTAGCCTGATGCGGAATCAGCCAATCGATTTGCGACGCGCTCATATCGGCCATCTTCAGTGCTTCGTTGGCGACCTTTTCGAGCACCGATACCGCGAGTTTGAATACCGCAGGCCCGTCCATATAAAGAAAGGCGCTGCCGTCAACTGCACCGGCCTTGACGCTTCCCGGCACGCATAAAATATCGGCATACCGCCCGTCGGCATGCAGCTTGGTTGCCAGTATGCCGGGCTCTTCAGCCGCAGTCAGCACAATGGCACCGGCACCATCGCCAAACAGTACGCAGGTAGTCCGATCTTCGAAATTGAGAATGCGCGAAAACACCTCGGTCCCTACAATCAGCACATTTTTGTGGGCGCCGGATTTAATGAAATTATCCGCCACGGATACCGCGTAGACAAAGCCGCTGCACACCGCCTGCACATCGAATGCGGCGCACTCATTCGTAATGCCAAGCTTGCGCTGCACGACACATGCCGTGCTTGGAAAGCCACCAAAATAATCGGGGGTGGAAGTGGCGACGATGATCAGATCGATATCGTCAGGCTTGAGTCCTGCCATTTCCAATGCATGTCTTGACGCAGCCACCGCCAGATCGCTCGATTGCACATCGGATTCTGCATAGTGCCGCGCCGATATTCCGCTTCGTGACACGATCCATTCATCCGATGTCTCGATTCCCTTTTCGGCTAATTGTGCGGCAAGCTCGCCATTCGTTACCCGTTTTGGCGGCAAGTAGCTGCCGGTGCCAATGATTTTGCTGTAAAGAGTCATGCGGTTTTTTGATGAGTTAATTCGGTATCGGCAGGCGTGCTTTCGGGAGAAGAAAGGGCTTCGGACTGCGGCATCAATTCCGAAATTGTTTTCGAAATGCGCACCAGCACATCAAATCGTGCGGCATCAAATGCCCGCTTGATCGCGCACTCAAAACCGTATGCATTTTCGCTGCCATGGCTCTTGAACACCAGTCCGCGCAGCCCCAACAAGCCCGCGCCGTTATATTGTGATGGATTCAATCGATTGGAAATCGATTTCAACGCGCCCCTGGCAATCAGGGCGCCAAGCAGATTGAACGGCCCACGCCGCAATTCTTCCGAAAGAACCGTTTTGAATAATCGGCCTGCGCCTTCTACCGCTTTAAGAACAACATTGCCAACAAAGCCATCGCAAACGACAACATCGGTGGTTCCCTTGAAGATATCGTTGCCTTCGACGTTGCCATAAAAGTTGAGCATGCCCTTTTGATGGTCCATGCGCAGCAATTCCGCAGTCTGCTTTACAACCTCATTGCCTTTGATATTTTCTTCACCAACGTTAAGCAAGCCAACGGTCGGTTTTGATTTACCCTCCATCGCGGCAACCAGGGCCGATCCCATGAGCGCGAACTGATGCAAATGCTGAGGCTCGCAATCAACATTTGCGCCCAGGTCGAGCATGTATGTCGGACCGTTTTTCTGATTGGGGAAAATAGTGCAGAGCGCAGGACGATCAACGCCAGGAAGCGTTTTCAATACATAGCGAGAGACGGCCATCAGTGCACCGGTGTTTCCGGCAGAAACACAAGCGTGCGCATCTCCGTTCTTCACCAGATCGATTGCAACACGCATGGAAGAATTTTTTTTTCGTCGCAATGCGACTTCAATCGGGTCGTCCATCGCGACCACTTCGGTCGCAATTTTTATCGACAGGCGCGGATGGGTTGTTGCTCGATGTTTTTCAAGCTCCAGCCCGATTGCATCGGCCGAGCCGACCAGAACAAGTTCTGCATCAGGTTCGCGATTGACGAACGAAAGTGCGGCAGGGACGGTAACCGATGGGCCGTGATCTCCGCCCATGCAGTCAATAGAGATTTTAATTGTCATTGTTTTGATCAGAACCTTGTTCCAACCGCATTATCGGCCAGATTCGGCATGATTCAAAATGACGCGACGCGCTGTTTCAGCATATAAAAAACGGCGCCAAGTCGAAAACTCGTCACGCCGTGTTTGGCTTGGAACAACGATCTGCTTACTCGTCGTTCTTGGTTTTCAGAACCTTACGCCCACGATAATAGCCGTTTGGGCTAATATGATGGCGCATATGCGTTTCGCCGGTGGTCGGCTCGACTGCCAACTGCGGCGCAGTCAGAAAGTCATGCGAGCGATGCATGCCGCGCTTTGATGGGGACTTCTTGTTTTGTTGGACAGCCATGATAACTCCTAAACCTTAAGTTCGAAAATTTTAACACATTCAATTGGCAAACTCACTGAAAAACAGGATGAGTTTACTTGCAATATTCCGCAAAAACTATTGCTTCAGATTCTTCAGCGCCGCAAACGGCGATTCTTTTTTTGCACCTTTTAACGCATCGAGCGCCGCATTGTCAGGACAGAGCTCATGCTTTGGCGCCAACGGCAATGCCAGCAACGCTTCATCTTCAATCAGCTGCACGATATCGAATTCTCTTGAGCCGACAATGACGTCGACTCTATCGTCATCCAGCAATTCTTCGAGTTCGTCGGCACTTTTTTCGTCTGCGGCTAGCACCAATGCCGACTCGGATTCGATTGGAAATTCAAATGAAGTCAAACAACGCTGACACCTCAATTGAACGGCTCCGGATATTTTCAACGTCAATTGCAAATGGCCCGATTTGTTGGATCCGCCTTGCAATGACCAGATCAGTACGCCGGATTCATCCGCCAATTCACCAGCCAGCCGGGTCAAATCCGCAACCGCAAATTGGCCGTCGCGACGCTCCCTGTGCCGACAGAATTCAAAGGTGTCGATTAATGGCGTTTTCATAGGCTGGTCGAACCCGGAAAACCTGCGATAATAACAGATATTTTCCTTATTCGTCAAAGCGTTAGCGTATTTTTTGCCGGTAAATCCGCTTATAAATCATTGCCCTATGCCCACACCTCTTGCCCGCCCGCGATTGATCCTCGGTTCCAGCTCCAGATATCGGCATGAGCTGCTTTCGCGCTTGCAAATTCCGTTTACGGTCGCAATACCGGATATCAATGAAGCGCCACGTCCGGATGAGGCACCGGAAACGACCGCATTGCGTCTGGCACGCGAAAAAGCCGCCTCGATAGGTGAACGCGAAGAGGCAGCGATTGTGATCGGCTGTGACCAGGTCGCCACATTGGACGGTGAACAGATCGGCAAGCCCGGCTCCCATCTAAATGCGTTAGTGCAATTAAAGAAAATGCGCGGACGCCGGGTAATATTTCATACTGCGTTGTGTCTGTACGATGGCCGAAAGAACCCGCCAGGCGGAGTGGTTCAGTTAGAAAACGTGCAGACTTTTGTTACCTTTCGCGATCTCGGCGATGACGAGCTGGAAGCCTATTTGCGTATAGAACAGCCCTATGATTGCGCAGGCAGCGCAAAAAATGAAGGCCTCGGCATTGCAATTATTGAGCGGATAGAAACCAGCGATCCCACAGCTCTGACCGGCCTGCCTCTGATTGCATTGACCACGATGCTACGCCGTGCCGAGCTGCCGTTTTTCACTGGCTGATTTGCATGTCCCGCAGTACGCCGATCCTTTTCCCAAGTGCAGTGCCGCTGACAGATCGTATCGGACCGCAATATCCGGCGATGTCCGTTTCCCTTACTTGTAATTCATATCGACGCACATGCCAGGAATCCTTTATTTAATCCCCAACACCCTCGGACCGATGAATAACGATCGGCCTAACCCGCTTGCATCGATAATTCCGGATGAAGTGCAGTCCATCACTGCAAGGATCGATTACTTTATCGCCGAAAATGCCAAAACGACGCGCGCATTCCTGAAGCAGGTCGCAATAGCACACCCGCTTGCCGCGCCGCTGCAGGAGATCCGGATTGCAGAGCTCAATGTCAACACCGATGTTTCTGCTCTACCGCTACTCCTTGAGCCGTTGCTGGCCGGGCGGGACGCCGGGCTGATTTCCGAAGCCGGCGTGCCGGCGGTCGCGGATCCGGGGGCCGATCTGGTGCGCATGGCGCATAGTCAAGGGGTTATCGTCAGACCGATGGTCGGCCCCTCCTCTCTTCTGCTCGCCGTCATGGCGAGCGGATTAAACGGTCAGAGCTTTGCCTTCAATGGCTATCTTCCGCTCGATGCACAACAGCGGGCGAAGCGCATCAGGATACTTGAAGAGCGATCGCGCCATGAAAAACAAACCCAGCTCTTTATCGAAACACCGTATCGCAATGTCGCGTTGCTTGAAGCGCTTATCACGACGTGCCAGCCAAATACCTTGATCTCGGTCGCGACCGATCTGACATTGAGCTCTGAATCGATCAAAATGCAAACAACGGCAAAATGGAAGGCCGATCTGGCATCCGGCAGCATGCCGGATTTTCAAAAGAAGCCAACAGTGTTTCTTTTGCTCGGAGAGAGATAGAAATGCGCAAAACGGCGGTATTGCGCCGCCGTTTTGCATGCCCCTGAGGGCGTCAAGCGAGAAGCCCAAGGCTCCCCAACGCCGCATCTTCGATGCGGTGATTTTGTGGCGATTTCAGAAAGCAGCCGTATCACGGCTTGAACGAAATCTACCGACGTTCAAGTATCTTCACTATATGGCATGACACGAAAATCGCAAGGAAAAACTGGCGTCTTTTTTTTGCGCAGGCTCGAGCTCTCTCAATTATCGGAAAGCCGGCGTCGCTCCACCCCAAATCGATCTTACGGCGCCGGCACCGACTTCGGCACCGAATTTTTTCAACACCCGTTCCGGCAGACCCTCATGCTGGGTATAGTCGATAATATTTTCTGCCTTCAATATGTCGCGAGCAACGGAATCGACCGTGCCAAAGCCATCGGCCAACCCGAGCTCGACCGCTTTGGAGCCACTCCAGAACAACCCGGAAAACATATCAGGTGTTTCTTTCAACCGCTTGCCCCGGCCTTTTCGTACCACGTCGATAAACTGCTGATGAATTTCGTTAACCATGGCCTGAGCATATTCTTGATGCTTCGGAACCTGGGGGCTGAACGGATCCAGAAATCCCTTGTTTTCACCAGCCGTCAACAAACGGCGTTCGACACCGACTTTTTCCATCAGGCCGGTAAATCCGAACCCGTCCATCAGCACGCCGATTGAGCCGACAATGCTTGCCTTGTCGACAAAAACCTTGTCGGCTGCCGCAGCAACGTAGTAGCCGCCGGAAGCGCACATTTCGCCGACCACGACATACAGAGGCTTTTGGGGATAAATTTTTCGCAGGCGAGTAATTTCATCGTTGATGATGCCGGCCTGTACAGGACTGCCGCCCGGACTGTTGATATGCATGATGATGCCGACCGAACCCTTGTCGGCATACGCCTTATTGAGCGCTGGAACAACGGTTTCTGCCGCGCTGAGGCCGCCGGCTTCGATTGTGCCTTCGAGTTCTATCAATGCAGTATGCGCGCTCACCATATCGCCTTCCGAAGCGCCGAGGTCAAATGCCATCCAGATTGCATAGACCACAATCGATAATGTGGCGAGCTTGAAAAAAATACCCCACCGACGTCGTGCGCGCTGCTCTCGCAATGAAGCAAACGCCAGTTTTTCCAAGGTATCGCGCTCCCAACCTTCTTTTTGCGACGACCTGATCGAGTCTTGCGCCGCCGGCCGGGAAGAATTTTCGTAGTGTTCGTTACTCATGATGTTCGCTATATTTATTTGTATTTGTCTGTTCTTGTCTATGCTCTTGCCGGCCGGACATAGTCGTCCGGTTGCCAGAATACTTGATTGTCGCGCTCCAGGACCATTATCGGACGCAGCCGACCGCCTCGGCAGGGTCCACCCTCGCATCTGCCAGTCTCGGGCGCGTAAATGGCGCCATGGGTGGAGCACATCAGATAAAAACCACTTGATTCAAAAAACTGTCCTTCGGTCCAATCCAGTTCTATCGGCACATGGGCACATCTGTTCAGGTATGCATGGACGGCTCCGTTATACCGGATTGCAAACCCTGTTGTATCTTCGCCGCCTGCCGTCACCGGGAAACGCACGCCTCTCCCACCCTCTTCCAAGGCCGTCGAGTCACAGACGAAGATGGAGATTTCAGTCATGATCGATCATGCGTTTTCGTTTAACCATGCATGCAAATCCGCAATCGAACTCGCCATATGAAGCGGATTGAGCGCTTGCAATTCGCCTTCGGAATGCGCTCCGTACCGCACACCGATTCCCGCAGCGCCCGCATTGATTGCCATCTGAAGATCATGCGTGGTATCGCCGATCATGACGGTTCGCCGCATGTCCTGTCCCAGCTCCCGGGTCAATTCGTGCAGCATGGCCGGATGCGGTTTTGAAAATGTTTCATCGGCACAGCGCGTCGCATCGAACAGCGACATCAACTTGACGGTATCGAGTGCGCGATTCAAGCCGACGCGGCTTTTACCAGTCGCGACTGCAAGAAAATACCCTTGCTGCGATAATTCTGCGAGCATTTCGTGCGCCCCTTCAAATAGCGTCAATTCCTGATCTTTGGCGAGATAATGATAGCGATACCGCTCCACCATGCGTGGATAGTATTTGGGATCGAGATCAGGCAGCGCCGCCTGCATCGCATCCTGAAGCCCGAGCCCAATCACATAGGACGCAGCCTTGTTGTCCGGCACAGGAAGCCCGAGATCCCGGGCGGATGCCTGGATGCACTTCACAATGGTCGCCGTGCTGTCCATCAACGTGCCATCCCAATCAAATACGATCAGGTCAAATTGCTTTCGTGCCATTTGTTCTGGCAGGTCTTCTGCCAGCTCCTTCGCAGTAAAAAATCGATAATCGCGCAGCTAACTATAGCTAAACAGGCGCATTTTCAAGGCCACTTAGAAAACGTTCGCATTCCGGCGGCAGCGGCGCGTTCAGTGTGACCGTCTGGCCCGTATCCGGATGCGTAAAGGTAATCTGGTGTGCATGCAAGAACATGCGTTTTAAGGCAGGCCGCATGCCGTCGGCTTTTTGCAGACCTCGGTTCAACGCAAAATCGCCGTACTTGTCATCGCCCGCGATGGCAAATCCGCTTGATGCAAGATGCACCCTTATCTGATGCGTTCGTCCCGTTTTCAATTCCGCTTCCAGCAGCGCGAATGTTCCGTACTTTCGCATCAGATTGAATACGGTATGCGATGCTAGCCCATCCGATTGCACCCTGACCCGGCGCTCGCCGTCGGGCGCATTATATTTAAATAACGGCAATTTTATGTGCTGTCGCGGATTATTCCAGTCGCCTTGCACCAGAACCAGGTAGCGTTTGTCGAGCAAACCTTCGCGAATCTGCTCATGCAGATTGGTCAACGCCGAGCGTTTTTTTGCCAGCAGTAAAATACCCGACGTGTCACGGTCGAGCCGATGCACCAGTTCGAGAAATTTTGCCTGCGGCCGCGATGCGCGAAGTTGCTCGATCACACCATAACTGACACCGGACCCGCCGTGTACCGCGACCCCGGCCGGCTTGTCGATCACGAGCAGGTGATTATCCTCAAGCAATATTTTGAATTCTGCGCCAGGGACCGAGTGCATCGCTTTTTCAGCCATGCGAACCGGCGGAATTCGAACCACATCGTTCTGGCGCAAGCGGTAAGTCTGATCAATGCGCCCTTTGTTGACGCGAACTTCACCCGAGCGAAGCACTCTGTATATATGGCTTTTTGGAACGCCTTTACATATCCGTAGCAAAAAATTATCGATTCGCTGGCCGGCGTCTTCTTCTGAAATCGTCACCAGTTGGACTTGGGGCAGGACCTGCAGCGGGTGAGATGGCGCCGCAGTTGGGGCTTCTTTCCCAGAAAATCTCGCTAAGTCCTTCATTTTGAATATATAATTGTTTCACGGCAGTTACAAAGCTGCTGTTGGTGTGAGAATAAAAAGCACATTCTACACAGGGGCGTCTCGATCGGCCTCGCCAATTTGCAAATTCGATTGAAAAGATGTGTACGCACCATCCCTGCGCGAGTCAAGGTTGCACCGTTGTTGTAATCGGATAGCGCGCAAGAATGTTGAACTGGATTGTTTGGATCATAAGGATAAATCCGGCAAGCTCGCCTTGAAGCAAGGAGCTCGCTGGTTGATGCAGTTGAACCCTGTTTGCCGATTTTTGCTGAACCTATGTTTCGTTTAGCTTATTTGAGTTGCTCACAACCTGCAATTTTGCCTTTTGCGCTCGGATCATTCGAAGCGCGCGGTGCAGGTTATGGGCATGCCAGGCATCCCGCTTGACTGTATTCGCGCCCCATTGTGACATCAGCGCAATTGCGCTGCCGTGCCGCATACCAAGGCAATTCCCTCTCCCAAGCGCTCCACTCTCGCGTACATCCCTGTACTGTTGCCGCCAATACTAATAGTAAGCGGCATTGAAGATGGCCTACGGGTCGCGGAGCTAAAAAAATGAAACGCATGTTGTTTAATGCCACGCAGCAGGAAGAACTGCGCGTGGCCATCGTCGATGGGCAAAAACTCATCGATATCGATATCGAAACCACCGGACGCGAGCAGCGCAAGTCCAATATCTATAAAGGCGTCATCACCCGCATCGAGCCATCGCTTGAAGCCTGTTTCGTCAATTACGGCGAAGAGCGCCATGGCTTTCTGCCTTTCAAGGAAGTCGCACGCACCTATTTCCGCGAAGGCGTCGATGTCCGCAATGCATCCATCAAGGAAGCGCTGCGCGAAGGCCAGGAAATCATGGTCCAGGTTGAAAAAGAAGAGCGCGGCAACAAGGGGGCGGCACTGACTTCGTTTGTTTCGCTGGCGGGCCGGTATCTGGTGCTGATGCCGAATAATCCGCGCGGCGGCGGAGTATCGCGCCGGGTCGAAGGCGAAGACCGGCAGGAACTGCGCGAAACGATGGACAAACTCGATTTGCCGACCGGCATGTCGGTGATCGCGCGCACTGCCGGAATCGGTCGCAATGTCGACGAGCTGCAGTGGGACCTGAATTACCTGATGCAATTGTGGCGCGCAATCGAAGGAGCAGGCCAATCCTCTTCGGGTGCGTTCCTGATTTACCAGGAATCGTCGCTGGTAATTCGCGCGATCCGCGACTATTTCCAGCCGGATATCGGTGAAATCCTGATCGACACCGATGACATATATGAACAGGCCCAGCAGTTCATGAGCCATGTGATGCCCGACATGGTGCATCGGGTCAAGCGCTATCGGGATGATGTTCCACTATTTTCCCGGTTCCAGATCGAACACCAGATCGAAACCGCCTATTCACGGACGGTACCACTGCCTTCCGGCGGTGCCATCGTCATCGACCACACTGAAGCGCTGGTTTCGGTCGACGTGAACTCCGCACGTGCGACGCGCGGCAGCGATATCGAAACAACTGCATTCAATACCAATCTTGAGGCGGCCGAAGAAGTGGCGCGCCAATTGCGCCTGCGCGATCTGGGCGGATTGATCGTCATCGACTTCATCGACATGGAAAACGCGAAAAATCAGCGCGAAGTCGAGTCTCGATTGAAAGATGCGTTGCACTACGATCGTGCCCGTGTACAAATGGGCAAGATCTCGCGTTTCGGCCTGATGGAATTGTCGCGCCAGCGACTGCGGCCATCGCTGTCCGAGGGCAGCCACGTGACCTGCCCGCGCTGCAACGGCACCGGCCATATACGCGATACCGAATCGTCTGCGTTGCAGGTGCTGCGCATTATCCAGGAAGAGGCGATGAAGGAAAATTCGGCCTCGATCCATGTGCAGGCGCCGGTCGATGTCGCTGCTTTCCTGTTAAATGAAAAGCGCGGCGAAATCCTGAAAATCGAAACCCGCCATCGGGTTGCGGTCATCATGATTCCGAACAAGCATCTTGAGACACCGCATTACAAGCTCGAACGCATCAAGCACGACGATCCGCGTCTGGAAGAAATTCAAGCCAGCTACACGATGGCGGAAGAGGCCGAGACCGATATCAGTTATGGCAAGCGCCAAAAGGAAGAAGTCAAGCCACGCCAGGAAGCCATGGTAAAAGGCATCACTCCCGACCAGCCTGCACCGATCGTCGAACGCAAACAGGAAGAAACCACCGCTATTCCGGTACTGATGTTACCTGCAGAGGAAGGATTCTTCAGCAAACTGTTTGGTCTGTTCCGCAAAAAACCGGTAGTGCCTGCAGTTGCACCGACACCTGTAGCAACCGAGAAAACGCAGCAAAATCGCGAACGCGAGCGTAATGGCCGTGGCCAGCGCGGCCGGAGCCGCAACAGCCGGAACGGCCGGGATCGAAATGAAGAGCGCGATTCGGCGCGCGCCGAAGGCCGTGATCAAGCTGGCAAGCAACCGCACGCCGAGACGGTGGCTGCAGCAACGGTTCGGCCTCCACGTCCGCCACGTGAGCCTCGTGAGCCGCGCGAACCGCGTGAGACCAACGAAGCCAAGCGCGAACGCAATAATGACCGCCCACAGCGCGCACCACGGGAAGAGCGCAAGGAAACGTCTGCCGGTGCCAAGTCGGATGAAGCGTTATTGAGCGAATCGGCTCTTTCTGCAGCAGCCCTGAAACCGACCACCGTTGTCGCAACCGACACGCCAGTCGATGCACTGTTGCCCGGCACGCAAACACCGGACGGCGAGGCAGGCGAGCAAGGCGAAGAGCAGCGCCGTCGCCGCCGGCGTCGCGGCGGACGCAACCGCAATCGGCGCGAGCGTGAGGACGGCACTGTCGATTCCGAAAGCACCTCAGAAGCTGTCGAGCCTATAAGCGCAAACGATACTGCCGTGCCGAGCGAAGCGCCGGAAACTGCCGCTTCCAATTCTGCCGCAGTGGAATCTCCCGTTCCTGATGCCGTATCCGAATCGGAAATGCCCGAGGTCGCGCCCCAAGCCAGTGCGTTGACTTCGGCTATTGCCGCACCGCAGGTTCCGCAAGAAGTCGCTCGCATTCCGGAGCGGGAAGAATCCGAAACTGCACCGGCCGAACCGACCGCTGTTTCCGAGCCGACTCCGGCTTCTGCTTCGGATTCAAGTCAACACGACCAGGTGCCATCGTTACTCACGCCGGACCCGGAGCCTGTGGCAACGACCATCCAGGCCGAACCTGAATCCCAGGTTCCCGTTTCTGTAACGCCTGCACCGGCGCCGATTCCCGAAAAAGCCGAACCGGCTCCAATGCCATTGAGTGATCTGGACGAGGTATTGCGATCGGCAGGCTTGACGTTGGCAGTCACCGATCCGGAAAAGCTGCGGGCAGCGCGCGAAGCCAGCGCCACGATTCCTGTTGCGCCACGTGTACCGCGAGTGCGCAAGCCATTGCCGCCGTTGCCGGACGAGCCGCTGATCCAGGTGGAAACGCATAGATAGTTCTGGACCATCGGTATGAGTCGACGCTGATCGAGTCTTATTTTGCAGTGTAACAAGGGAGCCTCGGCTCCCTTGTTATCTGGATTGGCAGTCGGGCGATTCATGAGTGCTTCCGGTCTTTCCCGCGAGGCTCAGCCTCCAGCCAGGTTCTCCAGCTTACTTCATCAGTAGCGGTGGCATAATCTTTGCTGTATCGTTTGTTTATTCCGACGCGGCACCATGGCTGAAAAAATCATTCCCATTGCAGATCAGCGCACTCGCGAGAAGGCGCCGCCTATTCCATCGCGGTTGGAAAGCGCCACCGGCCAGCTTGTCGATCAATTTATCCGTCCCTTGCGCGACTTGCGCATTTCGGTCACGGATCGCTGCAATTTTCGATGCGTGTATTGCATGCCGTCCGATGCATTCGACAAAAACTATGCATTCCTGCCGAAGAAATCGCTATTGTCGTTCGAAGAAATCGTGCGGATTGCGAAGATATTCGTCGCTCACGGCGTCACGAAAATCCGCCTCACCGGAGGCGAGCCGCTGCTGCGCAAGAACGTCGAGCAACTGATCTCGATGCTGAGCGGATTGAAAACAGTGGACGGCCGGGAGCTTGATTTGACCTTGACGACCAACGGATCGCTGCTTGCAAAAAAAGCGCATGCGTTGAAGGATGCCGGATTGAAGCGTGTAACGGTATCGCTTGACGCAGTCGATGATGCGACGTTCAAACGGATGAACGACATCGGTTTTCCCGTATCCGAAGTTTTGCACGGTATCGAGGCGGCGCACCAGGCAGGGCTCGGCCCGATCAAGATCAACATGGTAGTCAAACGAAACATGAATGATCATGACATCGTTCCGATGGCGCGACATTTCAAGGGTTCGCCGTTCATCCTTCGTTTTATCGAATACATGGATGTCGGCACCTCAAACGGCTGGCAAATGAACGAAGTCATTCCATCGTCTGAAGTAGTTAATCGCATCAATGCGGTCTTTCCACTGCAGGCACAAGCTTCCGTCAATACCGGTGAAACGGCAGCACGCTGGCGTTATCAAGATGGCAGCGGTGAAATCGGAGTCATTTCAAGCGTGACGCAGCCCTTTTGCGGCGACTGTACCCGTGCGCGCCTTTCAACTGAAGGGGTACTTTACACATGCCTGTTCGCGGACCACGGCTACGACCTCCGCGGTTTGCTGCGCGACGCGCGCACCGATGAAGAAATCTCGAGCGCCATCGCACATCTTTGGCGGGCCCGCCAGGATCGCTACTCGGAGTTACGCTCCTCTCACACCACAGATCTCAACGGATCCCGGAAAAAAGTAGAAATGTCTTACATCGGCGGCTAATGAAATCTGCTTCATCTCGATCTGGATCCCCGGTGCAGAAATGAAACCCACTTCCCTTTCAAACTTCATCGATGCCATTCCCGGCTGCACTCCGGATGCGTTATCCGCGCCGCAAGCACAGCAAATCATTCTCGCATTTGCAGAGCCGGTTGAGGGCTCGGAAACAGTCCCGTTACGCAATGCGCTGGGCCGGATTCTGGCAATCGATATTGTGTCGCCCACCAATGTCCCGCCACACGACAATTCCGCCATGGATGGATATGCGCTGCATGGCAATGCGCTTGATGGAGCCGGCGAATTTGAACTGAAAGTCGTCGGCACCGCACACGCCGGCCACGGCTATTCAGGTTCGGTTGTCGGGCGAGAATGCGTCCGTATCATGACCGGCGCGATCATGCCGGCGGGGTGCGATACCGTGGTACCGCAAGAATTCGTTCAAAGCGTTTCCGATGCGTCGGTCACGATTGCCGGCGGTGTAGTGGCACCCGGTGACAACCGGCGCTTGAAGGGAGAAGATCTGTGCGCGGGAAAACCTGCCTTGCACAAGGGACGAATCATGCGGCCGGCGGATATCGGCCTGCTTGCGTCGCTCGGTATTGCGGAAATTTCGGTGATGCGGCCTATTCGGGTCGCAATTTTTTCCACCGGCGACGAATTGCGTGCCCCCGGCGCCGTGCTCGATCCAGGCTGCGTGTACGACAGCAACCGTTTTACGTTGCATGGCATGTTGACCCGCCTCGGCTGCGAGGTCATCGATTTGGGAATTATCGAAGACAATCCCGCATCGCTGGAGGCCGCGTTGCGGTCGGCATGCCGGAGCACCGATGCGGTCATTACCTCGGGCGGCGTATCGGACGGCGATGCCGACTATACCAGGGACGTGATGAGCCGGTTCGGCGACGTCATGTTCTGGAAAATTGCCATGCGCCCCGGACGCCCGATGGCTTTCGGAACCATTGTCTCGGATGGAAAAAGCGCTTGCCTGTTCGGGTTGCCGGGCAATCCGGTTGCCGTGATGGCGACATTCTATTTTTTTGTGCGGCCGGCGCTGTTACGGATGATGGGCGCTGCCGGCAAGCCGTCCTCCATGATGCGGGTCGCCTGCCAGTCCGCAATCCGCAAGAAGCCCGGCCGCACCGAATTTCAGCGGGGCATTCTCTCCACCGATGATAGCGGCACTCCCCAGGTGCGCACCACCGGCGCGCAAGGATCGGGGATCCTGCGCTCGATGTCGGAAGCGGATTGCTTTCTGGTTCTGCCTGACGACCGCGGCAATATCGAACCCGGCGAACTGGTCGACGTGGTTCTCTTTGAAGGCTTGATATGACAATGCAGAGCATCGTGTTCCTGTTATCGACGCGGTTCGCCACTACGGTGAACCGGAGTCCAGGCTGACGAAAAGACTGCTCCGGCCCGGCCGCTCGGGCGGCGTGATCACGAATTCTCGACGCTGTCTTTCTCTTCATCCGACGCTTGCTGGCCGGTGCCGAGCAGCAGTTGAGCGGCATCGGTCGGAAGTGCTTCGACGGATTTCAGTTTGCGTGCCATTTGCCGGCTGCGTGTTTCGGCCTGTTCTATGTTTTTCGCCGCCCGTTCCAGCGTCGCCTTGGTGGCTGCGAGCACATCACCGAATTTCCCGAATTCAGTCTTCACTGCACCAAGTACCTGCCACACCTCGGACGAGCGCTGTTCCAGCGCAAGCGTGCGGAAACCCATTTGCAAACTATTCAGCAACGCCGACAAGGTGGACGGCCCGGAAATGCATACCCGGCAGGTACGCTGCAACTCGTCCGCCAGACCAGGGCGCCGGATGACTTCTGCATACAGACCTTCCGTCGGCAAAAACAGAATTGCAAAATCGGTGGTGAGCGGCGGCGACAGATATTTTTCGGCGATCGTTTTTGCTTCCAGCCGGATCGCCCTTTCCAGCTCTCGGCCGGCGGATGCAACGCCCTCTGCGTCCGCATGATCGGCGGCCTCGGCAAGGCGCTCGTACTGCTCTTTGGGAAACTTGGCATCGATCGGCATCCATACCGGCGTACCGGCATCGTCATTTCCCGGTAATTTGATCGCAAACTCGACGCGTTCGCCGGTGCCAGGAATGGTTTCAACATTTTTTGCGTACTGCTCCGGCGTCAGAATCTGCTCCAGCAGCATCGACAGCTGAACTTCGCCCCAGGTACCGCGCGTTTTGACATTGGTCAGCACCCGTTTCAGGTCGCCGACCCCGATCGCAAGCTGCTGCATTTCGCCCAAGCCCTGGTGCACTTTTTCGAGGCGGTCCGAAACCAGCTTGAACGATTCACCCAATCTTTGCTCCAGCGTCGCATGCAGTTTCTCGTCGACGGTTTTGCGCATTTCTTCCAGACGGGCGCCGTTATCGTTCTGCAGGTCCTTGATCTTCGCTTCCAGGGTTGCGCGCACTTCGGCCATGCGCTGCGCATTCGACTCGGTCAACACAGTCAATGTCTGGTTCAGCGTATCGCCGAAGCGTTTGAGCGCGGTGGCCTGCTCTTCCCGGCCGGCCTGCGCCTGCAGGCCAATTGCATGACGCATCGCTTCAAGCTGCTGAGCGTTTGCCTCGTTGAGCTTTACCAACTGCTGGGAAAAACCGTCTATCTGGCTATTCTGCAAAGTCGCAACGCTGGTCAGTTGCGCCGCGAGCGTTTGCTGGAACTGTGCAAAATTGCCGGTCAATTCCTGGCGCGTGCTCTGGGCAGTGGTTTGAACCTGCGATCGCAATTCCCGCTCGATGCGCTCACTGGTCTGCTGCTGATTCCGCTCCAGCGCATTCTGAAGCTGAGCCAGCTGCGCGGACATGTCGGTACCGCGGCCGCGCACGACGGTAAGGATTTGCAGCACGATGATGACTGCCGCGATCAGCAACAGCACGATGAGTTCTAGTTCGGTCATGGGATTTTCGTTATCCGTTCAATGATCTTGTGTACCGCAAGTCGGGTCAGCCTTCCCTGTTGCGCATCCAGTCCGCAGTCTGAAAAAACGAATGCATCAGTCTTTCCTGCAGTGCCTCTTCAATGCCCGCATCCTGCATGGCCAGCGCCATGCACCGCAACCATTGGTCGCGCTCGGACGAGGCGATCGCATACGGCAAATGCCGGGCGCGCAGACGCGGATGGCCGAAGCGTTCGACGTACAGGTCGGGTCCGCCGGTCCAGCCGGATAGAAACCAGTACAACTTGTCGCGCGAGCTGTCGAGCGGCGTGGGGTGCAGCGCGCGTATGCCTGAAAATTCCGGTTCGAGATCCATCAGATCGTAAAACCGGTCGACCAGCTCGCGCAACTTGATGTCGCCGCCAATGAGGTCGAATGCGTTCTGTTGAGATTGTTCCGTAGTCATTTGACGAATGATAGCGCATCAGCATGGAGTGCCTGCGTTACATCAAGCAACCACGGCAAAAAACATGCGTAAATAATACAGAGCCGCGCTGCTCGCTCATACCGCGCGGTGAACGCTTGACACGGCAGCTTGACATTGCAGCTTGATACAGCATCGCTGCGACGACGCGTGGCTCGATTTTGTCGACTGCAATCGAGCCGGAAATCGAATCGCAATTCGGCGCTGAATACTGCCCCGGCCCCCACGGCGGAACCCTCCTTCAAGCGTTCACGCGGACCTTGTCTGCGCTGTCAGTATGCCGATCAGCGGCATTGATGCGGGAGTAATTCATGTGCGCTTCTTAACTTTCTTACCTTATCGCGATGCACTGGTTTTTATTGGCTGTGGGGCCAATCACACACCGTGCGCTGTGATCGTTCCGGCGCTTTTGACCGGGCTCAATCAAGGATCAATTTGCATTCTCATAACAAATTAAATGATTACTATGATTCACACACGAACCGTTTTTTCGGAAGAGATTTCGAACAGCGCAATTTTCCGGAATCCGCATCGGCTTTGAAAGTTTATATCGTATGCAAGATCTAATTCTCAGAAATTCTTCCCGATTAGAATTTTCGATGCGCGTGATGGACGTTGTCGCGCTGTGGTTCGCCGCCCATCTTTCTCATATGCTCCGGTTCAGTTCGCCGCTAAGTGAAGCGGCGCCGATCCACACCGTCCTTCTGTACTTTTGCTGCGGCCTTGCGTTCCTGCTTTTCTCGCAGTTCGAACTTTACACGTCCTGGCGCGGACGTTCGAAGCTTCCCATGGTCATGCATGTCGGCGGCGCGTGGGCAGCGGTGCTTCTGATCGGCGTGGTGTTCAGCTTCCTGATTCACCAGGCCGGTGATCTGTCCCGGCTGTGGGTGTTTTACTGGTTTCTGACCGGTATTCTGTTCCTGATTCTGTCGAGAGCAATCCTGTACTCCTGCCTGCATTACCTGCGCGAGAAAGGTTTGAACAGCAAACGCGTCGTTATCGTCGGCTACGGCTCAACCGGCCGCGAAATGCACAAGCGGGCGGCCGAGCAGCACTGGTACGGTTATGACGTGAAAGCCATTCATGCGGGAACCGAAGACGGCGCCGACTTCATCGATAATTCTGTGGAAAAAATCGATACGCTGGAAGCGATCTGCGATTACGTCGAGAAGGAGAATATCCACGAGATCTGGATAACCCTGCCCTTGAGCGCATCGGCCGAGTTGCAGTCGCTTCAGTACCTGCTCCGGAATTCGCTGGTTGACATCCGCTGGGTGCCGGACACGATGAGCATGCAAATCCTCAGCAACAAGTTCATCAACTTCCTCGGTCTTCCTGCTGTTGAGCTCAATCAGCCGGTGTCCGGCGGCGTGGGCGGTATCGCGAAAGATCTCTTCGACAAGGTGTTCGCGATCGTCGCGCTGATCTTGCTGATCCCGCTGTTCGTGGTAATTGGAATTTGTATCCGGATTTCATCGCCCGGTCCGATTTTTTTCAAGCAGCCCCGGCTCGGCCTGAACGGCAAAAAATTCAATGTGTACAAATTCCGCACCATGCGGCCGCATCAGGAAAACGGTGTCGTCAAGCAGGCAACCCAGGACGATCCGCGCATTACGCCGGTCGGCCGGTTCCTGCGCCGTACCAGCCTCGACGAGCTGCCGCAATTCATCAATGTGCTGATGGGCGACATGTCGGTAGTCGGCCCGCGTCCGCATGCGCTCCAGCACAACGATATCTACAAGGAAAAACTGGAGATGTACATGCTGAGGCACCGGGTCAAGCCGGGAATTACCGGCTGGGCGCAGATCCATGGCTACCGCGGTGAAACCGACACGGTGGACAAGATGGCGAAGCGCGTGCAATTCGACCTGCACTACATTCAGAACTGGTCGCTGTGGATGGATGTGAAGATCATCGTCTGGACCGCATTCAAGGGCTGGACCGGCAACAATGCGTATTGACACTGCCGTGCCGCCAGTCGATAGGCGCATCGATGGCAGCCGGGAATTGGCGGCTGGTGCGGCACCGGCTGCACCGCTGTCGAAGGACTTGTTCGCGACAGTGGTAGCAAATGCGCCGCTGATCTCGATCGATTTGCTTGTCGAAGATGCGAATGGAAGCATTTTGCTCGGCTTGCGCACCAATCCGCCGGCAAAAGGATGCTGGTTTGCTCCGGGAGGCAGAGTGCGCAAGAACGAACCGCTCGATACCGCGTTTTCCCGGATCGCGCTGGAAGAACTTGGCCTGCATGCTGAAAGAGCTGCGTTCCCGATCGCGGGCGTATATGAACACTTTTACGACATAAATTTCGCTGGTACCGAAAATGCGAGCACGCATTACGTGGTGCTCGCCTACCGTTTGCCCGTCGATCCGGCTTCGCTGCGGCTGCCACCCGACCAGCACAGCCAGTATCAATGGATGGCACCGGACCAGATCCTTCTGCATCCGGATGTGCATCCCTATACCAAAGCCTACTTTGAACTGACTTGACCATGCCTACATCACCCTTGATTCCTGTCATCCTCTGCGGTGGCTCCGGCACCCGGCTCTGGCCGCTGTCGCGCGAAAGCTATCCGAAGCAATTCCTGCGTCTGCTCGGCAAGGAAAGTCTGCTGCAACAGACGGTACAAAGGCTCAATGGAATCGACCATGCAGGCGCTCCATTGCTTGTGTGCAATGAGTCTTCGCGTTTCGTCGCTGCCGAGCAATTGCGCGAAATCGGTATCGACAACGCGCAGATTCTGCTGGAGCCGATGCGGCGCAACACCGCTCCGGCAATTGCAAGTGCCGCGCTGCATGCACTGTCGCAATACGAAGATCCGCTGTTACTGGTGCTGCCGTCAGATCATGTGATCAAGGATCATGATGCTTTTTGCACCGCGATCCATTTTGCGCGACAGGCGGCCGATGCCGGCGACCTGGTCACGTTCGGCATCAAGCCGAGCGGCCCAGAGACCGGATATGGCTATATCCGCGCCGCTTCGACCGAGACTACGGTCGCGCAACCGGTGCTCGAATTCGTGGAAAAACCCAATCGCGCCACAGCCGAGCAATATATTGCCAGCGGAAACTATTACTGGAACAGCGGCATGTTTCTGTTCAGGGCAAGTCGCTATATCGAGGAATTGACGCGCCACGAACCAAAAATCGTGGAAGCGTGCCGCAATGCGGTCGAACTTGCGAAAAAGGATTTCGATTTCATTCGACTGGATACGCAGTCCTATGCGGCGAGCCCCGATAAGGCGATCGATTACGCGGTCATGGAGCGTACCGATCGCGCATCGATGATCCCGTTGAGCGCCAACTGGAGCGATATAGGCTCATGGGCGTCGGTATGGGATGTCGCTGACAAGGATGCAAGCAACAACGCGACCAGCGGCGATGTACTTACGCAGGATTGCGAGAATTGCCTGATTCACGGCACGACCCGCCTGGTCGCCGCGGTCGGATTGCAAAACATCGCGATCGTCGAGACCGCCGATGCAATCCTGGTCATGGATGCCAGCCGCGCACAGGATACGAAAAAACTGGTTTCCGGATTGCTCGACAGCGAACGTACCGAGGCGACCCAGCATCGCGAAATATTTCGTCCGTGGGGATCATACGATTCGATCGGCAACGGCCAGCGCTTCCAGGTCAAGCGCATTACCGTCAAGCAAGGCGCAAAGTTGTCGCTGCAAATGCATCACCATCGCGCAGAACATTGGGTGGTCGTCTGCGGCACCGCAAAGATCACCAATGGCGACAAGGAATATCTGCTGACCGAGAATCAATCCACCTACATTCCGGTCGGCGTCGTTCACTCACTTGAAAACCCCGGGAAGATGCCACTCGAACTGATCGAAATTCAATCCGGCGGATATCTGGGGGAGGACGATATCGTTCGCTTGCAGGATCGCTACGGCCGCACATGACATGTCCCGGACTATAGACTCGGTCGCGAAAAGATTTTACTTTTCCGGCCGGTATTTTCACCCTCTCTCCGGGAGCTGAGGATTACCA